>JBNMND010000363.1:0-5610 GCA_051274975.1 Planctomycetota bacterium | reverse complement strand
GTTCAGCCACGCAGGATAGAGCGTTCGTTCCGCCTGCTTCGCAGCCTCTAGCCGCACCGCGTAGCGCAGCCGCGTGAAGTTGTCGACTTTGTCTTGGGCCTCGTCGTCCCGGGCAATGGCGATCTTGCGCGCAGTGCCGGCTAGTACACTGGCGTGATCGGCATCGATCTTCGCCGTGACAGCGTGACCTTCTTGGGCTTTCGCCACGTCTGCTTGCTCGTCTGCCAAGCTGCCTGCCGCGACCGCGTCAAACCAGAACCACAGCGACACCGCGAGGCACGCGGCAATCACCGCAATCAGAGTCGCACCAAACTTCTGCGTTCGCTTGAGGCCGACGGCACGCATCGTGGCTTGGTGTACACTCTCCTCCGCAGCCGCGAGATGCCGCAGCACCACCTTGGCAACGTCGGCGGCGGACTTTGGCCGAGCGGCCGGTGCTGGCATCAAGCACAGCGTGGCCAGGTCGACGATCTCTTGCTCGGCACCGCACGCAGCCAATCGTGCGCGCGCATCACCAAGCTTCGCCAACGCCGCCATGCTGATCAGTTCGCCTTGAGCCCCGACGTACGGCGGTTGACCAGTCAAGATCTCGCACAGGATGGCGCCGAGAGCAAACACATCGCTGCGTTCATCCATGGCGTCGACATCGCCTTGTGCTTGCTCCGGCGGCATGTAGGCGGGCGTGCCCATCACCGATCCCATGACAGACTGGGTGCCGCTTCCCGAAGAGCGCGCGGTTGCAATCACACTGACCTGCGAATGCCGCTCCGCCGCGCGAAGTTCATCCGCAACGCCTCCGCTCGACAGGACCTTGCCCATGCCCCAATCGACGACCTGCACTTCGCCAAACGAACCGATCATGATGTTCGCCGGCTTGAGGTCTCGGTGCACGACGCCGCGAGCGTGCGCATAGGCCATCGTTTGGCAGATGTCTTCGAACAACGCCAAGAACTTGCGGCGGTCGGTATCGATGTTGGCACGCTCAGACAGCTTCTTGGCCAGCGTCTCACCCTTGACCATTTTCATGGTGAAGAACGGCTTGCCGTCGGCCATGCCCAGCTCGTAGACCGGCACGATGCCAGGGTGTTGGAGCTGACCACCAATCTGCGCTTCTTCGACAAAGCGATGCAGCACCGATGGATCTTTCGCGTAGCGCTCGTGCAAGAACTTCATCGCCACGTCGCGGCCAAGGTCACTGTCGCGGCCGCGGTGCACGGTACCGACGCCGCCCTGACCAAGCAGGCCGATCACCTTGTACCTACCTGCGTCTGCCTGTTGATGATCGCCCTCGCTCGACGAATCCAGCGTCGACCCATCGCGGTCTTCGTCGATGTCTCGCAGCCGTACCGTGGGCGTGCTTCCAAGGTCTTCGCTGATGTGTCTCAAAACACTTTGGCTGCTGTCGTTTCGGGTTGGATTGTTCATGAGTATCTTTGAGAGTGCCGCGAAGTTTGAGAGTGCCGCGAAGTTTGAGAGTGCCGCGAAGGATGACTAGCGCTCACCGTCCAGCTTCCTGGCAGGGCGCAAGCCAATGCTAAAATCCACAAACAGATCGCCGGTAGGCCGGAGCGAGCTCGATCGGCCAACGGCGGCGGCCTCTTTGAAAGAACCGCCGCGAAGGATGTAACCAGAATGGCCCATAGGGCCGGGGGGGGTCCTGGTTTGCGTCATCTCCTGCACATTTCCGTGCATGTCATGGAATCCAAACCTGTTTGCGGCAAACGAACCAACCGGTGCAGATCCGACGTATCCATCATCCCAATCATTGCCGGCGCCAAAAGGCAACTTGTATCGCTCCACAGACTTGTCGTTGACGTTGGCGAACCTCTTCAAGTTCGCTTGGTCACATGACCATGGTGTCGTCGTCTGACTGCGACAGCCGTATTCCCATTGCTCCTCGGTCGGCATCATCAAACCCGCACGAGTCACCAGTTGGTCCCCCATGTGCCAGTTGATATTCTCAACCGGATTTGCCAAGGACACCAACTGCTGATTCCATACTTGGCCAGGACGAAAGAAGGTCGGATGGCGATCGCTCTTCTTACCGCTCCAAAGACGCAGCCACTGACCTTGCGTCAACTCATGGCGCGCCATGAAGAACGGCTTCACGGTCACGGGCTTAAAGTGGCCAGTCTCGTAACGCCCCGCTTGAGGATCGAAGTTGGGTTTGTCCGGGCTGTCCTTCTGGGCACCCATCGTGAACGCGCCACCGGGCAACAACACGAACACGATCCCCGTATCGTCATTTACGCGGATCGTGCCGTCTGCTTGGTGCTTGGGCACCTCGATCTTGCTTGGCTCCGTCACTCCGTCCCACGCAGACCGCAGGTGGTAGAACTCCCAAAGCTTGGTCACTGGATTCATGCCGATCGGCACCAATCCCCTCTGTGGATAGAGTGAGAATCGATCCGCCGCATACAGCTTGCTCGCGATTTCGCCATCCGCAGCGGCGATGGCGAGCCTTGCGGCATCCCACTTCTCTTTGTAGCTGTCCTTGGTCAGCCCATCGACTTGCTCCGCCCATAGCAACTGCTGGCGAACGTGAGCAACCACCGTGGCCTCAAACTCTCCGATGCCCGCCACGAGCTCTCTCAACGTATCGTGCAAGAACAGCTCTTCCTCCTTCTCAAGCGTCCAATGCCATCGCTTCGCGACGGCAGTTTCCAGGTCCGCAACCTTTGACGTGAGCTGTTCGATTTCGGCAGCCGCCTCGGGACTGTTCGCCTTCTCCATCGCGAGCTGAAGCCGAACCAGGTTGTCGATGGACGAGAGGTTCTCGGCCTTTGTCACATCCGCGAGCGAGGTCTCGCGCTGGGTGCGCGCCTCGTCCTCGAGACCGTTTGCGAACAATGCCCACGCCAACGCGATTCCCGCATCATTGCGAACCGATAGCAGTTTCGCGATGCCGCTGGGAGTCTTCGAAAGCTCCACCGCGCGACGCGCTAGTGCGAGCCCTTCCGCTTCACGACCCATCACGTCACGAGACTCGCCACTAAACCGCTTCGCACCTTGCAGCAACTCGTCGAGGCCAGTGTCTTGACTCGGAGGCTCGAATGGTACGGCTTGCGCACTCCCTAAACGCACGTCCCGTGCAGCCACCAGCGCCTTGAGTCTGCTGCGGCTGACCCGCAGCTCTGCAGCTAGGGGATGCGGATGCTTCTGCGCATTTGCAGCGGCTTCCGCTTCGGTCTGCGGTAGGGCCTTGGCCTGAAATCCGATGATCTCGGCAAGCAGTGTTGGCCGCACCTCTAGCAGGTCCTTGGCATCACCCTCAAGCCAGGCGCGCATCGCAGACGCATTCTCAGGCCGCGCGGGATACATCCATTGCGGATCTGGCTGGGCGGACTCCAGTCGCAATACGTATTTCAGCATGTCGAACTTATCGAGATAGTCTTTGGTTTCCTTAGTCGACGCCTCAGCCTTGAGCTTTAGCCGATCGGCAGCCTGCCACGACTCCTCGGCAGCCGCCATCGACGCTTCCGCTGACGCTCGAGAGTTCTCCGCTTTCCCGCGCCGCTCCTCGGCCAAGACGCGTGCATCGGCAGCCTCCCCGCCGAACCCAATCGAGGCAGCGAGCCCCACAGCGATCACCGCAAGCAATGCGATGCCGAGCTGCTGGATGCGCTTGAGGCTGATCGCGCGGATGGCTGACTCGTGCACACGCTCTTCGGCAGCTGCCAGATGCTTCTGCACTTTCTGCGCGACTTCGCGCGCCGATCGAGGCCTTGCTGCCGGCGACGGCATCAAGCACAGAGTCGCCAGGTCGATGAGGTCTTGCTCGGCGCCACTCTCCGCGAGGCGTGCGTGCGCACCACCGATTCTCGCCAAGGAGGCCATGGCGAGCAGTTCGCTCTGATCGCCGACATACGGCGGTGCCCCGGTCAGAATCTCACACAGCACCGCGCCGAGGGCAAACACATCGCTGCGTTCATCCATGGCGTCGACATCGCCTTGCGCTTGCTCCGGCGGCATGTAGGCGGGAGTGCCCATTACCGACCCCATGATCGACTGGGTACCGCGACCCGACGACCGCGCCGTCTCGATCACGCTAGCTTGAGATTGCAGCTCTTGCTCGCCCGGTTCGCCAAGACCGTCATCGGACGACAGGACTTTGCCCATGCCCCAATCGACGACCTGCACTTCGCCGAACGAACCGATCATGATGTTGGCCGGTTTAAGGTCCCGGTGCACGACGCCGCGGGCGTGTGCGTAGGCCATCGTTTGGCAGATGTCTTCGAAGATCACCATGAACTTGCGGCGATCGGCACCGATGTCGGCACGTTCCGTCAACTTCTTGGCCAGCGTCTCGCCCTTGACCATCTTCATGGTGAAGAACGGCTTGCCGTCGGCCATACCCAGCTCGTAGACCGGAACGATGCCGGGGTGCTGGAGCTGGCCGCCGATCTGCGCTTCTTCGACGAAGCGATGCAGCACCGATGGTTCTTTTGCGTAGCGCTCGTGCAAGAACTTCATCGCCACGTCGCGACCAAGATCCGTATCGTGGCCACGGTGCACGGCACCGACGCCGCCCTGGCCGAGGATGCCGAGCACCTTGTACCGTCCGGTGTCCTTAAGCTTGGCACTCTTGCCGCTGACCGGCTCAAGCATCGGTATCTCACCGGTAGAGTCGACGTCACGCAGGGACACCGAGGGCCTACTGCCAATGCGCGCGCCGATTTGCTTTAGCACGCTGGGGTTACGGTCCTCGCTTTCTTCATGGGCGGCCGCGAAGCCGCGGTCCAACGCTTTGCCTAGGTGCGTTGCGTCGAGTGGATCGTGGTCGAGGCTGTCGTTTGGGTTGGGATTCTTCATGACTGGCTCGGGATTGCTCCCTGCTACAGGTTCCGGGGTTGGAGAGCTTTCGGTCAGCTCAATCCAAAGAAACTGTCGGCAGAGGCTTGTTGCAGGCCAGTCGACTGGCGCGGCTAGTTGCCGACGTTGACGCAAAGACCGTTGGAGGTCTGGACACCAAGCGCGTTCACGCCCGGCAGCAGCTTCGTCGTTTGCGCATGGAAGTTCGTCGCCAAGAACACTGGGTTGTTGGGGATCATCAGCGGCACGCTGAATTGATTGTTCGGGTTCAAACTCATTGACAGCGAGGCGATCAACCCAGTGCCAATGTTTACGTGCGCGAAACAATCAGGAGCACATGTGCGATTGTCCCAACCGTATCGCCACGAGATCGGCCGCGGGCCCCACGAGCGCCTCGGGCCACGCTCGCCAAACGCATCAACCGAGCAGGTCAAAGAGCCGCTTGCACTCCTCATCAATCTCCGACTCAATCACCCCGGTATGCCTCGCCACGACCAGGCGCAGGTGCGCCGTAAATGCTCGCCGAGCTTGCCGGTAGTCGTTGTGGATCATCGCGACGTCCAATTCCCCAAGCGCAGCGGCGATCTCACGGATGGGCATCACATCATTGTGCCGCATGCTCAGCACCCGAAAGCGTCGCTTGGCAACCGCGTCAGTGCTCGACGCTTGCTCGTGGTGGTCGACCGCTTCTCGCATCAACGATTGTGCCCAAGACCGATCGAAGACCTTGGACAAGGCCAAAGCATCGTGGGGCAAACCATCGAGGTAGACGGTTTCGTCTGCGTGGCGTTCCGAAGC
>JBNMND010000362.1:0-5626 GCA_051274975.1 Planctomycetota bacterium | reverse complement strand
GAACAGGGCGAGCACTTCGCCGTGCATGTTCTTGAGTGCGATCTTGGGATCGTGGCCAAGCAAGTAGACCAACCATGGCCCCTGCAACTCCTCCGCCGCATCGGCGAGGTCCTGCGAACTGTCACCGAGAGACTTGCGAGCTTCTTCGGAGAAGCGCGGCCACGCTTCCTTGGCAATCGCTTCGATCGCTTTGGTGCGCGCAGCGACGTCCTGGTGCTTGATGATCGCAGCGAACGCATCACGAATGAAGTCCGCGTTGACGTCGACGTCTGGGTTCGCGCCGGCCGCCGAACCGATCAAGCGACTCTGGTGCTCAATGATGTCGGCGATGTTAACAGTCGGCGGCGCCAACAAAATCGAGAAGGCGACTGCTTTGCCATCCGGGCCCGACGCCACGATCGGTGCAATCAAACCACCTTCGCTGTGACCGATGATACCGATGCGCTGCTTGTCGATGTCCTGGCGCGACTGCAGGAAACGAATCGCCGCCCGCACATCGCTGGCGAAGTCGGCGGTCGTCGCGACGGTGTAGTCGCCTGTCGATTTGCCGACGCCACGGTCATCGTAGCGAAGCACCGCGAGACCTTGCCGCGTGAGATGATCGGCGATCACTAGGAACGGCTTGTGCCCCGCCACACTCTCGTCGCGATCCTGCGGTCCCGAGCCGGTGATCATGATGGCAACCGGGTGCGGCCCATCACCAGGCGGCAGCGTCAAGGTACCGGCTAGCGTCACCTGTTCGCTGCTAACGAACTCCACCTCGACCGCTTCATACGGAAACGGCGCCTTCGGATTCTGCGGACGGTTGGGTTCTTTGACCTTGTCGACGACCTTCATCGTCAACGGCAACTCCATGCCGCCTTGCGACCAGGTGCCGACCAGTTCGCGCGCGGTGCCCTTGCCCTTGAGCGTCGCTGCGTAGGTCGAGCCAATCGCCTTTATATCCGCCACGATCTGGTCGCCCTTGCGGGTGAAGGACAGAACCGGAATGCCATTGGCGTTCTGCGTGATGCTGTCGAAGGTCGCGACGTAGCTTTTGCCGTCGAACTTGACGTGCAGGCCGAGCTCAAGCTTTTGGCCGGAGACCTTCAAAGCACCTTGCCACGTGCCCACAACTGGGTCCTTCGAGACCTTCGCCGGGGCATCAGTCTGGGCGGCCAGATTGGCTGCCGCGCACGCGAGTGCAGCGACAGCGAACAAACAACGCAACGTAAGCAGCTTCGAGATCATGGTCGTCATCGGTCAGCTAAGCGTATGCGATGCCGCGGCACGCCACACTCGACCGACGACGATCACTGCTGCGGCGCGTCGAGTTCGACCGGCTTGTAGCCACCGCGGCTGCGGAAGTAGAGGATCAAGCCGATGTAGCAGACGAGCATGATCAACGGGAAGATCGTCATCGATGCCAATGCACCTTGCTTGGCTTCCGTCACGATCTCGCTCACCTTGCCGCCCTGCTCCTTGGGCAAAGCACCGATCTTGACTGGGTCCACTGCGGTGTAAGAGCCCAAGAAGTAGTTGCCCGGCTTGGAGACCGTCTCGTAGACGCCCGGAACCTGCTGCTCGAGCGCTGCCTGCGCGCCGCTCTCCTGCATCTCGCCGATCAGCGGCCCACCGATGATGCCAACAGTCAGCATGCCGATGCCGGCGATCGCGTTGAGAGTCAGCGCACCACCCTTGGGGAACTGCTCCGAGACCACGCCGAGGGTCGTTGGCCAGAAGAACGTCTTGCCAATGCCGTAGAGCGTTGCGGCTGCAAAGATCCAGAACACCGACACGGTTTGCGACAAGGCAAACAAGCCGAGCGTGGCCAATACCGCGCACGTTGCCAGCAGGCCAAGCGGCGTCAAACGCTTCACAATTGGGCCAGCGAAGAATCGCAGCACGCACATGATGGCCGACGTGTAGATGAGCACCCACAGCGGGTTTTGGCCCAAGTCCTTGAGCGGCTGTTCCATGATCCCGGTGATGGCGCCATCCGTGCCCAACTCCGTGGTGGCAAGCGGCATCATTACAATGCAGAGGAAGACCATGAGGGGTCGACCAAGGGATCGGCAGTAGGCGCCGTAGGCCAACACTAGTGCGATGAGAACGCCATAGACGATGGTGTCCGACCACCCGAACACCAGGCCAAGCTGCTTGACGATCAAGAAGCCAGCGATGGCGGCGCCGATGATGCCGAACTCGCCGAGCATCTCGCGATAGGAGGTTCCGGCAGCGACCCGTTCGTTAACCGGGAACCGCACAAACATCAGGATCAGCAAGTAGGCGACCGCCGGCAACGCAATCAGGTAAATCAAGACGCGCCAGTCGTCGGTCACCTGTGTGCCAAGCCCAATCGTTAGCAAGCCACCGATCACTAGGCCGCCGGGCCAACCAGCATGCAGGATGTTGAGCCACTTGGTCTTCTCCCGGCTGAACATCGTTGCCACCACCGGATTGATGAAGGCTTCGACGGTGCCGTTACCAAGCCCTAGCACAACCGACCCCCAGTAGAGGTATTCGTAGGCATCAGCTCGAGCCATCGCGAGGTCCGCCTCACTGAGCCCCTCCGCGTTGACGATCCCGTATGCCTGCAAGGCCATGTAGGAGTAAATCGCGTAGCACACGACGCTGAAGATCATCGCCGCGCGGTAGCCAATGCGATCGATGATCAGGCTGAACAAGATGATGCTGATCGCAAACGGCCAGATGCCGGCGCCAAACAGCTCTTGCCCTTGAACGTTGTCCAAGCCGAACTGTGCCGGCCACAGGTCTGGAATATTGACCAGAAACGCTCGGGTGATGAATGCAAATGCAGTCGTGATGAGTGCAATGAAGCAGCCCCAGAAAACCAGCCTATCGTTCGATGTGGACATGAGATTCGCGTTCGGTTGAGCGGACGGTGAATCCGCACTCTATGCCGAGGAACGTAGCTGACGCCAGACGGAGCTTGGTGCTCTAGCTGTTTCCCCTTTGCATAAAGTGGTCGACAGTAGGGAACCGTACGGGAGCTTGACTCACACCGCAGGGACAACCGCGCACTACGCAGGCGGCGCCACACACAAGATAATCTCGTGTGCGGTCTTCTCTATTCAGAGAGCGGCGACCAGCCCCAGCCCCTAGCTAGAGGTAGGGCTGGCTAGATCGGGCCAAGTTAACGAGGCCCAAACAAAAACGGTCAACAGACTAAAGCGGCCCACAGACTAAAGCGGGATGTTGCCGTGCTTCTTGGCCGGGTTCGTGTCGCGCTTGCTGCGCAGCAGTTCCAACGCCTGAATCAGCGCCGGCCGCGTGCGGCGCGGGTCGATGACATCATCGACGTAGCCACGGGCCGCCGCTTGGTAGGGGTTGGCGAACTTTTCTTTGTAACCCTCGACGAGACGCTTCTCTTCGGCCACCGGATCGTCGGCGTTCTTGATATCGCCGCGAAACACGATCTTGGCGGCGCCTTCCGCGCCCATCACCGCAATCTCGGCTTGTGGCCAAGCGACCACAAAGTCGCTGCGGATGTGGCGGTTGTTCATGACGGTGTAAGCACCGCCGTAAGCCTTGCGCGTGATCACCGTCATGCGCGGCACGGTCGCTTCGCAGAACGCATACAGAAGCTTGGCACCGTGCGTGATGATGCCGCCCCACTCCTGCTCGGTGCCCGGCAGGAAGCCTGGCACATCTTCAAAGACAACCAACGGGACGTTGAACGCATCGCAGAAGCGCACGAAGCGCGCGCCCTTGATGCTGGCCTTGATGTCGAGCACGCCGGCGAGGTGTGCCGGCTGGTTGCCGACGATGCCGACGACGCGGCCGCCGAGTCGTGCAAAGCCACACAGGATGTTCTTGGCGTAGCGCGAGTGCACTTCGAAGAACTTGCCATCGTCGACAACGCGCTTGATGACATTCTTCATGTCATAGGGCTTGTCGCTGGAGTCGGGCACGATCGTATCGAGCTCTTCATCCATGCGGTCCGGGTCATCCGTAGTCGCGCAGAACGGCGGATCCTCGGCGTTGTTGAGCGGCAGATACGACAGCAGCTCGCGTAACTGCATCAAGCACGCGGCATCATCGGCAGCCGTGAAGTGCGCCACGCCCGACACTTCGCTGTGCACGCGCGCGCCGCCGAGTTCTTCGCTGGTCGTATCTTCGTGCGTCACCGTCTTGACCACGTCGGGCCCGGTGATGTGCATGAAGCTCGTGCCTTCGACCATCATAATGAAGTCAGTGATCGACGGCGAATACACCGCACCGCCGGCGCACGGGCCCATGATCGCGCTGATCTGCGGGATCACGCCACTGGCGAGGGTGTTGCGAAGGAAGATGTCGGCGTAGCCACCGAGCGACACGACGCCTTCTTGGATACGCGCGCCACCGGAGTCGCACAAACCGATCATCGGCACGCCGATCTTCATCGCCGCGTCCATGACCTTGACGATCTTCTGCGCGTGCGTTTCGGACAGGCTGCCACCGAACACGGTGAAGTCCTGCGCGAACAAGTAGACCGGCCGGCCGTCGATGCGGGCACTGCCAGTCACAACGCCATCGCCAAGGATCGTATTCTTGTCGGAATCCATGCCGAAGTCGCGACAGCGGTGTGTCACGAATCGATCCATCTCGACAAAACTGCCCGGATCGACTAGCAGGTCGACACGCTCACGCGCGGTCAACTTGCCGCGCACGTGTTGCGCAGCGATTCGTTGCTCGCCGCCGCCTTGCACGGAACGGTCGCGCAGCTCTTCCAGCTTCTTCTTGTGATCAGTCATGCTTGGCTTCCTGCGCGTGCGGGTCTTCTACGAGTTCGGCCAAAACGCCGCCGAGGTGTTTGGGGTGCACGAACGCAACCTTGCAGTCGTGGGCGCCGGGATTCGGCACGAGGTTCAACATCGGGGCACCAGCCGCCGCCATCGCGTCGATCTTCATCTGACAATCGCCGACCTGGAACGCGAGGTGATGCACACCGGGACCACGCTTGGCCAAGAACTTCGCGATCGGCGAATCGTCACTGGTCGGCTCGAGCAGTTCGATGCGCGTGGTGCCGGCCATCAAGACGGCAACCTTGACCTTCTCGGACGGAACTTCGTCGACCGAATGCAGCTTCAGGCCGAATCCGTCAGTCCATTTGGGGAGGGCCTCGTCGAGCGAGTGCACTGCGACCCCGATATGGTGCAGCGCTTCGATTGGCGGATCAGATTCCATTGGCTTTGATCCCGAAAGCGCGGGGACGCCCAGCGTTCGGGGCGAAGGATGTTAGAGATTCCCCGGGCGGGAGGCGAGGATGAACGTCCGTGCCTGAGCTACCAGAAGTTGAGACTGTTCGCCGCGGCGCCGAGCCACACCTGGTCGGTCGCCGCCTCCGCGCCCTGGAATTGCGTCGGGACGACCTGCGCTGGCCAATGCCCAAGGAGGCGCTGCAAGCCCTGGTCGGCCTGAGCTGCACGGCCGTCCGGCGCCGCTCGAAGTATCTGCTGGTCCATTTCGACGGCCAAAACGCCCCCATCGCCCTGATCCACCTGGGCATGACCGGCCGCGTAATCGTCGATGCTATCGGCAAGCGCGCGGCCCGGCCCGAATACCGCAAGCACGAACATTGGCGCATGGACTTCGGCGACCGCTTGGTGCGCTTCATCGACCCCCGCCGCTTCGGAGCCCTCGA
>JBNMND010000361.1:0-5635 GCA_051274975.1 Planctomycetota bacterium | reverse complement strand
GCCAACCACGCAACGATGGCCCGCGCGATGATGCCCCCCGATATGCCGCCCCTCGCGACAACTACGCGCAGCGTAGTGACAGCAGTGGCCCGCGTGGCGACAACGGCCCGCGCCACAGTGGCCCGCACGGCAACAGCGGCCCGTATGGCGACAATGGCCCGCGAGTCGACAATGCCCCGCGTCGCGAGTTCAGCCCGCAAAACGCTGGCACGCCGGCGCGTAGCTTCCAAAGGCTGCCAGTCGAGCAGCGTGGCACGCCTGGCTCAGCGCCGTCGTGGCAGCGCCCCACCCAGGACCACATTCGCCAGGACGACGCTCGTCCGGTAGAAGCCGGCTTCACGCGCTTCAGCATCAACTGGGGTCCGCGCGATGGCGCCAACCCACGCCGCATCATGGCGCACATCTGCCGCCGCGGCGAAGTCGAGAGCAGCCTGATTGGCTCAATCTCGATGAACGACAACGCGACGACGTTTGAAGTGCAGAGTTCGGTCGCTGATGACTTCGCCAAGCGCGTGCAGCGTCGCGATCGTCGCGACCCGCACCTGATCATCCATCGCGAGACCTTCAACCGTCCCCAAAATGGTGGCGGGCATGGTGGCAACCAAGATGGCCCGCGCAACGCCGGCTTCAACGGCGGCGGCAACTTCAACGGCGCTGGCGCCGGTGGTTACCGCGGCGCGACGCGCACCAGGCAGTCCAGGTAGGCTGCCCCCAGCCCCACGTCGGTCGCCCGCGCGGCGATCAACGTGTTGGCGCTATGACCGCGATCAAACTGCCCACCCTTGGGCATGATCGCGACGTCACAACGCTGCGCCGGATCGTGGCGCAGTTCGGCTTCGATCTCACCGGTCGGACTCGTGACGCGCACGACCGTGCCGGCCTCAATGCCTGGCAATGCGTCCGGGTGCACGACAATCCAAGAGCGTTCGCCCAAGCCTCGGCCGACCCACTGCGAACCCTGACTCTTCTCGGTTGAGTTAGAGAACAACCAGAGCGGTTCGCTAGAGCCATCGCTGGTATCGGGAGCATCGACCTGCACTTCGGGTGGCTGCTCGTCGAGCAACTGCACGCGACCATTGGCGGTCAGCACGCGGCCTTCACCAAACAGCAACGAGTTGGCTAACGGACTGCGAATCGCACCGTCGCGGCGCAAGGACTCGAGCCCTGCTCCCTGACCGGAAATCACTCGCAGCGCCATGCGCTTGAGTTGGTCGATGCTGTCTTGCGGGTACGACTCAAGGCCAACGCGCTTGGCTAGCCCTTGGAAGATGCGGACTTCGTGGTGAACACCGGGCGGTGCAGCCACCACTGGTCGCGATTCAGCAATCCAGTGATGCCCATAAGCACCCATCAAGTCGTTGTCTTCGAGCAGCGTCGGGATCGGTAAGACGACATCCGCGCGGCGCGCGGTATCGGTCATCAAACAATCGACAACGACGACAAACTCGGTTTGCTCGATCGCCTTCGCGACGTTCTTCGCGTCGGGCAGCATCGACACCGGGTTACCAGCGGTGACCCACATGACGCGGATCGGTGGTTTGCTAGTGTCGAGTAGATCGCGCCCGAGCAGCGGTTCGCGGATCGTGCGCGGATGCTCGACAACGCCACCGAACGGGCTGAAGGCCTTACGGCGCGCAAAGTAGAACGAGCAACCACCACCGGAGCGGAACAGGTTGCCTGAGATGGCACAAAGCGCGTCGAGCGCGCGCACAATCGCACCACCGCGCTGCCGGCGTTGCATGCCCCAACCAACCAGGATCGCAGTCGGGCCTTCAGCGAAACGCGCGGCCAATTGACGAATGTCGGCTTCGCTAACATCACAAAGGCGGGCCCATTCGTCGACTTCTTGGCGATGCACCAAGGCGCGGAACGCGTCGAAGTTGTCGCAGAACTCGCTCGCCTTCGGATCGACGCAGTCGGTATCGAACAGCGTGCGGGCAATGCCCATCACCAACTCGTAGTCGCCGCCGGGTCGCGGCTGCACCGAGCTGTCAGCGAGGCTGGTCGACTTGTGCTGCAATGGGTCGATGGAAACCACCTCGGCGCCGTTCTTCTTAGCGTCGTTGAGGATCGGCACCAAGTGCACGTTGCTGACCTTCGCGTTCTTGCCCCACAGCACGATGTGCTTGCTGTTGAGCAGGTCGAACAAGTCGTTGCTGTCGCTGGTACCGAAGTCGGTCAGCTGGGCCGCTTCGCCCGCGCCAGAGCAGATGTCGCCGATCTTCGTCGTGCACGGACCGAACTCGTCAAAGAACAAGTCGGTCATGTGCTTGAGGATTCCAAGCGAACCACCGGAGCGGTAATGGAAGATTGCTTCGGGTCCGGACTCGTCGCGAACCTGCAGCAGCTTCTTCGCAATCAAGTCGAGCGCCGCATCCCAGGTGGCCGGCTCCAAGCGGTTGTTGCGCCGAATCATCGGCTGCGTCACGCGTGCCCCAGATGCCACCAGCTCAGGGAAGCGGCTGGTGCGGTAACACAGGAAGCCCTTGGTGACCGGATGATCGGGATCACCCTCAAGCTTGACGATCACACCATCATCGAGCGTGGCTATAATGCCACACGCGTCAGGGCAATCGCGATTGCAGGTAGTCCGGACCTTGTGTTCAACCATGGCGAGGGGAGCCAGCATGTAATCGGCATTCGTTGCCACAAAGCTTGTTGTCATCGCATTTTCATGCAAGCCGCAGTTAGCTTCCGGGCCATGACGAGCTTCGATGTCATCGTGGTTGGCGCTGGATTGCGCGGACTGCACTACGCGCTACGCACTCGTGCGGCCCACCCAGATACGAACATTCTCGTAGTGGAAGCCCTGCCGTGGCCCGGCGGCGACGTCAGGACCCAACGCAGCAATGGCTTCACGTGCGAGCTGGGCGCGTTCGCCTTCACTCGCAAGGAACTCGAACCACTACTCGAACTGCTATCTAAGCCCCCGCGCATCATGGCGAGCAACGAGCAGGCGAAGACTGGCTGGCTGTTTGACGGTGAGCAACGTCGCTCGCTACGGGTCGAACCGGAGCCGTGCTCGTTTCCAACGGGGTGTGAAGACGTCGTGCAGGGCTACCGCCGCGAACTAGGTTCTTGCCTGCGCCTTGGACGAGCCGTGACCCAGGTGCGACCGAACGAAGATGGTGGCTTTATCGTCACTCTCGGCGGTGAAGTGCCAACCGATCTACAGACTAGCGAACTCGTGCTAGCCACGTCGGCAACGTCTTCGGCTCGGATTCTCGGCGGGATCGAACCAGAGCTTCCCCAGTTGGCGGAGCAAGAACAACGCGAGCAACGAGCGTTCGTCTGGTTCGGCGGCCTGAGCAAGGACGCCCCAGAACTTCACGGCTACGGCGTGCTGCCGCACCTGAAGGTCGAAAGCCCGATGACCGAAGCCATTTTCTGCACGCAAGTGTTCGCGAACCGCGCGATGGCCGACCGCTTCTTGGTGCGCGCCGAGATCACGATGACCGAGCTGCCGGAGGACGACGACGAAGTCGTCCGCATCACCGAAGCGGAACTGCGCCGCTGGACGTTGACCAAGGCGCGGTTTGGGTTCACCAAGGTGCACCGCTTCACCACGTCTGTGCACGACGGCTGCCAGGTCGAGTGCCGCACGCGCGTCGACGAAATTGCCAAGCGAGTGCCCGGTATATCGCTCGCTCCCGAGCTACCCGATAGCGTCTAGGCATGCCTCGAATCGCGCTCGTTGCCCTCCTCGCGCTCGCTGGGTGCCAGCTTCCCGTCCAAGAGTCGATAGCAGTGATCCACGATCCGTGGCAACCAGTGCGCTTCTTGAGCGGCACGTGGCACGCCAAGGACGGCACCGGCACGTCGCTCGAGAGCTGGGGCGAACCGTGTGGTAACGCGATGTATGGCCAGAATCGTTCCATCAACGGCAAGCGCCTGGTGTTCTTCGAACTGCTGACGATCGAACGTCGCGGCGACTCGTTCGTCTACCTGGCAAGCCCCAAGGGCTCACCGGCAACCGAGTTCGTAATGACTTCGAGCGGGGTCAACAACGGCACCGCAGCGGTCACATTCGAGAATCCGGAGCACGACTTCCCGAAGCGCATCAGCTACCGCCTCAACCAGAAGGGAGCCCTATCTGCGCGCGTTGACGATGGCTCCGACGGCGGCAAGAACCTGACGTTCCAGTGGCAGCGCGTCAACTGATCGCCGAGTCACCGCCTAAACCGAGGACGTAGCGTGCACTTGCACGGCATCGCGCAAGAACGTGCGCTGCCAAACCTCGAGAACGAGACCGGCGAGACTCTGGTTGCTGTGATCGTTCTCGCTTTCTCCGTGGACGCGAGCCGATTCCTCGAACCACGCCTCGCTGCCAAAACATCACTCGAAGCATGCAGGGTGGAACTCCACAAACTGGCCGGCCAGTAAGCAAGCGTCGCACGACCAGCGTTGCCGCGAGTAATCCCGCAGCCGCTCGCGGCTACACTGTTGCGATGGGCAAGCAGGCACAACACAGCATGAGACTGGCAGCACTCGTGATGGCATCCGCGCTGTCTGCACAAGACCGCACGCTCGTCAAACCGAAACCGCGCGAGGGCAACGCGGTCGACGTCTACGTGATGGCGATCGACGAGGCCCGCCGCTCATTCAAGATCAAGGCGCCGGAGATGCTCAACCTTCCCTACGAAGCAACGGAGGAGGGATACAGAAGCGAGTATTGGGCTGACAAGTGCATACAAGCCGCCGTCGCGCGATCCTTGTTCGCGCAAGCAGCACGAACAAACCACTGCAAATTTGGGATCTTGCCGAGCGGCAGCTCCCAGCTGACCACGATCTCGCCGGTGCTGTACCAATTGCGAACGCTCGTGTATGCGCACGGCATGCAGAACACGGCAAAGAACCCCGACACCGCGTTGTCGGATGCAGAAACCCTGCTGCACCATGCACGTCAGTTGTTCGCCGGCCCATCGACGGAGGCACTCGCGCTCGGCTACGTCGCCGAAGCCAATGCGTTGACGTTGATCAACAAGACGTTCGTTGCGGCAAGCCGTGATGCAGCCGCAATCAAACGCCTGCGCAAGTCAATCGGACTACATCACAAGCTGCGGGTGACGCGCGATCAAATCGTAGACACCGCGTTCGCCGAAACTTTGCAGCGACTCAAAGTGATCCCCGGCATCATCGACAGCAAGAAGGCCAGGCTTCGCATCATCGATCGACTCGGCAAGATCCTTGTCGTCGTGCGCGACCCCGCCCATGAGACGATTAGGCACAGGACGTACACGCCCAGGCGCGAGGCAATCAAGTGGAGCAACGAACTCATCAAGATCAAGCGGCCAGTGCCCGCCGATAACGAGCTGCGCAAGGCCTACGAGCAGAGCCTCAAACTGCCAGCCGTCGCCGGCATCGAAGGGCTGGTCCTACGCCACATCAAGGGCCAGCAGCAACTGGACCGGCTGTTGGCGAAGCTGCCTAAGTAGCCGTAGTCAGGACTCGACGGCCAACTTGGAGAGTCTTGGATTTATTAATCCGGCTACAAGTTGTTAAGCCGGCACGCGCTCGGCCAAGGAGTCGAGATAGCCAATCAACTCCTTGGTGCGGTCATCCCACGTGGCGTTCGCTAGCAACGCGTAACGATCACCCGGCGACTTCTTGCCAGCGACGACTTCATCTATGCGCG
>JBNMND010000360.1:0-5660 GCA_051274975.1 Planctomycetota bacterium | reverse complement strand
ACAGGAACAGGTGGTGGCAGTCGGTGTAGGGGTAGTTTGTGCCGCCGTCGTTTGGGAAGCCGAAGCTGTTCGGCCAGACGTGCTCGCGGTTGTAGTTGCTGTTGCCGCCGCCAACCTTGTTGAACGATGCGTTGCGGTAGACGTCGAGGATGCGCGAGCTGTTGCTCGGATCCTCGTCGGCGTCCTCGAGGATGTCCCACGTGTCGGTGCCGCCCGACGTGTAGGGGAAGCGCATGTGGTCATCGATGACCGCGTGCAACGTGCTGCGCAGCGTCGTCGCCGAGGTCGCGTTGACCGTGTTGTAGTAGGTCGGCGAGGCTTGCGCTGCAGTGGCGGCAGTCAGCGCGAGGATGGCGAGGGCGGAACGCATGGCTGCCACGCAGCATAGCTGACCCGCACCGGTTCGTGCTACTCAGCGCCTTCTACTTCGCGGGTGTGACCTCAATGCTGAGCGGTGCGCTCCAGCGCTTTTGCTCCGGCGTGTAGTAGAGGTAGGTGCGCGAAGCCGGACCAGTGCTCGTTCCAGGCACGCGCGCGATCAGGTCGAACGTCAGTTCGTGCTTCTCGCCAGCATCCATCTTGCGCCAGTAGAGGATCAGTTCGCGGCCCTTCAGCTCCCAGTAGCTGAACTTCTCGGCCTTGTGCAGATCCTCGATGACACTGGTCGGTAGCTCGAGTCCGGCGGGCAAGCCGATGATCGCCATGGGCGTCGGCAGTTCGTTGTCGGTGACGTTTTCGACGATGACATCGAGCGCGACAGTTTGTGCTTCTGGCACCTGTGCCTTGCGCAACGTGGCCGTCACGCTAGTTGCCGTGTCGGGATCGTTGGCTGGCTGATCTGCGTGGTAGCTGACATCGCCGGCCCATGGCAGTGGCGAGTCGCCACCGCTGTCGACCTGCAGGCGCAGCGTGTGCTCGCCGGGCGCGAGATCCTTCCACAGTTCGAACTGCATGGCGCCAACGTCATCGGCCGCGAACGGGTGCTGCGCGAGCAGGTTGTCGCCTTCGTAGATGAACAGCGTGCCGTCCTTCCGCATGGAACGGTGGGCAGTCGCGTAAGCGGAGATCGCGCGCAATGCGACGATCGTTGCCTGCGTCGCACCGAACGTGCCGCGGCCGTTGCGTGACGATTGCAGGTATTCGACCGCCTTGCGCACGTTGCCGGAGTAAGAGCCCTCGGGCAGCCATGCGAGCACAGCGAAGCCAGTCGCTTCGACCAGTAAGTCGCGGCCACCGCTCATCGTGATCGAACTCTTGGCACCGGGCAGCGACCCGTCATCGACTTGCAGCGAAGCGAGGCGTTGGCGGGCACGCTCGGCTTCGGGACGGTCGGTCAGGTTGAGCGCGCAGGCGATCAAAGCCAGTTCGTACGGGTCGTCGATGTCGACGCGCTTGACCAGTGCATCGATCTCCGTCGTCAGCGTGTCCTCCATCGTGCCCGCTTGCAGCAAGGCATAGGTGACATACGCGTTGGTGATGCTTTCTGAACGGCCGCCGAAGCTGTGATGGTCCTGCGTCGGATGCGGGTAGTTGCCCTTGCCGTCGCGGCGGTTGAGCAGCCACTGCTTGGTGCGTTCGACCATGTTCATGTCGACGTCGTAAACGTTCGCCATGTCGACGAACTGCAACAGGCCATACGCCGTCAAAGCCTCGTGGCCCGGGTCGTGGCCAAACCACTCGTAGCCCTTCTCCGTGCACTCGTAGCCGGTGATCTTAGCGTAGCCCTTCGGCAGCAGTTGCCGTGCGCGAGCCGAGACGACGGGAATGTTATCGCCGTTGGCCTGGATCAGATTGAGCACGAGCGTGTTCGGGTAGTTGGACGAACTGGCCTGTTCGAAGCAGCCGTGCGGTTCGCGAAGGATGCCTTCGAGGCCTTCGGTCAGCGCCGCGATCGGTGATGGGTAGACCTTGATGGTGACGTGGCCACTGCCTTCGACCGAGTCTTCGGGCACGACCAGCTTCCATTCCGCGGGTTGCGCGGCCGTCAGCTGGCCACCGGCGGAGCGGTGGTGGGGGAAGCCGCGCGGCGCGATCTTGATGACGTGGCGAACGCGATCGACGAAGCGACCGGCGCGAGCGACGATTTCGATCTGGGCCTCGCCGACAATGTTGCCGACTTCGATCGGCAGCAGCACACGACCGCGACCGGTGTCTGAGTAGCTGTTGTCGAGTGCGATCGTCTTCGGTGCATTGACGCCGACAGTCAGGCCCGTGCTGACGCGCACGGCGATTTTGATTTCGGCGATCTTCGGATCCTTGAGGACAGCGGAGATCGGGATCAGTAGGCGGTCGCCAGCCGAGACTTCGTCGGGAAGCTTGGGTTCGATGTGCAGTGGCAGTTGCGTCGTGAACTCGCGCGAGCCGTAGCCGAGTCGGCCGGTGTCGCCGGTTGCAACGTGAGCGTCCGCTTCGATCTTCCAGGTCGTGACGGCGTCACTGGTGTCGAATGACACGGAGCCGTCGCCGGACTTGTCTGTCATCAGCAGCGTGTGCCACAGCACCGTTGGCGTGAAGTCGCGGCGGTCTTCGCTGGTCTTGTGCACGTGTGCGTATTGGCGTTGGCTCCATTGTGGCTGGTAGTTAGCGAGGATCCGTGCAATGGCCCGTGAGTAGTCTTTGTTTGCGCTTGCGAACAATCCCGCCAATCCGTTGGTTTCGACCTCGGGCAGTAGGAAGTAGCTGGGGTTTGCCTCGTTTTCCTGAGAGCTGAATCTCCGCGCGGTCCCCAAGTAGCCGAGGAAGTAGTTCTCACTTCGGGCGCGGATGTCGCCATCACTGCCGTCGTTGAAGAACGCTCCGGCAAGTGGGTTGGCGGCAGGGTCAGCAGTTCCGCCTGAGCCAAGATACGTGTACCATAAGGCTATCGAGTCGAACTCATCGAACGACAAATTGACCCGGGCAGGTAGCGGGACGTTCGTGCCCGGCCCTGCCGCAAGCTGCTCAAAGCGACCGTCGCCTTCGAAGTCGACGAACCCTGAAGCTGTCTCGGACATCTCCATCTCTACCCGCATCGACGGCATCGCACCGTCTGCTACCCCCAGCGTTCCGGGGCTGAGCACCAACGCTCCGATCACCACCAGCAGGGATGCGGCCGCTAGACTTGCATAGCCGCGTAGGGCTGGATTTCGGCCAAAGACACCGCTCTTCAGCAGCTTGGCAACACCTTCGGCGAGCATGACCAGGATCAGCAAGCTGATCGCCATGGCGAGCACGATGTTCCGTTGCTCCTTGGCCCAGTATTGATCGTTGGACAGCGCCATCACCGGCGCGTTCGCCGCCTTCAGGTTGCTGATCACTTGCGGCGTTTGCGAGAAGCCTTCGCGCGTCAGGATGCCCACGCCGGCATCGCCAGCATCGACGATCGCCTTCTGCGCCGGCGCATCGTTGCGCCAGACAAAGCGGCGCCAGCCGCGCGTGCCGAGCAGCAAATCGACGTTGCGACCGCTGGCTGCGTTGCCGAGGAAGAAGTCGCCGAGGTCTTCGAGCTTCTTGACGTCGCCAAACAGCATGGCGTGGTCGGCGAGGCTGACCCGCGGCTCGCTGCCCATCGATGTCGCAGCGGCGTCGGTGCAGCTCAGTCCAACGATGGCCGGCACGTACTTGCCGTTCTCATCCATCGTCTTGACCTTGACCGTCTGGCGTTCGCCGGGAGCGAGCACCGCGGACTTGGTCCACAACTCGACTTCGAGGCGGTTTCTGGTGTGGCGGCGAATCAGTCGTTCGGCCACGGGTCGCAGGTTGCGGTCGAACACCGTTGCGCGCAGCACGCCGCTGGCCGTGTCTGGCAGTTCGATTTCACTCGTTGCCTGCAGTTGGTTGCCGTTGCTGGCGCGCACCGTAGTTTGGCCGACGAGCACGCCGCGACAGAACACACCGAGCAGCCATGGCCCGTTGCCGCGACCGGCGATGGCCATGCGCATCGGGTCGCCAGCGGCGATGTCGTCGCCGATCAAGCGGATAGCGATGCCTTTGTCCTTAACAGTCGGTAGAGCAAACGTCTGTTGCTTGCCGTTGAGGCGCACCTTGTAGCGCGCGTTCTTTTCCGGCACGAACGTCAGTCGAGCGCGGCCTTGGTGGGCCGTGCGGAACGTCGCGACGCGGCGTTCGCGATCATCGACGATCTCGCCGGTGCCGTCGATCGGGCGACCGAGTGTGTCGAAGCATTCGAGGTAGAGGCCATTCTCGACGTCAGCGATCAGCTCACCGCCTTCGGGGTAGGCGACGACCTCAATCTTGCCGGTTGGCACGACGAAAGGTTCGACCTCGGACTCAATGACGCCGCCGTCGGTGATGCGCGCGACGAATCGAGCTGCCCCTCGCTCGACTTCCTTCGGCACTTCGAAGCGGAACGTCGTACTGCCATTGGCGCCGAGCATGCGTTCTTCGTGCCAGACTTCCTTGCCGTCGATGATCAGCGCGCCGCGTGCCTTGGCGCTGGACGTCGGCGAGTTGTCCGCAAGCCGCGTTGCCGTGACTTGGGCCGCGCCGCGGGCGCCGGGTGCGTAGCTCTTGCGATCGAGCACGATGTCCTTCTTTAGCTGCGGATTGCGGAACGAGCGCACCGTGATCTCGGCCGTCTCGTCGGCGAACAGTCCGTTGACCGACGCGATCTTGACCTTGTGCGTGCCGCCAGCACTCGATTTGGGCACGACTAGCGAGAACGAGCCGACGCCGGCCGGCGCGAGGTTGTCGTTGTCGTTGCCAATCGGCGCGCCTTTGCCGTCGAGCAGTTGCGCGGTCATTCGCGTGATGCGCTTTAGCGGTAGGCGGGTGACGCGATCGAGCACAACGGTGCGCACGCGAATGGTCTCGCCGGGGCGGTAAACCGGACGGTCGGTGCTGACGTGCACCAGCGGCCCGGCGTAGGCGGTCGACAGATCGAAGACCTGGCGTACTTCATCGAAGCCGTTGGAAGCGACGACTTCGACGCGTTTGGGCACGGCCAAGTTGGCGGCAAGTGAGTTGGCGGCCAGCGACACCGTAACGTTGCCGTCAGTGGTCGCTTCTTCGCCAGCAGCGAGCACGACGTTCTTGGCGTCGAACGCTTGCCACTTGACGCGGCAGTTCGCTAGTTCGCCGCCGAGGTCCTTGGCTTGCACGGTGAAACTCCAAGGCGCGCCGGACGGCACGGCCTTCGGCGCGCTGACCGTCAGGTGCAGGTGGTCGCTGACGTAGTCGTCCACGCGGTTTGCGGCAATGCGTTCGAATGCGAGGAAGCCGAGCACGGCGAGCAATCCGGCAGCGGCGACAGCTGTTATGCGGCCAAGCGGCACGTGGTACCAGCGCGGGCGTCGACCAGTCACTGCAATTGCTGGCGATGCTGCTTGCTCGGGCAAGTGCAGCGGAGGTTGTGATGGGTGCACCGCGTCTTCGAGCACTTGTGCTTGCGACAGCACTTCGCATTGCAGTTCGCGCAGCGCTGATTCGTTGGCGAGGCGGGCCTCGAGTGCTTTCGGGTTCTCGTGGCAGCCGAAGTGCAGCTCGATCAATTCCTGCGACAGTTGTTCGCGTTCTTCAGGAGTCCAGTTGGGAATCTTTCTCATCGCAGGTTCTCCTTCGAAGTGTTTCTGTCAGTAATGTTGCCACCAGTAATCCCGTCGAATGGCATGCTCGCCCCGAGTGCCGATCGAAGTTGATGCAGCGCGCGACGCATCCGGGTT
>JBNMND010000359.1:0-5664 GCA_051274975.1 Planctomycetota bacterium | reverse complement strand
GAGAGAGCCGCCATCGCGGCAATGGAGAGAAGGTTTCTCATGGCTAGCTATGAATAGCAAAATCGTGTCGACGGGTCTCCACACCGCAAGGAGAAAAATCACGTAGCCCAACTGCGTAGATACGGGGGGTGGCGAGACATTAGGTCAGGCCGGATAGTCTTCCCGTCATGACCAGTACCGAGAGCGAACCGATCGAAGCACCAGCAAAGGCAGCCGCCACGCGGCGTAGCTTCGGAACTTGGCTCCGGGAAATGCCGCGTTGGAAGAAGGTCACCACCGGCATCGCGCTCGCGGCCGCGGTGCTGGGCGGGATCATGTCGCTGGTCACCGGAGATCCGGCTCCCGCCGACGCGGCCGCCGGCAACTTGTCGGGGCTCAACGCCAACTTGATCCCTGAGCAGGGCGGTAACGGAACCGAGCCGGGCGCCACGGCCGCAGCAGAACCGGCTTCGAGAGGCATCTTCCGGCTCGGCTTCAGCTTCATCGCTGGCTTCAGTATCGGCACGTTCTTACGGGCCGTGCTCAAGCTCGCCGCCATCGTGCTCGGCTTCTGGCTCGTAGTGACGTTCTTACTCGCCTACGCCGGACTGGTGACCGTCGAGTGGGATCAGATCGACGCCCTGTGGAACCAGTTCTTCGGCGCGATCGAAAGCGAGTGGGGCGACTTCCAAGCGTTCATGCTCGGCAGCTTGCCGGCGACGGGACTCGCCGTGACCGGACTCGCGATCGGCCTCAAGCGGCACTAGTGCGCTAGCGGCGCACTCGAACTGCTGCGGCGACAAACTCTGTTGCCACCGGTAGGCGCCGAAGATGTTGTTTGTTGTCCTGGCACCGCACCGCCGTATCGAAGTTAGAGGCTGTCGAGGTACTTGCCGGGCTCGTAGTTGCCTAGGTCTAAGATCTTGGTGCAGACGCGGTCGAGGAAGTAGCGGTCGTGGGAGACGATCACCATGCAACCGGGGAAGTTGTTGATGCCTTCTTCGAGGACGCGCAGCGTGTCGAGGTCGAGGTCGTTGGTTGGTTCGTCGAGCAGGATGACGTTGCCGCCGCGGCGCAGCATCTTGGCGAGCTGTACTCGGTTTCGTTGACCACCGGATAGGGAACCAACCTTCTGCTGCTGGTCCGGGCCCGTGAAGTTGAACTTGGCCACGTAGCTGCGGCTGTTCATCTCCTGCTTACCAAGCCGGATGATGTCCTGGCTGTCAGCGATCTCTTCCCAAACAGTGCGATCGGGATCGAGCGTTTCTCGTTCCTGGTCGACGTGGCATAGCTCGACCGTCTTGCCAACCGTCACCTTGCCGTCCTGTGGCTCGAGCTTGCCGGTAATCAGCTTCAGGCACGTGGTCTTGCCTGTGCCATTCGGACCAACGATGCCGAGGATGTCGCCGGGCTGCATGTCGAACGACATGTTCTCGAGGACATTGTGATCACCGTCGTAGGAGAAGTGCACCCGCTCAAAACGGATGATGGTGTCGCCGAGACGCTTGCCAGCCGGGATCTGCAGCTCGACGCTGTCTTCGGACTGCTCGACCTCGGTTGAGATCATCTTGTCGTAGTTCTTCAGGCGCGACTTGTTCTTGGTCGCACGAGCCTTCGGGTTCATGCGAATCCATTCGAGCTCGCGATCGAGGAACTTGGCGCGCTTCTGCTGCGACTGCTCTTGCTGCGCCATGCGCTTACTGCGCTGAATCAGGTACTGAGAGTAGTTGCCCTCGTAAGGAATCGCGCGGCCGTGCCACACTTCGAGCATCCACCCGACAACGTTGTCGAGGAAGAAGCGATCGTGCGTGATGACGACGACGGTGCCCTTGTAGTCGGCGAGTGTCTCTTCCAACCAACGAACGGTTTCGACGTCCAAGTGGTTGGTCGGTTCGTCGAGCAGCAATAAGTCGGGCTGCTCAAGCAACGTACGACAAAGCGCGACACGACGTCGTTCACCACCACTACATTCCGACACCATCTTGTCGCCGGCCGGCAGATGCAGCTTGGTCATCGCGGTCTCGACATGACGGTCGAGCTCCCACGCGTCCTTGGCTTCGATCTCGCCTTGCAGCCGTTCGAACTCGGCCATGACCTTGTCCATCTCCTTCTCCTGGAGATCTTCGCCGAGCTTCATGCTGACGTCTTCGTGCGCCTTCAGCAGGTTACGAATCGGCTCAACAGCCTTCTCGACGTTGTCGCGAACGGACAAGGTTTCAAGAAGGGTCGGCTCCTGCGGCACGTAGCCAACAGTCATGCCGTCGGCGAGGCGCGCGACACCTTCGAACTCGGTGTCCTGACCGGACATGATCCGCATCAGAGTCGACTTGCCGGCGCCGTTCTGACCAATGACGCCAATTTTGGCGCCATAGTTGAAGACGAGGCTCACGTCGTTCAGGACGGGCTTCTTGTTATCGTAGCTCTTGGTGAGTTGCTCGACGGCAAAGATGGGCTTGTCGCTCATGAAGGCAAGCAGCTTACCGATGCGCAAACAGGTTTCTAGGAGCGTCAGGCTCCCATATGCATCCGACGACGGTTTCTACCTGGATTGGCCCGCCGCTTCGGGGTTGCGAATGATCGCTGGCAGCCGATGGATCATGAACGCGATGCCCGGCTTCTTAGTCTCCCGAACCGAGGTGGAAACGCCGGCAATCCTGGTCTGCTCGGTCGTGACCGTCTCCGTTTGCACGTAGCCGCGGAAGACCCCGATCAGCTCTGGGCGGCCAGTTTGGTAGTTCCAGATCATCGCCGCACCGCCCGACATGCCGCTCAGATCGAGCGCATCGCCAATCGCATACCAAGCCGGTTGACGCTCGCCAGTCTCCCGAATGCGCACCCGAACGCACGGCGTTGGCGCCCTCACATCGATATTCATGGTCGGGTAGAACCCAGCCGCAAAGCCAACCAGCAGCACTTCGGTGTCGATATCGGGCACCCAGCGATGGTCGCGGGTCGCCTCGTAAACTGCCGCGACCCGAATCCAATGGGCCCGCTCAAACGCTAGGATCGCCCAATCGCCGTGCGGCAGCTCCGGATCCCCGGCGGACTCGACCACCGCGGTCACTGCCTCGCCATCGATGCGAATCGACAGCCGCCCCCGATCGTCGCGCGTCAGGCCAGAAACCACGTGAGCCGCCGTAAGAACTCTGTCTGGCGCAATGACCGTGCCGCTGCCGATCGTGCGGGTCTGGTCGTCGTGGATGAGCACCACAGAATCCAAGGAGCCCGGAGCCACAAACTGTGGTGTCTGGTCCTCAAACTGCTTCTGGAGGTAGCTAAGGTCGGGTTTGACCGCGGAATCAGGCGCCCTTTTGGGTGCCGGTTCTGGTGTCGCACAGCCGCCACCGACGACGCACCCGACAACCAGGACGGCGCCAATTGACCGAACTGAAAGACGAATCATGTGCGCGACGTTGTAGCGGTAGGCCATCTGATTCGGTTCTCGTTATGCTCCTCGATCCGTGATTGCGTTCTTCACATCTCTCGGCTGGGAGGAGATCTTCCTGCTGCTTGTCATCGGACTGCTGCTGTACGGCCGTAACTTGCCCGAAGCTGGCCGCAGCGTCGGCCGTGTCGTCGCCCAGTTGAAGCGAAGCTTCCACGACTTCAAAGACCAACTCGATCGCGATGGCCAGCTTGGCGATGTCAAAAAGGCGTTGTCGGACACAGCGCGCGAAGTGAAGAACGTCGCCAACGTGCCGCGCGCGCTAAGCAAGCCGGCTGATGCGTTGCGTAACCTTACGCACGAGGCGATGACGTCGAAAGTTGACGAGCCGGACGAGGATGCTCCGAAGCATGGCGCAACGGCTGAGGAAACGTCAGATGGGCACGCTGATGGGCACGCTGATGGGCACGCTGATGGGCACGCTGATGGGCACGCTGATGAAGAGTCCGAATCGGAAGATTCCGAATCCGCTGAGAATTCGGTCGGCGATACGGGAATAGAGCCTAAGTCTCCGAACGATCCGGACGTAGATCGCGACGAAACGTCGACTCCCTCTACCGAAAGTCCCGGCGCATAAGCCCAAGGAGAGCACTATGAGTGAACCCATCAGCACCGTCGTTACGACCGCCGCCAACCCCGAGCAAGCGAAGATGTTCGTCGCGCAACTCGAAGCAGCAGGTATCCCGGCAACGACCGACAGCGCGCCGCCGGATGAGTTCTCGATGAGCCAGCGCATGATGAACCTCAATGGCTGCAAGGTGATGGTTCCTACCGAGGCCTTGGAGCGCGCCAAGGAGATCCTTTCGAAGAACAAGGATGTCGATCTCGATGAACTAACGCGCCAGGCAATGGAGGCTGACAACCCCGACGGCCCGCCGATTGGCAGCGATCGCAACTGACATCGATTCGCGCAGTATTGGATTGCGCGGCATCGCGTCGCGAATCATCTGATCGCGAACATCGGCCGATCGATTCGTCGCGGCCAAGCGGATCGCGGCTCAGATAACCAAGCCGCTCGAACCGCTACTTCTTCGACTGTTGAATGGCCTCGTCGCCCGCGTCGAAGATGCTCATCCAGTCGCCGGCTTCCTTCTTCGGTGCGGCCTTGCGCTTCACTGCCTCTTCTTCGCGGCGCTTTTGGTCTTCCTTGACCCACACCGGGTAGTCCTTGAACATATCGGTGAGCACCTTCTTGTTCTCAGTGATCAAACCGACATACGGGAACAAGTCGCAGTTGTGCTCCTTCTGGATCTTCGAGATGTCCTCGAACGAGAGCATCACCGGCATCGCAACCGTGACGATGTCGCCGAACGTGTCGAGCGGCACCATCGTGTATTTGAACAGCGTTTCCTTCGGGAAGCGTTCCTTCGCCGCGTCGCTGATCAAGTAGTTGCCAGCCATCAAGAACGGCAGGTTGAAGTTCTCGGTGACGATCTTGGCCAGGTCCCATTCGGTGATGTGGCCACCGCTCACGAGCACTTGCACGAACGGCTCGCCGTTCTTGTCCTGTGAGTAGAGCGCGTCCGTAATGACTTCGGACGACACGACGTCGCGTTCGGTCAGGATCTCGGCGAGTCTGACAGAGGTGATCTTCTCGATACCCTTCACTCGCGTCTTATCGGCATTAAGCACAAATCTCTTAAGGAAGAGGGGGTTACTGAGGCTTTGGCTCTGGGGTCATCAAGCCGCCGATGACATGGGCGCAACGGAGGAAACCAAGGTTAGGAAGGCGACGCCTACGACCCGCGATTCGTGCGCACCGCAAATCGCAATCGACACTTGGTCAAACCGTCGGGTCCAAGGAATGCAGTATGGTAAGTATATATTGCCGCATTCCCTCGCCTCCCAAGCCCTAGTTCCTGCCATGAATCGCCCCCTTTTCGCAGCCATCTGCCTCTGCTCTTCGCTCTCCGCGCAAGATGTGTTCACAAGCTTCGAGTTCGATGACTTCTCTGGCAACTTCACCCTTGGCACCGCGCCTTTCGATGCGACCTTCGACAACGGCCTTGCCCAAGTCATCGGCATCTCCTGGCTCTACACGTCGGGCAGCCACGCATGGATGATCGACGTCGCGCAAACGGGTGAAGTGACGTTTGGCACACCGGCCGAGCAACTCGACTTCTTCGTGCGCGACCAGTTCTCCGACGTCAATGGAGTCTGCAAGGTCTTCGACACCAACAATCTCGAAGTCGCGTCGTTCAACATCTCCGAAGTTGACTGGACTCATGTCAGCCTGACAG
>JBNMND010000358.1:0-5734 GCA_051274975.1 Planctomycetota bacterium | reverse complement strand
TGATCGTGGGGAGACCGATCACGCCTTGGGCGCGTGACCGCATGATTGCGATAGGCAATGGTTCGTTGGTCGACCTGCTCACACCGCGCGCAGATTGCGTCGGGCCTGACTACACCGGCGATCTCGCCACGGCCAGTACGCTAGCAGATCGCCACGGCTGCCGCGCCGTGCCGGTGGCCCTGGATTTCGAAGGAGGAGACATTGTGTGTGGCGGCAAACACACCTTCATCGGTTGGGACACGATTCGCAGCAACAGCGAGACAGCATCGACCGACGATGCGATTCGTGCGTTTCAGCGGCTGCTGTGCTCGGAGGTCGTGGTTGTCGGAAAGCCGGTCCCGCCACACATCCACGTCGATATGTATCTGACCATGTTCGACCAAAACACGGTCATGCTTGGCGATCCTATCGCCGGTGGAAACCTCTTGGAGAAGTGCCAGCAACAGACGCCGCTGGTTGCGCTGCCGTCATTCGATACCTGGACGATCGCGGCGCAGCAAGTCGTGGCACCTCAGTATGAGGAAGTGTGGCGGGAGTTGCGCCAACGAGGCCTACGCGTCCTGCGTGTTCCGATCTTGCACGGTGAGCAGGGCGGCGTGCTCACCTGGAACAACGCCCTCGTGGAGCGTCGAGGTGCCGAACGGCGCGTCTATTTGCCAGTCTATGGCGTGCCATTGCTTGACGACGAGGCTGCGCGGGCCTTTCGGGATGCGGGTAGCCGAGTATTCGCGATCGATGTTTCGGGGATCGCGCCCGATGGCGGCACGGTGCGCTGCATCACGAACGTCTTGGCATGGAGTTCGCCGAGTCAGCCCAAGCCGGTACGCAGCCTCGTCGTTGCGCCGCCGGCAGGTCTATCCCGCTAGGAGTCGGGGTCACAGAATGTGAATCGTCCAGGTGCGTGAATTTCGCGCCGGGTTGGTTCGCCAAAACGCAGTCCAATCGGTGGATTCGGCGAGGCTTTGGTGGACCGAGCCGGTGTGAAAGACGCGCGCATGGTGGTTTGTCATTCTGTGACCCAGACTCCTAGCCTGACTGCGGACTCCCGATCGGGTGTTGCTTACCCGATCGAGATTCTCCGATTGCACGAGTTCTTGGCATGGACGCATCCGGGAACAGAGATTGCAATGTGACAAGCCGAACCATGGTCAGCACTGCAATTGTCCTTCCAGTAAGTATCGGACGCCAACCCGATGACGTCAGTTGCGGGCAAACATGCCTGCAAGCGTTGTACGCCTACTACGGGCGACGCGTCAGCAGACGCAAGCTCATGGCAAGTGTGCCATCGCTTGACGAGGGCGGAACACTCGGCGTGACGCTAGCACTTGACGCGCTCTCGCGGGGCTTCCAAGCACGCATGGTGACTTGGAACCTGCTGGTATTCGACCCAACTTGGTTCGAACCTGGTGCAGCCCCGTTGCCCGAACGGCTGCGCATGCGCGCGCGAGCCAAACGGCGCAACCGCAAGCTAAGCACTACGGCATTGGCCTATGCCGACTTCGCCGACGCCGGTGGCCAAATCGAGTTTCGCGATCTAACCCCGGCACTGATCATCGACTCTCTGCAGCGCGGCGTGCCCATTCTGACCGGCTTATCGGCGACGTTCCTGTATCGCGAGTGCCGCCAGCGCACCAGCGACGACAAGGCCGACGACCTGCGCGGTGACCCGGTCGGACACTTCGTGATCCTGACCGGCTACGACCCGAAGCAGCGCACCGTGCTGGTTACGGACCCGCTGCACCCGAACGCGCTATCGGACGTGCATACCTACCCGATCACGATGGATCGTCTGGTCGGTGCGATCTACCTCGGCGTGCTCACCTACGACGCCAATCTGATCATGATCGAGCCCCCCACCACGGCGCGCGCCTGATTACCGCAACTCGCACGACTTGGGTACAGCGATTGCTTGGTCGCTCACAGCTGACTGCGTTGCCGCTGACCGCGCGTCGTCGCCTAGCCATCCATGCGCACCATCGCTGTCGTTCACGACCTCCTCGAATGGCCCTTCCAGGTGCCAGGCGTTGAGGCAGTTCCTGCCCGAGACTACCTGACAGATCCGCGCTGGACCGCGGAGCGCGGCATTCGTGTGTTCAACCTGTGCCGCAGCTACGCCTACCAGAGCGAAGGCTACTACGTATCCCTGCTGGCATCCGCACGCATGCACCGGCCGTTCCCCGATCTGCTGACGATCCTCGACATGAAGAGCCGCCATCGGGTGCGCACGGTCGACGAAGAACTCGACGCGTTGATCCAGAAAAGTCTGGGCGAGATCCAAGGCGACACCTTCGACCTCAGTATCTACTTCGGCCAGAACCTGGCGCAACGGCACTCGCGACTCGCGCAACGGCTGTTCTTGCAGTTCCCGGTGCCGCTGCAACGCGCCCACTTCACGCGCAACGAACGCTGGCGCATGACCAGCATTGCCCCCATTGCGATGCGGGATGTGCCAATGGCCCACCGCAACTTCGTGGCCGAAGCAGCTAGCCACCAGGCAGGCAGTCGACGGCGACGCTCGCGTCAACACTCAGCTGCCAGCTATGACCTGGGGATTCTCTACAACCCGGACGAAGAACTCGCACCGTCAGACAGCAAGGCGCTCGCTCGCTTCCGCCGCGCGGCCCGGCACGTGGGCTTCGACGTGCAGATGATCCAGAAAGGGGACTACAGTCGTGTCGCCGAATTTGACGCGATCTTCATTCGTGAGACGACCGCGGTCGACCACCACACGTTTCGCTTTGCGCAGCGCGCTGAAGCGATCGGCGTCGTCGTCATCGACGATGCGACGTCGATTCTGCGCAGCACCAACAAGGTGTACCAAGCCGAATCGCTGTCCAAACACAACGTCTCCATTCCACGCACCATGATTGTCGGGGATGCCGATATCTCAGCGATCACGACGACGATCGGCCTTCCGTGTGTGCTGAAGTACCCCGACAGCGCCTTCTCGCAAGGTGTCTTCAAGTGCAGCACGGAAGACGAAGTGCTCGCACAAGCCAAGGGCATCCTCGCCAAGTCCGACCTGTTGGTCGCCCAGGAGTATCTGCCAACCGGCTTTGACTGGCGCATTGGTGTGTTCGCCGGCGAGGCTCTCTACGCGGCGCGCTACCTGATGGCCCAAGGTCACTGGCAGATAGTCAAGCGCACCAAGACCGGCAAGCTGCGCCACGGCAAGGTCGAGTCCGTGCCACTCGAAGATGTGCCGTCGGCCGTGATGAAACAAGCGCTGCGCGCCGCCGCCGCGTTTGGCGACGGCCTCTACGGGGTGGACGTCAAGGCGATCGGTAAGAAGGTTTACGTGACCGAAGTGAACGACAATCCAAACATTGACGCGGGCTACGAAGATGCCCTACTCGGCGACGAACTCTACCGCCGCATCATGCAAGGCATGTTCGACCGGGTGCGCGCCGGCAAGGAGCGCGGGCGATGAATCAGCAACCCTTCGGCATGTTCGAAGTGTGGGGCATTGAGATCGAATACATGATCGTCGATCGCACCTCGCTCGATGTTCGCTCGATCGCCGACCTCGTGCTCCGCGATGCCAGCGCCGGTAACGATTGGGTAGCCGACATCTCCGACGGCGGCATCGATTGGTCCAACGAATTGGTCAACCACGTGATCGAACTGAAGTGCGCACAACCGGTGGTAAGCCTTGCCGGCTTGGCCTCTGAGTTCGAGCGCAGCTTGAAGCGATTGCAGCAGGTGCTCAATAAGCACGATGCCTGCCTGATGCCTGGCGGCATGCACCCGTGGATGGTGCCGGCCACCGAGGCCAGGCTATGGCCCCACGAAGGCAACGAGATCTACTCGGCCTATGACCGCATGTTCGGCTGCAAGCGGCACGGCTGGGCCAACCTGCAGAGCATGCACATCAACTTGCCGTTCGCCAATGCCAGCGAGTTCGCGCAGTTGATGGCGGCAATCCGCCTGATCGTGCCGCTGGTGCCGGCCTTGGCCGCTAGTTCGCCGATCTACGATAACCGCAATGGCCGCCGCCTCGACTGCCGCCTGGCGTTCTATCGCGGCAACTCCAGCAAGGTGCCATCGATGGCTGGCGAGATCGTGCCCGAAGCGATCTTCGACATGGATGAGTATCGCGCAGCTGTGCTAGCCCCGATCTCACGTGAGCTCCGTGCCCACGAGGCCCCTCCCGAACTGCTGGCGCGCGACTGGCTCAATGCGCGAGGAGCGATTGCCCGGTTCGACCGCATGGCGATTGAGATCAGGGTCGCAGATGCACAAGAGAATCCATATGCGGACCTGGCGATTGCAGCTGCGGTCGGCACCTTGGTACGCAACCTAGTCGAACAAAGCGGCTCGTCGCTGGCAGCTCAACAGAGCTACCCAAACGCACCGCTTGTAAACTTGTTCAAGAGCACCATCCGACGCGGACCAGAGGCCGAACTACCCCCCGGTTACGCCCAGCTATTTGGCGGCGCATCGAGCCGGATTCAGAGCGCCGGCGCACTGTGCCATCGCTTGCTAACGAATCGTTTCGACGGCCCGGTCGAGCTCGAAGAGCCACTGCGAAACATCTTGATGACCGGCACGCTTGCCCAGCGTCTACTGCGATCGATTGGGCCCGATTGCGATCATCGAGACATCCAAACCACCTACCGACGGCTGTGCCAATGCTTGGCAGAGGGACATAGCTTCCAGCCATGATTCGGTATGTCATCTCGTGTGAGCACGCGACGGCCCGCGTGCCCGCTGCGTTTCGCGAAGCCTTCGCCGGTGCCAAGGATGCTCTGGCTAGCCATCGCGGCAGCGACATAGGTGCGTTGCAACTCGCGAACCAACTGTGCCGCGAACTACAGGTGCCGTGCTTCGCAGCAACTGTGACCCGACTTCTGGTCGACACCAACCGATCCAGTCACCATCGCGCGCTGCTCTCCGAGTGGTCTCGACAACTGCCGCCGCAACAAAGGGCCCAGGTGTTGGCGACCTTCTGGCAACCACATCGTGATCGGGTGCAAGCAGAGATCGAGGGGCACATCCAGCGTGGCCACACCGTTGTGCACGTCGGAGTACACTCCTTCACACCATGCTTCGCAGACGAGGTGCGGGAGATGGACGTTGCCTGGCTCTATGACCCAAGGCGACAGCTCGAGCGTCAGCGGGTCGCAGCATGGCATGGCGCGCTCGCTGAGCGACTTCCAGACCTACGGCTACGGCGCAACGCTCCGTATCGTGGCACTAACGATGGCTTGACGACGTTTTTACGAACCCAGTTCCCGGAGCGGCGATACCTGGGCATCGAGCTTGAGATCAACCAGGCGTTTCCGCTGGGAGCGAAGGCCGATTGGCGCTCGCTTCGAGAAGCCGTTTGCGCATCGATCCGGTAGGTTGGCAGCGGGTGCTCTCGAACTACGCCGATCACTACAACTCATGGCTCATCGACGAATTGGAATTGGCCAATTCGACCCCAAAACGGCCTCAGCTGGCAGGCCCGCGTCGAGAACACGCTCTTCCGGCCACGGTCTTGCCGGTTTTGGATTCGCGCACCAACACCTGCATCCGTCACCTGTGCCTAATCGCATCACTCGTCGCCACCTCGCCCTGGCTCGTGCGAGTAGCCCCTATCCAGCTCAGTCTTTTGAATCGGGGGCTGTCGTCTCTTGAGGATCGAGCATCAACGGGTCAACCGTCGAAGTCGTGGTGCTGACCAGAATCGATTCGGAGAAGGCGATCCGATCATCCTCGACGGGGCGCTTTCGCAGGGGCATTCGGGCGG
>JBNMND010000357.1:0-5750 GCA_051274975.1 Planctomycetota bacterium | reverse complement strand
TACTGCCGTGCGGTCTGTTGTGGGCGGCCTTGGCCGGCGCCACGGTCGCAGGATCGGCACTCGACGGGGGCACCGTCATGGCTGGCTTTGCATTGGGTTCCCTGCCATTGCTGTTCTTGGCACAGACGCAAGCCACGCGACTAGCAAATCGCTTCGGCCCCGACACAGTTCGTTGGGTGCAACGCACCGCAATGCTGACCGCCGCTGGTATGTTGATCTGGCGAGGCGTCGTCAGCCTGCAAGGTGAATCCTGCTGCCACTGAACTTACGAGTCATCACATGGAACGTGCACAAGTGCGTTGGCGGACTTGATCGTCGTTACGACGCGGCGCGCACAAGTGCTGTACTTGCAGCACAAGGCCCCGATGTGGTCTTGCTACAGGAAGTTTCTCAAGGCGGTCGTTGGTACAAACACGAACGCCAGGTCGACGTGTTGGGTGACGCGCTCGACATGAACCATCGCAGCTACTTCGTCAACGTCAAGTTCGGTCCTAGACGCGGCGAATACGGCAACGCGATCCTCAGCCGCTTCCCGATCACGAGCACCGACAACATCGACCTGACCGTTGCTGGCAAGAAGGCACGCAGTGCACTTCATGCCGAACTGCGCCTACCACTACCAACTGGCGGGGCGCGCACACTGCATGCCTTCAACTTGCACCTTGGACTCGGCGAACGCGAACGCCGTGAACAAATGCGCATGCTGCTGGCAAGTCCGCAGCTGGCAAGAATCCATCGCAACACCCCCATCGTCGTCGCGGGCGACTTCAACGACGTGCTCGGCAGCCTCGGCAAACGCCTGCTTGTGCCAGCCGGCTTCCACGGTCCACGCCGCGCACCGCGCACCTTCCCTGCATGGGCGCCACTGCGCGCGCTCGACACTCTATTCGTACGCGGCGAATGTGAACTGCAGTCGCTTACTTCAGCCCGCAGCAAGGGCTCGAGAACCGCGTCGGATCACGTGCCGCTAGTCGCGAACCTGCAGGTGCAAGCCCAGGGCGGATGACAGCACGGCGTAGACCTCATACCGTGAGTAGACCTCCGTCTCGCCCGCACTCAGGCACCGCCATGCGCTTAGTCCCCATCGCCCTCGCCTTCGCCTCGAGCCTCGCCGCCCAAGGCAGCTGCGCAACCGCCAGCGTCAACCCGCTCGGCACGCCCTGTGGCCCAGCATCGTTGACCGCAACCCTGCCATCGCTCGGATCGACGATGAACGTGACCATTGACGGCACGGTCGCAGGCCTCGCTGGTTCCCTGTTTCAAAGTCCGGGACCGGGCGTGCAGACGCCGTTCCTTGGCTGCGACATCTACCTGACGCAGTTGAACGTTGCCGCCCTGGTCCTGACCGACGCCAACGGCGACGCCACGGTGCCCGTTGCGATCCCCAACAACCCGGCGTTGTGCGGCGCACAGTTGATCGTGCAAGGAGCTGTGTGGAGTGGCACGGGCTCGGTGCTCGGCATGGATGTGACCAACGCGCTGGAACTAAACCTCGGCTCCGCGCCACCGACCGGCGGCACGTTCCCGCCCGACTGGATTCACGGCTCGTCCAACTGCAGCACGAACACCGACCCACCGATCCAAGTCCATCAGTACGCATCGCGCACGTGGATCCTTCGCCAGAACGCGTGTCTCAACTTCGAGGCGCCGTTCATGTATCTGATGATTGGGGATACCAAAGCCATCCTGATCGATAGCGGCGCAACGTCGTCGGCGAGCTTGTTCCCGATCCGCGCGACGGTGCAGGGCATTCTCGACACCTACGAAGCGGCGAACAGCTTGCCGGACCTCGACCTGATCGTTGCGCACTCGCATTCTCACGGCGACCACCGCCAAGGCGACGGCCAGTTCATCGGGCAACCCAATACAACCGTGGTCGGTTCGAGCCTCAACAGCGTGCAGTCGTTCTATGGCTTCACGAGTTGGCCGACACAACAGGTCACCTACGACCTCGGCGGTCGCAGCCTCGACGTGCTCGGCATCCCTGGCCACCACTCGACACACATAGCGTTCTACGACGCGGAGACCGGCGCGCTGTTTACCGGCGACTCGCTCTACCCCGGCTACTTGTTCATCCCGAGCCTCAACACCTACAAGGCTTCGATAGCGCGGTTGACGGCGTTTGCCCAGACCAAGGTCGTGACCAACGTGCTCGGCGGCCATGTCGAGATGCGCTCTACGCCCGGTGTTTGGTATCCGTATGGAACGGTCTACCAGCCGCTCGAACGCGATCTGCAGCTCGACATGTCGCACCTGATCGAGCTCAACACAGCGTTGCTGTCGATCAACGGGCCAGTGACACAGGTCCACAACGACTTCATCATCAACGCGTTCTAAGGGCGCACCCGGAGACTCGCAGAGCGGGCCAGCTAGGGGTCGCGGAAATCGCCATAACATGGTCGTGCGATTGTGCCGAAAGGGATTGCGTCGATGCGCACTGCGCCAGGCGCTACGACATCGCCGTAGTCACCACGTTCGCCTTTTGGATCGGCAAGGCACGCGGTATGCCTAACGTATTCGCTGCCCCTCGCCCCGCACATGACCCCGCCCTCTCCGACCGCCACTACTGCACACAAGTTTGGTGGCAGCAGCCTCGCTGACGCATCCCGCATCGCCGCCGTCATCGACATCTTGGTCGCACGCGACGAGTCACAGGTCGTCGTCGTCTCTGCCATGGGTGGCGTCACGGATACGTTGATCGCACTGACGAATATCGCGGCAACCGGAGAGCAGGAGTCGTGGCAGCCGAAGGCGTGCGAACTGCAGCAAGCTCACCTGACCGCCGCGGAATCGCTACTCGGCGCGGACGTTGGCCTCGTCGGAGAACGACTCGCCATCGGGTTTGCCGAGCTACACGAACTGCTACACGCACAATCACTGATCGGAGCAGTTTCACCGGACCTGCTGCGACTTATCTCGGGTCTCGGCGAGATCTGGTCGGCGCAACTCGTCGATGCCGCATTGCGCGCCCGCGGCGCGGACAGCCAGTGGTTGGACGCGCGCAAGGTGCTCGTCGTCGAACACAGCGACCTCGGCGCAACCGTGCAGTGGCAGGAGAGCGAGCGGCGCCTGCAAGAACACAAACCGAAGACCACGCGCCACACCATCGTGTCGGGCTTCGTCGCTCGCACGCCAGACGGGCGCGTAACAAACCTCGGCCGCAACGGCAGCGACTATTCAGGTGCCATCTTTGCGTCGCTGTTCCACGCGCAAGAGCTGCACGTCTGGAGCGATGTCGACGGCATCTTGTCAGCTGATCCTCGCGCCGTTCCTGAAGCGGTTGAGATCCCGCGGCTGTCGTATTCCGAAGCGTGCGAGCTCGCGTATTTCGGCGCCAAGGTACTTCATCCGCAAACGATGGCGCCAGCGATCGAACGGGGCATCGCGATCGTCGCGCGCAACACGTTCGACCCGTCGCACCCCGGCACACGCATCTCGGCCGAAGTCGACCCATGCCCTCCGGTCAAGGGCGTCAGCACCGTCAAGGGGTTGGCCATCCTCAACTTGGAAGGCGCCGGCATGATCGGCGTGCCCGGCACGGCGCAACGCGCGTTCTCGGCATTAGAGCAAGCCAAGATCTCGGTCGTAATGATCTCACAGGGATCCTCCGAGCACTCGATCTGCTGCGTAATCAACAAGGGCGACGCCGCCAACGCCGAGAATGCCGTTCGCCAGGCGTTCGTGCACGAATTGCACGCAGGTCAGATGAGCGACGTTAGCGTCGAACACGGCATCGCCGCGTTGGCAGCGGTCGGAGACGGCATGGCCGGAACACCGGGCATTGCCTCGCAGATGTTCTCGGCGCTAGCGCGCGCCAACGTCAACGTGCGGGTGATCGCGCAGGGTTCTTCCGAACGCAACATCTCGGTTGCCATCGATGAAGCTTCAGCGCAACGTGCCCTGCGGGCCGTTCACGCGGGGTTCTACCTGTCCGCGCAAACGCTATCGATTGGCGTCATCGGCCCCGGCAACGTTGGCCGCGCCTTCCTTCGCCAGCTTGAAGCAGCGCGCCCGCAGCTGCTGGAGCAAAACAATCTCGACCTACGCGTTCGCGCCATCTCGAGTTCGCGGCGCATGGCGCTATTCGAATCTGGTGAGATTGCGGACCGCGAACTGGACCTCGACTGCGACCTCGACGCGTTCACTCAGCACGTGCACGCGGAGCACCTGCCACACGCCGTTATTATCGATTGCAGTGCTAGCGACAAGATCGCCGACCGCTACCACAACTGGCTGCGTCAGGGCATTCATGTCATCACGCCAAACAAGCATGCCGGATCTGGCAGCCTCGAACGCTACGAATCGCTGCAACAACAGCCCGCGCAGTTTTGCTACGAAGCAACCGTTGGCGCGGGTCTACCAATTGTCACGACCCTGCGCGACTTGATCGACACCGGCGACCACGTGCTCGCGATCGACGGTATTCTGTCGGGCACCCTCGCGTTCCTGTTCCGCAGCTTCGATGGCTCGCGGCCGTTCTCCGAGCTGGTGGTCGACGCGATGGAGCGTGGCTTCACCGAACCCGACCCTCGCGATGACCTGAGTGGCCTCGACGTCGCCCGCAAGCTGGTCATCCTCGCGCGCGAGAACGGCTGGCGCATCGGACTCGAAGACGTGCAGCTTGAGTCACTGGTGCCAGAGCCGCTAGCCGGCATCGACAAGCAGGACTTCCTGTCACGACTCGGCGAGCTTGACCACGAGTTGGCGCAACGCCTCGCCGCCGCCCAAAAGAACGGCAGCGTATTGCGCTACGTCGCGCACCTCGAAGCAGGTGGCAAGGCAGTTGTCGGCCTCACTGAGGTCCCGGCCGACGCGGCGTTGGCTAGCATTCTTCCAACGGACAACGTCGTGCAATTCACCACAGAGCGTTACCGCGACAACCCGCTGGTCGTGCGCGGGCCTGGCGCAGGCCCCGAAGTCACGGCGATGGGCATCTTCGCGGACCTGCTGCGCGTCTCGAGTTCGCTCGGAGCCAAGCGATGAGTGCAGACCGTGTCGCAGCTATGGCCCCGGCTTCGATTGGAAACTGTGCGGCCGGCTTTGATGTGCTGGGCCACTCGTTCGCAGGACCTAGCGATCGCGTCGTAGTGACGAGGGCCGAAGCAGCAGGCGTCAAGATTACGGCCATCCACTGCTGCGATGCAGAACTGCCGCTCGACGCCGAACGCAATACCGCCAGCCGTGCCGTGCTTGAGTTGCAACAGCTTGCCGGCGTCACCGAGCTTGGCTTCGCCATCGAGATTCACAAGGGCATCCCGCTCGCATCTGGCATGGGAGGATCGGCAGCGTCCGCCGTCGCGGCCGTGGTCGCAGCCAACGCGTTACTGCCATCACCACAGGACACCGGCGTGCTGTATGCAGCGGCCTGCGCCGGGGAAGCAGCAGCGAGCGGCGCGCCACACGGCGACAACGTCGCACCTAGCCTGCTCGGCGGCCTGGTCATCGCACCACGTACGGGCGCGCCGGTTTGTGTTCCTGTGCCCGATTGGCTGCACATCGGACTGGTGCACCCGCACTGCCAACTCGAAACCCGTACGTCACGCGAAGTTCTGCAAGACCCGTTCCCACTGCCACAAGTGACAGCGCAATTGGAAGGCCTCGCCATGGTCTTGGCAGGCTGCTACCAGAGCGACGCGGACCTGCTCAAGCGCGGCCTCTATGACGTGCTTGCCGAACCACGCCGCGCGCCATTGATTCCGGGATTTGATGCGGTGAAGCAAGCGGCACTCGACTGCGACGCGCTTGGTGCC
>JBNMND010000356.1:0-5866 GCA_051274975.1 Planctomycetota bacterium | reverse complement strand
GATACATGTTGAAGTTGAAGAAGCGTCCGACGCGCGCGAAGCCATCCTCGCTGCCGCCGAACGCCTGGAGGCCGACCTGATCGTATTGCCGACTCACGGCCGTTCGGGTGTCAGCCGCGCTGTGCTTGGCAGTACCGCAGAGCAAGTGCTTCGCGGTACCAAGCACCCAGTGTTGTTGTTGACGGACAACATGATCGACTGCGAAGAACAGGAGACACACAACGACGGCCCGATGCTGATCGCGACCGACCTTTCGCCAGCCTCGGTCGACGTACACTTGCCGGCGGTGGCCCTCGCGCGCCACCTTGGGCTCCCGATTCGCTTGCTGTCGGTTGTTACGGATCCCGTGCCACCGCAACTGAGCACCGACCCCGCCGTGCTCGAACCCGAAGTTCAGCAACTGGCGATCGACGCGCGCACCAAACGAATGCGCCAATTGGCGGCGGCCCTCGACTCGCACGCCCCCATCGAAGTCGAAGCTCTGGTCGAGCCGAACCCCGTCGAAGCGATCATTCGTCGCGCGGGCGAACTGCATGCACCGCTGCTCGTCATGACCACACTCGGCCGCCGCGGTGTGCTGCGCATGCTGCAAGGCAGCGTTGCCGAACAGGTCGTGCGTCGGGCGACGACGCCGGTCTTGATCATGCCGACACCACAGTAGCCGGTCTACCGCGAGCGTCGCTCGGCCTTCGGCGTAATGTGAAAGCCGTGTAGATGCGGGCCGCAGGTGCACCCAACACGACAAGGGCAGCTAGCACAAGGGTGCGCGTATCGGCAGCCACCCACTTGACGACGACCCGCCGCGAACCTCACCGCAGCCATTTGCTGGACGCTTCAGCGAGTCAGCCGATGCAGTTCCTGTGCACGTTCTAGTTCCGCCTCGCCGACACCACGGGTCGTCCGAGCCAACTGCAACGCACGCTCGGCGTGACCCACTACGACTTCTCACTGGCCGTCATCGAGGTATAGACGTGCCAACGTCAGCCGAACGAGAGTCTCGGCTTCAGGGAAACGGTGCACACGGTCTTTGAGTTCCTGTTCGAGATGCGCAATGGCGAGTCCGCACATTTCAGACGACGCCGTCACCATGTTCATCAAGTAGCCCCCATACACACGCGCCGTCAGTCGTGTGGCGAGCTGAGCATTTCGCGCAACACGACGCCGAGCGCGAACACATCACTGGCGACGGTGACCAAGTCGCCCGCCAATTGCTCCGGACTGGCATACACCGGAGTCATCGGACCAATGCCTTTGGCCGTCTGATTGGAACCAAGCACCGATGCCACGCCAAAGTCGACCAGCTTCGGCACGCCACCGACGTATTCCATGACGACATACGTGCGACCATCCGCCAGCGCGGCCGCGTCCAAGAAAGCCACTATGTGTTCGTGTTCCAAGCGAGCCAGCGTCTGCCGCTCCTGTTCAAATCGGTACAAAGCGAAGTCACCTGCCGCTCGCACACCCATCTCAAGAAGGCTCGAGAACTCGTCGCACCTGACGAACGATTGATCTTCTCGACCTCGTGCAACGCCGAGCTCGCCATAAAAGCCTCGGCGCACCTCGGCAACCAGGACTTGATGCAGTTCCATCTCAACCACGGCGCGCCGCTGTTGTTGCCAACTGCCGAGTCGATGAACAATCACGAAGTGATTCGCTATTGGTTGCAGCGCGACAAGAGCCTGGTGCACGAACGTGGCGCACACAACTTCCCACTAACGTTCTTCGTCGTGTTTGGCGGCGGCTCGGGGATGAACGCATTGCGCAGCCGCAATCATCCTCGACTCATGCGCTTCTCCATGCTTCTCCTTGCGGGAGTCGCCCTCCCCATCGCTTCATGCGCCACTGACGACACCCCACCAGTTGCGGGCCAAGCGAGGCAACGACAATCCATCTTCCTGGTGGGACGGTTCTCCGCTCCCGACCAAGTTGTCCACACACCTCAGGAGAACGGGGTTCGACGTGCGAACGCAGATGACAAGCGATGTCGCGCTCGTGCTGATCGGGAACAACCCCGTCAACGAAGCTGGGGATGGCTTCAAGACAACGACTGAATACCGCAGCGCTGTGACCAACGGTGCATCGCTGCTTCGGCTGAAAGATCTGGTCTACCTAGCCACGCTACCACCGGCAAAGTTTGCGGCGCAGGGCAGGTAGCCAGACGAACTCACGTCGAAGTGAGCCGTTCGTTCGAAGCGCGATGGCGAGGCTGCTCTCGCCTAGCGCAACGAACGCAGGTGCTGCCACCAGTCGGCTTCGAACTTCCCCCAGTCCAGGCCGGCGAACGCACTGTCGAGCGCGGCGCGGGTGCTGCCGACTGTTCGCAACGCCTCCCACAGCTTGTCGAATCGCTTCTTATTGGCGCCTTTGCTTTCACGCAGGAAGTGGATCAGCGACCAGGCCTGGGCGTAGCGCAGCTGAGCCTTGGCGTAGAAATCGCTGCGGCTGCCGTAGACGAAGTCCTTGAGTGAGGGCAGTGCCGCCTTGCTGCGAGTCAGGGTAGCGAGGTGGTCCTTGCGCACCTGACCGCCCTTCATCGTGCCGCCTTCGCGGCGCGCGGTTTCCCAGTATTCGGCCGTGCCTTCGTTGAGCCAAACCGGCGGGTTCGGCATCAAGCGATCGAGGAATTGGTGGAAGCCCTCATGGCGAATGGTGCGATCCATCGCCTCACGCTGCGGCAGGTTCCAGATCAACAGCTGCTTGAGCACGGGCGAATAGAGCCCGGCGGTGTGTGGTACTGCGGAGCCGAGGATCGCACGACAGTAGTCCTGATAGCCGCTCTCGCCGGAGAACAAGAACACGCGGAAACGCGGCGCCTCCTTCTTGGACACCCAGGTGAACTTCGATTGCAAGTTGACGTAGCTGGCCTCGAGCAAAGTGCACGCTTGTTGGCAAGTGCGCAAGTCGATGTCGGAGACGACCTCGTAGTGCTTGCTCGTGGCTTCAAAGCGCCGTGCGAACTGCGGCCCGCGCTCCACCATGCCGAGTAATTTCTCCGATTTGGCGAGATCCGTCCACAGACCATGCTCCGCCTTGCCGGCGCGCAACACCTTCTCCGCAGCTTCGGGTTGGTTGCGTTGCAGGAGAGCGACCATCAGAGCTTCGTAGCATGCCGGTCGTCCAGGGTCGTCGGCGACCGCTTGCTGAAGTTCGGCGAGCGCTTCGTCGCCCCTGCCAAGTGCGTCGAGCACTTTCGCATGCAGCATGCGTGACAGACTACAGCGATCCGCCACGGCGACCTTGTTGCACACCTGCTCGGCGGCTTCAGCATCACCTGCTTGCAGCTTGAGGCTCGCTTCGACGAATAGGCGCGTCTCCAGATCGGCGTCGCGATCCTTCATCTTGGCCAATGCCTTGAGGGCGTCCCCAGTCTTGGCTTCGCGCCACAGATTAATGACCGCGATCATCGCCTTGCTCATGCGGCCACCCGGCAGCCAGGTGTCGCTGCTTGGCGGTGTGCGCTTGGTCTTGGGTTGTTCAAACAGCCATTTCGGCAGCAGCTTCTTCACCCGGAACGTCTTGTCGAACTTCTCGCGCTGTTTGGCAAGCGTGCTGTCGACGAGGCTCTGGTACCAACTGGGTTCGACCGTGCCCTCGATGGTGAGCGTGTCCCACTGGCCGCGGAAGATGCCAACGCGTCCGAGGGTTGCATCCTTGCGCTTGGCTTTCAGCACCGACTTGCGTTGGTAACGCAGGGTGACAACCTTCTCGGTGACATGCAACGCGGCGCTGAATTTCGCACCGCCCTTAGCCTTGGATTTGCCGGTAGCGAAGTACTTCGTGCGGCTGCCGAAGTGGCCCTCGATCGATGACGGCAGGTAGTGGGTCTTCCCGTCGAAGCCGAACTCGGCGATGTAGTAGTTCTCGCCTGATGGATCGAGGTCAAAGAAGACGCGAAGCGTCGACTCCGGCGCGGGATACCTCTTGCCGGCAACCGTGATGGTGTAGGTGCTCTTGAACACCATCGGATGCACCTGCAGCTCGCCTTCTTTGCCTTCCCAATCGCTCCAATCCGTGTCGTAGATGATCTTGATCTTGCCGCTCTTCTCGTTGAACGACTTGACCGTGCCGGTGAGCAGATCCCTTGCCTTGGGCTTTGGAAACCGACCGTAGAAGTTGCAGGTGGCGTAGTCGGCTGTGATGCCGGCGCTCTGTGCCTGCACGTAGACCTGGTCCTTGTGCGTCTCGAGCATCGCCTCGATGCCGACCATGGCCTTCTGCCACTTGCCCTTGGCCATCGCTGCGTGCACCTTTTCCATGGACGCATCGAATGCCGTCTCGATTGCCTTGCCCGGAGTGGCCTGTGCTACAGCGGCAACTGCCAACACCCAAACGGCACACATGATCCTCAATCCCGACATGCTGCTCTCCTGGCGCAACCAACGAACCCCGCGGAAAAACGCGAAGTGGAATCTACCCAAGATGCCCGTTCGGGAGAGCGGGTCAAGACACGTTTGTGTCTCGGCTGTGTGCGCCAGGCCGGCATGGTGGCCGACGACCGCATCGCGACATAGAATCCACTCGCCGTTGCGACGAGCGAGCGATGGCGCGTAGGTGACGGCTAGCGCACGCGCAGCGCGAAGGCCGTCGGCAGCGTGATGTTGTTCACAAGCGTAACCCGGTTGGTGAGCAGGTTCGTGATCACCAAGTCGGCTTGGCCATTGCCAGTCATGTCCTGCAACACTGCGTCGAACGCCCCCAGAGTGCCGGGATAGATCGTTTGCAGCGGGAAGCCGCCGCCGCCATCGCCAACGAGTATTCGGAAGTCGCCGTCCTCTAGAGAGGCCACCAGGATATCGAGGATGCCGTCGTTGGTTAGGTCCCGCGCCAGTAGCGCAACCGGCGCGGCGCCGGCATCGAGCTCTTGACCGGCAAAGCCGTTCACGTTGCCGAGCAGCACCGACACGGTGTCAGAAGTGGTGTTACTGACGACAAGGTCGGGGCGACCGTCGCCATTGAAGTCTGCGGTAACGAGTGACGTCGGCGTCTGACCAATCAGTGAGACCGGCACGAGCATGGTCTCGGTGAACGAGAGATTGCCGTTGTTTCCCAAGATCGCAATGTCAGCCAGGCTCGACCGCGACACGGCGAGGTCGATGACGCCATCGCCGCTGAAGTCGGCCGCAACCACTCCGACCGGGGCACCGGTGACACCAACGGTAACGGACGCTTGAAACACGAATGGATCGGACGTGCCCGCCAAGATGAACAATGCATCGCTAGCCGGATCACAAACGATCAAGTCGTTGTTCCCGTCGCCATTCAGATCCGCGAATGCAATCCCGGACGGCACAACCGTGAGACCCAGCGTCAGCGCCGGACTTCCCTGGCCCTCGAACAGGTAGTTGCCTGGTGTCGACCGGTTGCGAATCACTCGGATGCCACCCTGAACGGAGACCACGAGGTCGGGCTTGCCATCGAGGTCGAGGTCAATCACTTCGATTTGCTTAACGTCGCTGCCGACACTGATCGATGACTCGACGGCCAGGCCAGCACCGTCGTAGCCGAGCAGCGAAAGGCTTGTCGTATTGCCACCGGCGACAACTTCGAAGTCACCGTCACCATCGAAGTCAGCACCGCCGACGACGCGCGCATCAATCAAGCCCGACGCATAGTTGCGCGCGCCGCTCAGCTTGCCGTCATCGTTCGCCAGCCACAGATTGACGCGGTCTCCGTTGCCCGAGAGTGCGAACACGTCGCTAAATCCGTTGCCGTCAGTGTCCGCGACAAACGGGCGCAACGGGAAGCCGGATGCATCGAGCAAATCAACGGCTCCGACGCCGCCGCCCACAAGCCCATGCGCGACCGCAACGTTCGACTCGAAGGCAAGGCAAGCGACGAGGTCATTGATGCCGTCGCCGCTAGCATC
>JBNMND010000355.1:0-5871 GCA_051274975.1 Planctomycetota bacterium | reverse complement strand
TTAAATCAAGTTACTTTGCGCGGTGCGGTCTACGTCGAGACGCTGAACGTCGAGCATCAAGGCCGGCGGCCGCTGCGCAACTGCCAACTCTACGAACCGCGTTCGATGCGCGGCGAACCGGCGGTGCTGCTGCCGACGCTGCACCCATTCGAACCGCAGCGCATTGATGTACGCCAACGCAGTCTGGTGCGCAGCCACGTGCTCGAACGAGTTTTCGTCATCGAGTCGCAATGGCCGCTCGGCATGTTTGCGACCCGTTCCGTGGTCAGCGCCGAAACCGACCTGGTCACCGAACCGATGCGCGCCAGCTTGCGCGCGGACGTTCTCGATGCAGCAGCGGATGCGGAGATCGCACCCGTCGACCGATCGATACTGCCGGGCCCGGAGTTCCAAGCGCTGCGCGAATACCTTCCCGAAGAAGACGCCCGCGGCGTACACGCGCTGCGCAGCGCATCGCTCGGCACGCTGGTGCGGCGCGTCACGCGCGGCCGCATGCCACGCACAATCGGTGTCGTGCTCGACCTGCGCAGGCCACCGGGCCAGCCGCGCGGCCGCGGACTGCGTCGCTGCGAATGGAGCCTTGGCGCCTGTGCTTCGCTGGTCGAAGAACTGCATCGCCGCGGCTCCGTGTCGCGCGTTTTGGTGATCGACACCGAACCTGAACAAGTCGAAGTGAAGGGTCCGTCGCAACTGACGGAGCTGATGACGCTGCTCTCGGAAGCCAGCCTGTCGATGCACCATGGCCTCGGACCGGAGTTGCTCAAGGACATTGAGTCGCTCGGGCACTGCTACTGGATTCCGGCAGGAGGTTTCACCCGAGCTCCCGAGCTGCGCAACATGCCGGGCCAAGTAACCGTGATCGTGGAGGACGAAGAATGACCCTCGCCGGCGCGACGATGAGCAACCCGAATAACACCGATGGCGCGCCCAATTCGCTACGTCGATTGGCTTCGGTATCGCTGTTCGCAGCGACCGTGCTCGCGCTGAGCAACCTACCGGCAAGCGAACTGCCTATTCCATGGCTGCTCGCCTTCACGGTGCCGGGCGCCATCATCGGTTCGTGGTCGCGACTCGACCGGCCGCGATGGCTGCGCATCTTGTTCGCCATCGTACTGCAAGCGAGTGCCTGTTACGGCGCGCTTGAGTGGGTTGGCCCGATGACCCGGCCGGCTGCACTTGCGTGCACGATCTTGCCACCGCTGGCGTTCGCAACGACGCGCAACCACGACGGCGACCCGTCGCTGGCGCTGTTCCTTAGCTTCTGTGTGATGCTCGTCGGCGTGATTCTCGACGGCGTCGACATGCCCATTCTGCTCGCCTACGGAGCGTTCTCATTCTTGTCGCTGCATGTCGCGACGCTGCTGCAGAGCTATCGCACAAGCAAGCCGAGTAGCACTCGAGCACCGGTGCAAGCAGCCGACGTGATGGCGACCAGCTTGATGATGCTGTCCTGCATGGTTGGCGTCTTCGCGATCGACCGTACACTCAGCTGCCTGCCATCGCCGAGCAGCGTCAACACGAGCAACGACAACTCTGCCTCGAACCAATCGCCCGATCGACAGATCGGCTTGGATGACTCGTTCATTCTGGATGGCGGTAATGGCATCCTGTCCGGGCTAACCGGCGAACAACTGGCGCGAGTGCGGCGCCCGGACGAGAGCGCGGTCGGAGGCGGCCTCTATCTGCGCTGCGGATTCTTCACCGTTCCCAGCATGGATCGATGGCGCATCGGCCCGCTAGACCTCAAGCCGCAGTCTGCCATGGATGGCCACGTGTTGCGCGATCCACGGCCAGGAGTCCGCAGACAACAGCTCGAGGTCGAACGCTTCGGCGGCGCCGCCAAGTTCATATTCTTGCCGCCAAACTCGTTGCAACTCGCTGGCCTCTCGAACCTGCTTGTTGATCAGCGGCGTGAGTGGGTCCGCCCAAGGCGCCCGAATCAGGCCAACTACTTGGTTTCCTACCAAGAGCTTCCATCGCCGGGCCGCACCAATGCCCTCAGCCTGCTCGACCTGCGGCAGGGCATGACCAACCTGCCAGCTGGCATGAATGACGGCCTCTTCGAGGAGTTGCTCGATGAGTGGCAGGTGTCGACCGACCCACTGCAAGCCATGGACGCGATCGCTGACGGACTCGCGGAGCGCTGCCGCTATGCCCGCAGCGAGCCCGTCGGTCCCTACGCCCACCGTATCGAGAACTTCTTGTTCGCCGAGGTCGACCGACACGGCTACTGCATGCACTTCGCGTCGGCCGCGGCCTTGATGCTGCGCATGCGCGACATCCCCTGCCGCATTGGCGTAGGGCTCTACGGCGGCAAGACCGACAAGGAAGTAGCCGGCGCGCGCATGTTCGGCTCGCAGCACGCGCACGCCTGGGTCGAGGTCATCTACAAGGACCGCATCTTCATCTTCGACCCGACGCCACCCGATTCACGTGGCCGGGCGATCGCGTCGGAGCTCGGGCCTGGCGGCGGCTCCGAGCCCGAAGTTGAGATCAACGATTCGGTGTTCGCCCCGATCATCCGTCTGCTGTCGACACTGATCGGCACGCCAGCCACCTGGGCCATCCTGCTTGCCCTGGTGATCCTGATCACGCTGATGCCGCGCCGTCAACCAAAGCCACCGACACGCCAACAAGTAATCACGGCACCAAGGGCAAGGCGCGCGCTGCACAAGCTTCTACGAGCGCTAGCAAAGGCCGGCCACCGACGCTTCCCCGGCCAGACCCTAGAGCTATTCGCAACCGACCTAGCCGAGCGCGAACGCCTCCCGCCCGAAGTCGGCACCGCCTTTGCCACCTACCAAGAAGTCCGCTTCGGCGGCCGCGAGTTCGACCGCAGCCGAGCCCAGCACATGGACCACGGCCTCCGCGCCGCCATCGCCATGCGCACCCAAGAACCGACCTAGTCGTCAGTGCGGTGCCAGGACAAGAAACCCCGCGAACACTTGTCAGCTACCGGCCGAACGCTCCCGCGACGCTTCACTGGCACATCTTGCTGTCACCGCTAGAACGCGAAGATGTTGCTAGTTGTCCTGGCACCGCACTAACAGGGCCAAGTGAAGGTCAGTAGCAGGGCTTCGCTGGTGTGCTTGGCTTGGAGGTCGCCGCCCATTCGCTTTTGGGAGAATAGGGCGTTGCTGACTCCTTCGAGGATGTCTGGATTGTTGGCTACTTGGGAGAGGTTACCGGGCTCGCCATCGAGCACGGTGAGCAGTGGCGCCATCGCGTCTTGGGACGAGGGACCTGCAGAGAGTCGTAAGACCACGCAGTCGCGTTGGCGGCCACCTGCGATCGTGACGGACTCTTGGGTCATCGCGCAATGAAGTTTGGCGACGACGATGTGCTCGAGGGCCATCAAGATGGCCAAGACCGATTGCACGACGTCGATCGCCGAACCGCGAATCGCGGGCATGTCGGGGGCGAGGTTGACTTGCAAATCAACGCCAGCCACTTGGAAAGACTTGCGCATCACCGACAGTGCGTCTTCAAACATCTCAGCAGGCGAGAATAGCTCGCGGTTGTGCACGCGGCGGGTCAACAACCGCGCCAATGCGGACGCCATGCGAGAACCGACCTTGGTGCCACGCTCCAATTCGCGAATGGTCGCCCGGTCGGTGTCGTCGTGAATGAACTCCTCAAGGTGGGCCGACAACGCCAACACCGCGTTGAACTGGTTGTTGAGGTCGTGCGCCAGCGTCGCCGCGATGCGACCCAGCGAACGGCAGCGCGCCACTTCGAGCTCGGCCGTGACGTGCCGCTCGTGATTCGTGACGTCGGTGACCAGCAACCAATTCTTTTCACCACTAACGATCTTCTGCAACTGCCATTGGCCGCGCGCCGTAGTCATCGCGACGGACTCACCATCGGCAAGCGCGACCTTTTCGTCATCCCTCAGAGGCAACTGCGCAAGCGCCAACTGAGCAGAGTCCTCAGACACCTGCGCAATCCAATTGCGCATGGCACCAGTGATGGGAAGAAGCACGCCGTCGCTGTCGATCTGGGCAATCGCATCGCGGACGAGTTCAGACGGCACGGCGAGTGGCGAACTCATGGGCAGTTGGTAGGAGATCTTTGCTGGTAAGGGGCGCTACGCGTTCCACTCAGCGCAACGCCGTCAAGCGAGCCCGACCGCGATCCAGAGTTACGCGGCAGCGACTGAGGAGATCGATACCCAGCACACCATGCACTGGAAACAAGTTCGAGGTCCCCCGATTGACGACAGGGAGCGTAACACGAAGGAAGCGCGCGTCCGAACAGCGCAGCACCAGATCACGCACTTCGCGAACGGCGACGAGACCGCCACCAACCGTGCGAACGCGGCGGAATGAGACCACCGCGCGTTCTTCGCCACGCGGCATCTCCTGCAAGCCAAGAGTTGTCAGGCTCGAGTGGCTCGCACCCGTGTCGAGCACAAACCAGAGGCGCTTGCCTTCGACAACGACCGGCAGCAAGCAACGACCTTCCGCGCGCACACACTGCACGGAATCCTGCGCCGGCAGTCCCTGCGGCAGCTCGAGCACAACACTGCCACGTTCAGGATCGAGTGTCAGTCGACAAGCAGCAATCAAGTCGAGGCCAAGCACACCGCGCGGCACGCGCTCGGGACCGCCGTGCAAATCACGAAGATGCAACGCTCGGTCGTCGACGATCAAAACAGGCACGGCACCGATGTCGACATTGCCCACGCGAAAACGCGGCAGCAGACCGACCTCAATCGGAAGCTTCTTGCCGGCACCGTCCAAAGCAAAGCCAGCACTTCGTTTCTGACGCACGCCGAGTTCGTCGGCAAAGGTCACCGCAACCGTGGTCATCGACGTGCCGGTATCAATCGCGAACGGCCGCAGGCGTCCGCTGGTACCGCAGATAAATTCTGGGGCCTTGCCACTGAGCAACGGCTGCTCGGTCACCAACGGGCCAGCGAAGCGCCGGACGAATGGCAACGACGCGGCGACGACAGCAAACGCGCGGCGCCGCTCGAGGTCAACGCCTAGAGCCCCCGCCAGCAGCGGCGTCGAGCTTTCGCCCCAACGACCGGCCTGGAACAGTTGCTCGCCGAGCTGGCCACGCAACCGCGCGAGGTCTTCGGGATCACCTGCCGGTCGCGCCAGTCGGATCGCGGCCATCTGCTCGCTGATGGCAATTTCATCGCGCCACATCAAGTCGGCGATCAACGCGCTCGATCGCGCCGCGTTGACGTGTCGCGGGTCGCGTTTGCGCGCTTCGGCAATGATCTCCGAAGCTTCCTCGAGCCGGCCTTCGCGCAATGCCGTGGCCGCCAGTTCGAGCTTCACATCCACCGTGCTCTCGACCGACTGCACGATGCAACTGGCCGCCATCACCCCACTGAGGGCGACTACCCCGGAGGTGACCACCGCTCGCAACCAAGACTGGCGCCGACACCGTATCCCCTGCTCGTGAATCGCCTGTTGGTGCGTCACAGGTCGTTCATCACGGTGTCGTTCATCACAGGGTTGTGATCGAGATGGTGCGACGAGAGATCTGCGTCACGCCAGCTTCGATGATGCCAATCGTCTGCGCGTAGGACACGAAGTCACCGAACACGTTGGGCGAGTCGATGTCGATCGTTCCAAACCACGCGGTGATAGTCAGCGTGTAGGTGCGACCGGCCTGCAGCGGCGTCACGGCTTCGACCGGCAACTGCACAAACGTGAAGCCCGTCGACTCGGGGCGAACCAACACTTGCCACAACAACAGATCGTTGGCGCCCGGCGAACGCAACTCCACCGTGCCACCGACTGCGCCGGCTGGCAGCGTGAAGCTGGTCGTGAAGCCGTCGGCCATGACCGAGGCGTTTGCGACAGGTGCCGTCAGTGTCGGAAACTCGGGGAAGGTGAAGTCAGGCGTCGATTG
>JBNMND010000354.1:0-5875 GCA_051274975.1 Planctomycetota bacterium | reverse complement strand
GCGCGGATCGCTCGATCAGGCTCGAGCAACCTGCCATTAGCCCGAGCACTGCAAGCAAGGCGATGCGTCGTGTGACGGTGAGTAAGCCGGTGTGAGTGTTCGGCATGGGGTCGTGGGGTGCAGCGGAAATCGCTGTCGCGGCGTTGGGATGCGAGGTTTTTCTAGTGCCCGTTCGGAGGCTGGTACTTTCGGTGCGGTCTCAAGGCTTCTTGCCCCGATGTCTCCAAGTGGCCGGCCATCGGGTCAGGGATCTAGCGCGGCCGGTTCCCGACCTAACACGGTTCGTTACTGCAGTGCGCCACTGCAGTGCACCACTGCAGTGCGTCATTTAGGGAGATCGACGAAGGTCATCCAGGCGTCCCCCAACCGGAAGAACGCGTTCACCCTTCTCGCTCGCCGTCCGCGCCTGCATGATCCGATCGTGATCGTTATGAAGTTCGGTGGCACCTCGGTTGGAGGTGCAGCAGCTATCCGTCAGGCTGTGGAAGTGGTGCGCAGTCAGTTGCACCGCGACCCCGTGGTTGTGGTTTCTGCGCACGCTGGCGTAACCGATGCGTTGTTTGCCATCGCCCGCGCCGCGACGCATGGCACGGCGGACACCGAACTGATCGCCGTTCGCCACCGCCACATCCTCGCCGGCCTCGAACTTGACCGGCATCTGCTCGATCCGTTGCTCGACGAATTGCGCGATCTTTCGCGCGGCGTGCGTTTGGTTGGCGAAGCGACGCCGAAGGTCATCGATGCCGTCGTCAGCTACGGCGAACGGTTGAGCGCGCGCGTCGTCGCCGCTGCGTTGACGGCCGGTGGTGTGCCCGCGACTGCAGTGGATGCGTTCGACGCCGGCATGCTGACCGATAGTTCGTTCGGCCGGGCACGGCCACTGCCGGACGATGGGCGCATGCTGCGTCATCTGGAAAACGTCGCCGGCGTCCCGGTCCTGACTGGCTTCCTTGGCGCCGATGGCGATGGCAACATCACCACACTTGGTCGCAACGGCAGTGATTACTCAGCTGCGTTGATTGGCGTTGCCGTGAACGCCGACGAGATCCAGATCTGGAAGGATGTCGACGGCGTGCACACGGCGGACCCGCGTCTCGTGAAGGATGCGCAACCGATCCGCCGGATGAGCTTTGCCGATGTCGCCGACCTTGCGTCGTTCGGCTCCAAGGTTCTGCACCCCGCGGCGATGGTGCCGGCGATGCAGCACGGTATTCCGTTGCGGGTGCGCAACACGTTGTCGCCCGACGCCGAAGGAACCACGATCGAAGCCACCGTGCCGAGCGATCGACCGGTTATTCGCGCGATTGCGCATCGCACCGGCGTCGCGTTGGTCACGGTGCATTCGCACCGACTGGTTTCGCAGCACACGTTCTTGGCCAAGGTGTTCGCCAGGCTCGACGAGATCGAATGCGACGTCGGCCCGGTTGCCGTTGGCGAAGCTGCTGTGACAGTCGCGATCGATGCTGCGTTTGCCGAACAGGCCGCCGAATGCCTTGCTGCCGATGGCGAAGTGCAGGTGGCCTCTGACCGAGCCGTCGTCGGCGTGATCGGCGACGCCGAAGTACTTGAGAACGGTGGCATTGCCGAAGTTCTCGCCGAAGTGGCGACGTCTAAGACTCCCGTTCGTTGTGCTGGTTTGGGCGCGGTTGGCAGCACGGTAGCGTTTGCGGTCGAGGCGGAGCATCTGACCGAAACCGTGCAGTTGCTTCACCGCCGATTCTTCAGCGCCCGATAGTGCGTTCGTTTGCTCCGACTTCGTCCAGCATGTCCAAGCCACCTTCCAGCCTCGCAATGCTCAGAGACGCTCTGATTGTTGCGGTCATCGCGGTGCTCGCCGTGCAGGGCTTGCGCAAGTGGTATGGCGATCGCTATCTGGTGCCGTCCGACAGTATGCAGCCGTTTCTCTACGGCGACGAAGTATCGGGCGACGTGGTGTTTGTGGATAAGACCGTGAACTCAGGCTCCGTTGGCCGCGGTGACGTGGTCGTCGTGCAGAACCCGAGCTTCGTTGGCCATCAGTTGGTCAAACGCATCGGTTGCAGTGGCGACGAGAAAAGCAAGTCGTGGCTCAACATCATCAATGGCGACGTCTATCTCGGTGACAGCCCCCAACACTTGCAGCGTGAAGTAAAGGATCCGAGCGAGGCGATGCCGCGCAGCGTGACGTGGGCATTGGCTGGTGGCCTGGGAACGGCGCGCGCCGGGTTGGACATGTTCGCGGTGACGCAACCGGGTTTTGCCGTCAGTCAGGTCGGACCTTGGCAGTTGCCGCCGTGTGCCCAGAAGCTTGCCAACGTTCGTTCGGGGTTTCGTATTCGTCCGCACAAGGAGCGCCATCGAGACCTCGACGACGGAGTTCTGCCACCTGGTATGATTGGCACCAATCAGCCAGTCAACGCGACTTTCGTGGACCTCATGGGTGTGCGCAGCGAAACCGGCGACAGCATGGCGGTCGTCGATTGCGGCATCGAAATAGAGTTCGCCAATCGACCGGAGATTGTGCTGGCCTCGATCGACAGCACCGACTTCACGACGACGTTTGTTTGGAACGCACGCGGCAACACCCTCTCGGTTTGGTTGAACGGCTCGTCGCTTCACGACGTTGCGAACGTGTTGTCCGGCGAATGGCAAGGCAATCTGACGTTTGGCCGCCTCGACGGCCGTGACTTCATCATGCTCGACGACACCTACACGTTGCCGATCGTCATTCCCGGCAAGGCAACCTCACCGCTGCCGCGTACCTGGTTGCATGTCGGCGTGGTCGGTGAGGTCAGCGCATCGATTCGCTCCATGCGCGTCTTCCGCGACATCTTCTACACACGCGGCAACCACCAACTCAACGTCGGCGAACCCAAGTGGCCGGTGCACGTCGCCCCGGGGCACTGGTTCTTGCTTGGCGACAACTGCTTCAACAGCACCGATAGCCGTAGCTTTGGCGCCCTGCCAATTTCTGGTTTCCTCGGCGTTCCGACCTATGTGCTCGGCCCCTGGTCGCGTGCGCGCAGGTTGCGTCCATGACCAAGCCAGGCGAGCAAGACCCCGACGGCGGCGAGGGACCTGATCCCGAACCCGGCCTGGTGCTGGCCACCGGCACGGTCGTCTATGGTGCGATGGGCGCCGCGGCCTTGCTGTGGCTGTGGGCGCGAGATCGCCTAGATGCCTTGCACGAGATGGCGATCGGCGAATACGGCCCACTGGCTTCCTCAGGCGTCGGTCTTGGCGTTGGCCTGATTGGAGCATGGATTCTTAGCCGGGCAATCAAGCGCTTCGAGAGCCTCAAAGACGTCGCTTCGGCGGCACACCGATTGTTTGCCCGAGCCAGTGACGGCGTTGCCATCGCGTTCGTGCTGATATCCGCCATAGCCGAGGAGTTGTTCTTCCGTTTGGCCGTGCAGGACCTGTTTGGTCTATTTGGGGCTGTTGCCGTCTACGTCTTGCTGAATAGCAGTGTCGGAGGCTTGCGTTGGCTGGTCTTCACGTTCGTCCACGCAATGGTGCTCGGCCTGATCGTGCATATGGGCTTTGGCCTGCTTGGTTCGACAACCGCACACGCCGTACTCAACTATCTCAGTCTTCGCAGGATTCAGGATTCATGATCAATAAGCGCTGGTCGAGTTTGCTCGCAATCGTTGTCGTCATCACTTCGTTGGTGCCGCCCGTAGAGTCGCAGGGTAGGCCGAACACTAGTAAGCCCCAAGCCAAGGGGCGCAACACGATGCGCTTGCCGCAGGCGGTTGTGCTGCCGGTCGGCAAGAACCAGATCAAGATCGATGGATCGTTGGTCGACTGGCCCAAGTTGCCGGCGATGCAGTTGAACGATCGCACCCAACTGTCGGGCACCGGTCATGGCGCATGGCGTGGCCCCAAGGACCTGAGTGCGTTGGTCTTCATGATGTGGGGCGACGAAGGCCTCTACATCTCGTGCACGGCACAAGACGAATGGCACCGCGCGCTCGACGCCAGCACGTTGCTGCTGACCGAGATTCCCGTAGCGGACTCGCTGGTGTTATCGTTCGATCCCGATCGCAATACCCGGTCGAATGGTCCCGACCCGGGGCGCCGCGAGGATCGTGAGTTCTGGCTGGCGGACGAGAAGGGCCGTGAAGTCGTGCAGTGGGATCGCCTGCGCGGCACCGCCAGCGTCTTGCCGGATCCGGCGCGAATCGTTGTGCTGCACGATAAGGAGCATGGCATCACGACCTACGAGGCATTGATCCCGTGGTCTCAGATCCTGCCGCCGGGCAAGCAGCCGTATGTGAAACTGTGCATCGACATGCAGATGGTGCTCAACGACTTTGACGAGTCGACCGATGCCATGCCGCAGACCCGCATGGGCTGGACGTTCGGCCATGGCCCGGTAATCGATCCGGGCTTGCTCGGCACGATCATGCTGGTTGGCGACAATTCGCCGATGCGCGGCGAGATGCCGGAGTTCCCAGCCAAGCCGGGTACCTCGAACCCGCCCGCTGAGCCGGTGGACTACTGGCGCGAAATGAGCGCGCGCCTGATTCAGAACGAAGCTGTCACCTACGACGGCACGTTGACGCCCGCCGAGACCGGCGGCATGAAGCGGTTGAAGGTACTCGAACAGCTGGACGAGCACCTGGGGCGGTTTCCTCGTGTCGACAACCTCGAGCTCTACCAACGCATCCACCGCCGCATGAACCGCGAGGTCGCCGGCTTGATGGGGCGTGGCGTGCCCTATTGGTGGCGTTTGCGCATGCAGACGGTCTCCAAACAGGCTTCTGATGTGGTCATGCCGGGGTCGGTGCGCTTGTTCCGACTGCCCATGGGTGGCTGGCTGGTGCGCTCGTCTGAGAAGAGCTACTTGATCGACGCCGCCGGTAACGACGTGGCGGAATGGCTGTGGGGTGGTGCTGAGATGTGCATTCTGACGCAGCCGCTGACGATGATGCGTCGTAACGACCAGTTGCTCCTACGCATGTTCACCGCCAAGCCGGTGCGGCCGATATTTGCCCACATCGTGTTCCACCTGCCGGTCGTGGCGATGGAGCAGATGCCGTTGGTCGTGCCCAATAAGGGCTATGCCACCGAGCCAGCGACGTCGCCGAACAAGACTGGCACGACCGTGCACTCGATCGGTCACAAGTTGGCGGACGGTGCGGTTCCTTACGACCTCAGCTACCGCGTCGAAACGATCGGCTGCCCGTCGGTGATGATCGTTGGCCCGACTTTGATGGCCAAGGATGTCGAAGAGAAGGCCGTCGGCGTCATGATCGCGTCATCGCGCAACGTCGAGGTCGTCGCCATCGCCAACAAGGTGAAGCCGGGCATCATCCTGTTCGATGATGCCTTCCTGGCCTCGAGCGATGCAAAGGTCGCTCGGGTCACTCTTAGCAACATCCACCAGTTGCAGCGATCGCTGCTGCCCCACAAGTCCGTAGTGCTTGCGCCAGGTGAGTCCTGGACCGCAGAGCGGCAATGAGTTGCCCCATTGTCATATTGGTGCGCTGAGCTTGCGGTTACCTGCGAGAGGGCGCACGATAGCTAACATAACGGTGGGTCATTGAGCTCACATACCCCAGCTATCGCTTCGCACTATCATGGCTGCCAAGAAGGCTAACCCAGGTTTCGAGTTCATCATTGCTTCGCTAAAGAAGGACAAGAAGGTGAGCTACAAGGACATTGCCGCCGCAGCCGCGAAGAAGAATCTGACGGTGTTCCCGATCATGTTCGGTCGAGCCCAGGCGATGCTCGGTATCGTCAAGCAAGCCAAGCGCGGCAAGGGCAAGATGGCGCGCGCAAAGGCTGCGTCCGAGCGTCCGCCGGTGGTGGTCGGCAAGCGCGGTCCCGGTCGGCCGCGCAAGAATGCGGCTCCGGTGGTCGACGGCAACTTCGATAGCATCATTGCTGT
>JBNMND010000353.1:0-5891 GCA_051274975.1 Planctomycetota bacterium | reverse complement strand
TCCCGTCCAGTAGTACTTCCGGCCATCTTGCGATGGTGGAGCAGTCATGGATTGAGGTCCTTGGCCATCTGCCCGAATCTGCTGATGTGAACTTTTTCGATGCCGGTGGGCGATCGCTCGATGTGATCCTCCTGCACGACCTGCTTGAGCAGAGGCTGGTGCTTAGTCTGGAGCCAACGTTTGTGTTCGAGTATGCCACTGTGCGACGGCAGGCGGCGGAACTCGCCCGGGTCTTGGCCAAGGCAGGTGCGAAGCAGCCGGACTCGTCTGGTGGTTTCGAGTCCGGTAGATCGAGCTGATGACACGTTCCTACGAACAGCCGATGCCGCCGCACGCGATCGCTGTCGTCGGGATGGTCGGCCGTTTCCCGGGGGCGAATGACGTCTCCTCGTTGTGGGCGAACGTGCTCGCCGGGCGCGAAGGCATCACGTTCTTCGCCGACGAAGAACTCGACGCTGGCATTGCGCCGCGCCTGCGCAATGACCCTGCCTACGTGCGAGCCAAGGGACTGATGCCGGACTGCGACTGCTTCGACGCTGCCTTCTTCGGCGCTTCGCCACTAGAAGCGCAAGTCCTGGACCCGCAGCACCGAGTGCTGCTTGAGCTGGCCTGGTCGGCGCTCGAGAACAGCGGTCATCGTGCGGCTGACTTCGGTGGTCGAATTGGCGTCTACGTTGGCGCTAACTGGAATAGCTACCTGACTGCCAATGTTGCGACTCGCCCGGAGGTGGTTGCGAAGTTCGGCGAGCTCAATACAGCCTTGGCCAATGAGCAGGACTTCCTCGCGACGCGCATCTCCTACAAGCTCAATCTGAAAGGGCCGAGCTACACGGTCAATACAGCGTGTTCGACTTCCTTGGTTGCGATTACGCAAGCCGCACGGACGCTGGTTTCTGGCGATTGTGATTTGGCTCTTGCCGGTGGTGTTTCGATTTCGGTGCCCGTGCGTAAGGGATACCTGAGCGAGGCCGGGGGCATGCTCTCGTCAGATGGCCATTGTCGTCCGTTTGATGCAGGATGCTCGGGCACGACCTTCAACGATGGTGCAGGCGTTGTGGTTCTCCGCCGACTCGCTGACGCGGTAGCCGATGGCGATCACATCCATGCGGTGATCCGCGGATTTGCCGTTAACAACGATGGCTCCGACAAAGTGAGCTTTACCGCGCCGAGCGTGGCCGGCCAAGCGGCGGTGCTAGGCAAAGCACTGGCGCACGCGGCTGTCGATCCAGGCAGCATTGGCTACATCGAGACGCACGGAACCGCGACGCCGATGGGCGATCCCATCGAGTTCGCGGCTCTTTCTCGCGTGTTCCAAGGTGGCGACGCTTCCGACCGCGCTTGCGCGATCGGCTCGGTCAAGAGTTCGGTTGGCCACCTGGTTCATGCGGCCGGCGTTACTGGCTTCATTATGGCGGTGCTGGCGGTTCAGAAAGCGATCATTCCACCGACGTTGTTCTTTCGTAAGCCCAATCCGCGCTTGCGAATGGACCGCACCCGTTTCTACGTGCCACGCGAGCCGCAGCCGTGGCCAGAATCTGTCCATCCCCGGCGTGCGGGAGTCAGTTCGTTTGGCGTTGGCGGCACCAACTGTCACGTCGTAATCGAACAGGCTCCGGCGGTCTTGGCACAGCGAGTCGGGCATGCAACCGAGCAGCAAGCAGCACAGCATGGGCTACACCTGTTGTGTTTGTCCGCGAAGACCGAGGCGGCCCTGGCACGGCAGGTCGAGTCGATGTCACAGTTTTTCCAGGCACCGCCGCCCGAGTTGTCGCTGACGTCTTTGGCATGGACTCTGCAACAAGGTCGCGAACCGATGCGGTATCGATTGGCTGCATGCGTTGCGACGTTGGCGGACGGTGCGGTGGCTCTAGGCGAGCGGCGGCACGCATGCACGGGCGACGCGGTGCGCTCCAGGGGCATCGTGTTCCAGTTACCGGGCTACGGCGTGCAGCGGCCCGGTATGGGGCGGGAACTCTATAAGCAGTCGCCAGTGTTTCGACTCTGCCTTGATGAGGGGATGGCTCTTCTGCGTGGAATAGGGGGCGCCGACATTCGATCCGGCCTGCTTGAAGATAGTGCCGCGAGCAAAGCCGAGTTCGCCGATATTCGGATCGCGCTGCCGGCGTTATTCCTGTTCGAGTACTCCCTGGCGGTGACTTTGGAGAGATCGGGCCTCATCGCCGAGACACTTCTTGGCTGCAGTCTTGGTGAGTTTGTCGTCGCAGTGTTGGCTGGGGTCTTGTCTTTGGAGGACGCGCTTCGTGTGGTCGTGGCGAGTGCCGAAGGGGTCATTCAGTCGCCGGCCGGCCGCATGATCACAGTGTTCTGTTCTGAAGCTGAGGTGCGCGAGATGGTCTGTGACGATGTTGCTGTTGCCGGGGTGCACGCGGCGGACATTGTGGTGCTCTCGGGAACTCCTGAAAAGGTTGAGGCCGTCCGTGCTCAGCTCGAGCAGCGCGGCGTGCACACGCTCGACTTGCCGTCGGAACGTGCGTTTCACTCGCCGTTGATGGAGCCGGTTACGTTGCGACTCGAGGGGGTCTTGCGCGGCATCAAGCTTTCAGCACCTCGACGTCAGGTATGGTCTTCGATGACTGGACGCGAACTCACCGCTGAAGAAGCCACCGAGCCCGCGTACTGGGCTCAAACCCTGTGCCGGCCGATTCGCTTTGCCGATGCACTTGGCCTGTTAGGCGATGGTGCCGAACACATACTGGTTGAGGTTGGGCCAGGTCGTGGTCTTACTAATTTGGCGCTCTCACATCCCGGCGCTAGCCGCTCGATTCCGATTGCGGCACTGCCAGGATCGGGTCTCGATCGCAAGGCGCTGCAAGAACTGGAAAACGTCGCGGCACATTGTTGGGTGAATGGCGGCGAGGTCGACTTCGGCAAGCGTTGGTCCGGTGCTGCTCCGCGACGATTACAATTACCTACCTACTGCTTTGAGCGGACTCGCCACTGGTTGGAGCCGCAAACCGTTGTTACGGCAGCCGATTCCGAGACACAGGCGCAATGCGAAACGCCTGATCTCGCCGTCGGAACAGTTAGAACGGCGGCTGGCCTGCGCGCCGTCAGGAGTCTGGTCGAGCAACAGATTGCGTTGATGCAGTCGCAGCTCAAGATCATCTCTGCGGCAGAGCAGCGCGTATCGCACAACGATTTGCCCACATCGAATCCTGACCAAATCGAACCTCGTCCGTGAAGCGAAAAAGGATCCTGAAATTGATCGCTACATCATCGCTGGTGGCCGTGCTCACGGTCTCTGTCGGGCTCGTCCTCGCACTCAATCAAGACGGTCGACGCCGTGGTACAAGCCGCTCCATAGCGCCAGGGTGCGTGCCATTTGGCATGCTGGGGGACTCCGACACGGCGGCCTATCATGACACAGTGACGTTTCCTGCCACTGGGCCGCAGCCTGGTGGCGAGTTCCATGCGATCACGTTCCAGTGGCCTGAAGTGCTGGTGCGTATTCGAGATCGTCAGGTCGATCTGGGAGAATGGGCCGTGTGGGGCGTTCCGCGGTGGCTATCGATGGCGCGCGTGCGAGACGGCTTGGGCTTGCGTTGGCGTGGACCGCAGCGGCAGACCCATCGACACAATCTTGCCTGGCCTTCATTTTGCGAGTCCCTCACCGAAGGAGCGTGGCGCCAAGCTCAGAGGCTCGTCGATGTCATGGATGAGCAACCCGGTCGTTGGTCAGAAGGTGTGGTAGTCATTCGGTCGGGGGTCAATAGCTTTGGCAAAGCAAAAAAAATGGATGTGCTTGCCAAGAATGCCGAAGACCCTGGGGCGGTGGCGTTGATCGCTTCGTGTGTTTCGAAAGTCCGAGAAGCTGTTCGTCTGATCCACCAAAGCCACCCCGCCACGCGGGTGGTGCTCGTTGGGATTCTGAACAACTCGGATTGGCCTCCTTACTTCGATCGTTGGCAATCCGTGGCAGAACAGCGCAACCTCAACCGTGGGCTCGACCACTTTGACGCGGCACTGCGAGCAATGGCCGACGGCGATCCGCGACTGGCCTTCTTCGACGACCGAGCTTGGTTCGCGAAGCGTTGGGGCCGACGAAGCGCCGACACCGGCATGCCCGACTATCGGGCCGTCCGCATTGGTCAGCACTTATCTGTTACCAACACTGTGGGCGACAGTCCAGAGCACGCCGTGCTCGACAACTTGCATGCTGGTCTGGTCTGGAACGCGCTGTGGGTGCAGGATCTGGTCGAACTAGTGCGGACTCAGTTTGGCTTGCCGGTCGACGCGATCTCGGACGCCGAGGTCTCGCTATTCGTCGAAGCCCGTGTGGAAGAACTGGCTAGACTCAAGACTCGTGGACGCTGACTCCAGAAGGATCCATGCCTGAACCCCAAGCATTCAATGATCTGAATCGCCTAGACGCCATCAGGCAGGATGTGCTCCACGTAATCGATGAGGCGACTGGGCTTGTCATTGCAAGCGGTGACTCGTCTGTCCCGTTCGTGGAGCTGGGACTCGATTCGTTGTCTCTGACCCAGATGGCGATACAGGTTCGGCAGAAGTACCAGGTCGAGGTGACGTTTCGGCAGTTGATGGAATCTCAGAGCACGCTCGACAGCCTAGTCGAGTTTCTCGTCGGCGCGATTCCCGAGGAAGCACCGGTTGCCAACGATGCTAGTGGCGGCGGCTTACTGGCCTCTGCAGCCCCGGTCCCGCTGTCTATGGAAGTCAGCGGTGTCGCGTCGTCTGCGACTTTGATCGAACAGGTCATCCGTCAGCAGATGCAGATGATGTCGCAGCAGTTGGCTCTGTTGTCTGGCGCGCATGCGGTCGAGCCGCCTCGACCTACGACATCGGCACAACCTGAGGGACCACCGGTTTCGGCGGCGGTCACCGTTGCAGCAGACGAGCTTGTCTCGCCGGGTTCAGGCCCCGACGAACTCGACTCCGCCGTGCCAGATACGAAGCAGTCATTTGGAGCAATTGCCAGAATAAGCACGGGTGCCAAGACGGTGGTCACGGATGGCCAGCGCTTGCGACTAGATGCGTTCATGCGGCGCTACATCGCGCGCACGAAGTTGTCGAAGGAGTATACGCAAGCACACCGATCGCACCTGGCTGATCCTCGGGTCGTCAACAGCTTCGAACCGATCCGCAAGGAGATTACCTATCAGATCGTCTGCAGCCGCTCCAAAGGGAGCCGCCTCTGGGACATCGACGGTAACGAGTACGTCGACGCCTTGAATGGCTTTGGCATGAGCTTGTTCGGATGGCAGCCGCAGTTCGTTGTCGACGCGATCCACAATCAGGTGGCCGCTGGTTACGAAATTGGACCGCAGCATCCGTTGGCTGGTGAGGTTGCCGAGCTGGTGTGTGAATTGACCGGGTTTGATCGTGTCGGGTTGTGCAATACGGGCTCCGAAGCAGTCATGGGCGCCTTGCGCGTCGCGCGTACCGTGACCGGTCGCAGCACGATCGTGATCTTCACGGGCGCCTATCATGGCATCTTCGACGAAGTCGTTGTGCGCGCTACCAACAAGCTTCGTGCGTTCCCTGCGGCGCCAGGCATCATGCCTAGCGCCGCCAGCAACGTGCTCGTGCTCGACTACGGCTCGCCTGAGTCCATCGAAATCATCAGGTCGCGTGGGCGCGAGATTGCCGCCGTACTCGTTGAGCCAGTGCAGAGTCGCCGGCCCGAGTTCCAGCCGCGTGACTTCCTTCGCGAGTTACGCGAGGTGACGCAAGACGCGGGCGCGGTACTGATCTTCGATGAAGTTGTTACCGGGTTTCGCTGCCACCCAGGTGGGATCCAGGCACTGTTCGGCGTCCGGGCCGACATCTGCACATACGGAAAGGTCGTCGGTGGTGGGTTTCCGGTCGGGGTCATCGCCGGGAAGCGCGAGTTCATGGACGCGCTCGAC
>JBNMND010000352.1:0-5896 GCA_051274975.1 Planctomycetota bacterium | reverse complement strand
TCTAGGCGCTTCCGCAGGCGGGCACCCCGCATCGTTCGTCACTCGCGACTAGTTGGCAACCTGGCGCGAGTGACTAGTCTTCCGACGGGTCGCCCGGATCGATTACGTCTTCTTCGGGCGCAGATGGCGCCGGCTTCTGGATGCGATCCGGCGGGTTCACCTGCACAACGCGGCCGCCGAACTTCTTGATCACGGCTTGCGCCTTCTCGCCGGGTTTGGCCTCCGGCTTGGCCGGGGTCTTGTCGCCACCAGAAGCAGACGCACTGCTGCCATCCGCTGCGCCAATGCGGATCTCGACCGTGACCTCGCAGCCGGCGGCATCGCGAACAACCTGTTTCACCTCCTGCTCGATCACCGAGGACTTCAGGCGATCTATGTGCATCTTGCGCTCGGTCTCGAGCGTCACGATCACCTTGCCTTGCTCGCTCGGACCTTCGACCCGACAGAGCTCCAACGTCGCCTGCAACATCTTGCGACTCTCAAGTAGCACCATGGCGCGCGACTTCAGTTCCTTGGCGTTGGCAACGGGACCGGTTGGCCGCGCGATGTGTGCTTTTGGTGGGGCTTGCACGGCAGTTCTCGCCGCAACTCCTCCGGACTGCGGTCGTGCCGGCGGCGGTTGCCGTCCTCCACCTTGGCTGGGCGCCGGCGCTTGCGGAGCGAAGCCACCAGAACGCACTTCTGCCAGCAGATCGGACAAAGTCGGCATCGAACCTGCTTGCGCCATGCGCACCAAGGCGACCTCTAGAACCGCGCTCCGGTCCTCGAGGCGGCGCAGGCGATCGCGACCGAGCAAACCGGCACCGATCATCGCATCGAGGCGCGCGGTGTCGGCATCCTTGGCGAGGGCTTGCACTTGCTCACGCATCGACCCAGTCAACGGCACCAGCACCGAGTCTTCGCCATCAACCTTGAGCAACATCACCCACCGCAGCATGTCGACGATCTCGCCGAGGGCTTCGCGTTCGTCGGTGCCGTGTTGCTGCAAGTCGTTGGCGAAGTGCAGGCCGCGTTTCGCATCGCCCGTCATCAACGCAGAAACCACGTCGACGACGGCGTCGGTGCCTAGACGCGAAGTCAGAGTGCGATAGGCAGCAAGATCAAACTTGTCACCCATGTCCCGCGCCAGCGGCAAGACCCGCTCCAACGCGGTCTCTGCATCACGCACACCGCCGCGAACCGATGCGGCGATCTCAGCAAGCACTTCGTCCGGCACCGTCACGCCATCTTGCTTGGCGATCATGCGCAGCCGCTTCTGCAGGTCTTCTTCGCCGACTCGCCTAAACAGCAGCACCTGGCAGCGCGAACGAATCGTGTCGGGCAAGCGGTGCAGCTCGGTCGTTGCCAAAATGAACACGACCTTTGGTGGCGGTTCTTCGAGCGTCTTCAAGAACGCATTGAAGGCCGCCTTCGACATCATGTGCGCCTCGTCGAGAATCACGACGCGGTAGCGCGACTGCATCGTCGCGAACGACACGCTCTCGCGCAGTCGCCGCACATCTTCGACACCATTGTTCGACGCCGCATCGACTTCAATCACATCCGGGTTGCTGCCGTCGAGGATCGAGATGCACGAAGCACACGTGCCACAAGGTTCCGGAGTCGGGCCCTTCTCGCAGTTGAGGCAGCGCGCCAGGATGCGCGCCGACGTCGTCTTGCCAACCCCGCGACTGCCGGAGAACACAAACGAGTGCGGCACACGGCCTTGCTCGAGCGCCGAGCGCAGCGAGCGCAAAACTTCGTCCTGGCCGACCAGTTCGTTGAAGGTCTGCGGCCGGAACCGGCGCGCTACAACCTGGTAGGCCTCGCGTTCCTTTGAGTCGCCGTCGCTCGGTGCTGCATCCATACCGGTCATGCCAAAAGCATGCCGGATCGCTGCGGGCAGGGGAAGGCCAGCGCAGGCAACGGCGACTAGAAGAAGCCGATCGTCGCCGCCAAGCCGTTCGAACTGCTGACGTTCAACAGGTTGATGCTTGGATCCACCTGGAAGGCCAAGACCTGCCGGTAGAACTGCGCGCCGACCAGCGCCGGCGTGATCGGAATCTGGATGCTCGGTTCCGCCACGCCATTGCTTGGCACGACCAGATCGAGAACGTCGCCACTGACGAGCAGCGAGCAACCGCTGCCGTAGCTATCCACCGTGGCCGGGCAGCCCGTGATCGCGCGTCCGAAGGCATGCCTCCGAGTCGCATGAACGCGCCGGCCACGAACACCTCGCCATCGCGGGTCAGGCCGACCCTTTCGATCGCACTAGTGGCGCCGGCGCCGATAGCACTCCAAATCGCGCCATCCCAGCGGGCCCGCCCGCCCGCAGAATCCGAGCCCGCCATGATGATGTGACCGTTGGTGAGCAGGTCGCCGTTTGGTCGCGACTTGAGGCAATTGACGATGCCGTTGAGGCCAAGGCCGTTGGGCGCAACGACGATGTCGTAGACGTTGTGGTCCAGACCGCTTCCGAACGCAGACCAGGTGGAGCCGGCGTAGCGGGCCAGCCGGTTCGCGATGACGCCGCCAGCCTCGAGGAACCAGCCGCCAACCACGAGGTCGCCATTCGGCATGTTTTCGAGCGCGATCACGCGCCCGCTTGGCCCTGACAGTGCGGTGCCAGGCTGCCAGTCGAGCTGGCACTGGGAGCTCAGCGCTGTGCCCAACAGGCCGACCGTAAGGGGGAACAGAAAGCGCGAGAGTGGATTCGAAACGATGGTCATGAGCCTGAGCCTCGAGGCGGTCGTTTGGACCGGGTCAAAGCTCCCCTCCTACGCCGGTGCCCCGCATAGGACCGACCGACTTGGAAAGTAACGCCGGATGTCCATCTCTCTCTGGTTGCACCATTGCCTCGGGCCCAAACCGCCGCTACCGTGCTCGTCCCTATTCCTGCCCAGGCGCCATTTGGCGAGCAAGCGGGGAGCCAATGTGTGGAGGGGTGACCGAGCGGCTTAAGGAGCTCGCTTGGAAAGCGAGTGAGGGCCAAAAGCCTTCCGGGGGTTCGAATCCCCCCCTCTCCGCCATTATTCACACGGCTCGTGAAGGTGGGGCTTGTCGGGTCCCGAGCAAGGGGGCGGCGTGAACCTGGTCAGATCCGGAAGGAAGCAGCCATAAGCGTGCGGCTCTTTGTGCCCGGGGTGCCTGGTGGGTTCCACCTTCGCGGGCCGTGTGATCTTTATCCTCCCCCCTACGGGGACGGGTTGGGGATCACCGGCCGACGCTGGGCCCGCTGGAATCTGGGCCCGCTGGAATCTGGGCCCGCTGGAATCTGGGCCCGCTGGAATCTGGGCCCGCTGGAATCGGCCGCAGCCATCTGACCCTCTGCGGACCTAGCCGTTCGAGGAACCGGACGAAGCGGATGGTCGATCCGCCCGACCGCGCAGCGCCTCGGCGTCGCGACGAATCCCGCGTTCGGCATCGCGGCCCTCGACGCTGTCTCCGGCCAAACCGAACACGCGCGGCAACCTGGACTGCAGCAACGACGTCACCTCGTAGGCACAGCCGCCGGCGGGCACGCGCTCTTCGGCCCAGATCTGCTGGTCGCCCATCGCGCCGATCAGCACCACCTCTTCGCCGAACACCACCTGCGGCAAGTCGGTCACGTCGACCACGGTCTGGTTCATACTGATCTCACCGACGATCGGGGCCCGGCGACCTCGCACCAGCACCTCGGCACCGCGCCACGACTCGCGCGACAAGCCATCACCGTAACCGAGCGGCAGCAACGCCAAGCGCGTCGGCCGTTGGCACGTAAACGCTCCGCCGTAGCCGACTCGATCGCCGATCTGGGCTTCGCGCAGCCCAACGACGTTCGCCTTCAATTCCAACGCCGGCAGCAGCGATCCAGCGGTAATGCTCGGCGGCAACCGTTCGCTGCCGGTGGCCATCGCGGCCAACTCACCAGTCGGCTTGCGGCGCGGATCAAAGCCATACAGACCACCGCCAATACGAACGGCATCGAGACACGCCTCGGGCAGCATCATCGCGCCGAGGCTGTTGCAGATGTGGCGGGGAACCCCGCGCAACGCCGGAACCGCGTCAACGCAGCTGCTGAACAACGCAAGCTGCTGACGCATGGATTCTTCGTCGTGGCAGCCCAGCCCCGCAAAGTGCGAGAACACGCCAGCGATCGACAGGCGGCCGCGGTCATGAATCGCCTGCACAAACGGCGCTAACTCGGACGGCGCGACGCCGTGCCGGGTCATGCCGGTGTCCACTTCGATGTGCACCGGCAGGTAGCGGCGCGTTCGGCGTGACAACGCCTGCGCCAACTCGAGGCTGCCGAGGCTCGCGACCAGACCGTGCTGCACCACCGCTGCTGCTTCATCGGGACCAATCGGCCCGGCGATCAGAATCCGCGCGGTGATGCCAGCGGCTCGCAGCGCGGCGCCTTCTTGCACGCACGCAACAACCAGTTCGTCGGCGCCAGCGTGCAGGGCGGTGCGCGCAACGCGCATCATGCCGTGGCCATATCCGTCCGATTTGACGACGGCCAGCAGGCGGCTGGTTTCGGGCAGAGCAGTTCGCCAGACACGAACGTTGTGTGCAACTGCACCGAGATCAACTTCGACCCACGCCGAAGCTGCACGGCTCGCTCTGGATTCGACCGGTATCCGTAGCATGCCTGACCGCCAAGGCGGACCTTAGCATGTCTGCGGCGATCATTCGACTAGCTGCTCTGCAAACGGGGATCGAACGCGCCTCTGGCAGCGAAACGGGTGTGCAGTTCTTCGACAGCTATACGTTCCGACTTGAGACCGCGCGCCCGACAACCGACTGACGGCAACTCCTTGCCCGAACAGCCGTTGCCGAGCGATGTAGTCCTCGCGGAAACATGGCCGCAATGGCGCACGGCGGCTACGTTGCGGGTCACGCCATGACGACAACCACGAATGCGCTCCTCGCCCTGCTTGCAGCGACCTGCATCATGGCACCGGGGATCGCACAGGAACCGATGCCTAACACGAACGCCGCTGACCCCTACCTCTGGCTCGAAGAGGTTCTTGGTGACAAGCCACTCGATTGGGTTCGCGCCCGCAATGCTGAGAGCCAGAAGGCGCTGACCGATAGTGAACGCTTCAAGAAGATGCAGGCGCGCACGCTGTCGATTCTGGATTCGACCGACAAGGTTGCCTACGTCGCGAAGCGCGGCGAGTTCTACTACAACCTCTGGCAGGACGCGGCCAACCCGCGTGGACTGTGGCGGCGCACGACGCTCGAGCAATACCAACTCGACGAACCTAGTTGGGAGACCGTGCTCGACCTCGACGCACTCGGCAAAGCCGAAGGTGAGAACTGGGTCTGGAAGGGTTCGACTTGGTTGGTGCCCGATCGCGACCGCTGCCTGTTGGCGCTGTCACGCGGTGGCGCCGACGCCTCGGTAGTGCGGGAGTTTGACATCCCGAGCAAGTCATTCGTCGAGGGTGGCTTCGTGCTGCCGGAAGCCAAGACCCAAGCGGCATGGAAGGATCGCGACACGCTGTATGTCGGCACCGACTTCGGCGAAGGCTCGATGACTGAATCGGGCTACCCGCGCATTGCCAAGGAATGGCAGCGCGGCACCAAGCTCAGCGAAGCCAAGACGGTAGCCGAAGGCCAGAAAGAGGACATCTACACGTCGGTGTCGCGTGACCAAACCAAGGGATTCGAACACGACTTCCTGTTCCGTGGCATGACGTTCTACACGAACGAAGTGTTCCTGCTGAAGGACGGTCAGCAGATCAAGATCGACAAGCCGGACAGCGCCAACGCCGCGACGCACCGACAGTGGTTGCTGATTGAGTTGCGCGACGATTGGCTGATCAACGGCCAACAGCACGATGCCGGTTCGTTGCTTGTGATCAACTTCGATAAGTTCCTCGCAGGCGACCGCACGTTCGACACACTGTTCGCGCCGACCGCGCGCAGTTCG
>JBNMND010000351.1:0-5910 GCA_051274975.1 Planctomycetota bacterium | reverse complement strand
AGAGGCTGTGCAGGCGAAGCATCACCGCTCCACACGCGGCCAACGTGGGCCGCCACATTGTTCGCATCGCCGCAGCCGCCAACGCACCCGTTTGCAGGTTTTCGCCCTGCAACCACCCCGAATCGCTGTGCCAGGTTGTGCCACCTAGTGCCAGATCGTGCCACGTTGTGCCCGAACCCATTGCACACTCCATTGCACACTCGCACCCCCCAACTCTCAAAACCGCCCCTAGACCCCTAGAAACGCCTCTAAAGGAATTAGGCCCTGCAGGACTCGAAGACGCAGCGCCCGATTGTGCCAGGCTGTGCCACGTTGTGTCAGGTTGTGCCTATCTGTGCCACGCGGCCGAGGTTGGGCGAGCATTTGGGCGGCGCGGTTGTGCCACGTTGTGCCAGGCTGTGTCAGGTTGTGACCGAGAGCATTGCACACTCAGTTGCACACTCGACTTCGGGAACCATCCAGCAGCAATCGAATCGCCCCACTGGAACAACGCGAGTGCTCCCGGCTGCGTGGTATGCTCTTCGACGTGCCCTATGCGCCCCAAGCTTCCGACACCAACGAGAACGTCGACCGCGCCGTATTCGACGGGCTTCGACGCATGACGCCGCTACGCCGCTTAGAGATCGCTGCACGCGCCTCACGCGCCCTGCATCGGCTGTCAGTAGCAGGACTAAGACTGCGCCACCCCAACGCCAGCGAGGAGGAACTCGCCAGCAGGGCAGGTGCTTTGCGCCTGGGTCCAGAACTCACACGCAAGGCGTTCGGCGACAACGCCGAAGCCTGGCTCGAATGAACGAGCCCGATCCACTCGAACTCGCGTCGCTCCTTGCCGAGACGCTTGAACGGTGCCAGATCCGCTACCTCCTGGGAGGCTCACTCGCCAGCACGGCGCTAGGAGAACCCCGCGCGACACTTGATGTCGACATCGTAGTGGACCTGTCTCAGGAGACCGTTGGTCCCTGGCTTGCACAGATGGGCTCGGACTTCTCCTTCGACGAGGAATGGGCGCGCGACGAAGTCACACGGCATGGTTCCTTTCAGCTGATCCATCTTCCTACGATGACACGCATCGACGTGTTCGTTCCGCCGTGGGAAGGCGTGCACCTATGGAAGTGGGAACATCGCCTACGACTCGTGCTCGACGAGGCCACGAGCAAGGGCATCGACGTCACTGCCCCGGAGGGCATCGTCATCCAGAAGCTTGTTTGGTTCCGCTCTGGAGGGGAGACCAGCGACCGGCAGTGGCGTGACGTGCTGGGAGTCATCAAGCTCCAGCGCAACGATCTTGATCTTGCCGATATGCGGCTGTGGGCCACGGAACTCGACGTCCTTGACCTGCTCGATCGCGCACTGCAGTCCTCTGGATCGCCGCCAGCTTGAACCACGGTCTGATTGACACGCCTTCGCAACTCAGAGGTGATTGCGGGAGCAGGACGCATTCCAGCGGTGATGTGGATGGGACTCCGCACACCTCTCGGTCACCACGTCGCATTCCCCGTAGCATGTGACGTCACCGCGTGTGACAAACACACCAGCCAACGTCGTGCAAAGCTGGGTATCCTATCAAGGTGCCTTCACCCGCCGACGAGACTTGCTGGACCGTGCTACGCGACGCGTCGGCCGGCGATGCGAGCGCAAGGTCCGTCTTTGCACGCAGCTACCTGGCACCCATCCGCAACTACCTAGGCCACCGCTGGAGCAACTCGAGCCAAAGCCACGCGATCGATGACGCCGTGCAAGACGTGTTCGTCGAGTGCTTCAAACCGAATGGCGCGCTCGATGGCGCCGAGCAAACCAACGGTGAGTTCCGCGGCCTGCTCTACGCCGTCGTGCGCAACGTCGCGAGGCGCTACGAAGAACGCGCCGTACGCCCCGGTCGACCGAACGGAGAATCCGTCTACCTCGACGACCTACCCGATCGAGCCGAAGCATTATCCCGCATCTTCGATCGCTCTTGGGCGGAGGCAATTGTCCGAGATGCAATCCTCCGACACGCCCGTGTTGCGCGTCGCAGCGACCGCGACACGCGCCTGCGCTACCGCATCCTGCGCCTACGACACCAAGACGGCCTTGCCATTCGAGAGATCGCCGAAAGGCTCGCAGAACCAGACATCGAGGCGGTCCACAACGCCTATCGCCGCGCTCGGCGGGAGTTCCGGGAGCACATGCGGCAAGCCACGGCCCACCACACCGGCGCAGGACCCGACGCCCTCGACGCGGAGTGTCAGCGAGTGAAGGCGCTGCTCGGCTCCTGAAGGAATTGTTCTTTTTGGGAGAATCCGTGCCCGAAAACAGGCTAGGTCGGATCCTGGGGCAACTACGGAGACCCCATTGACCGACGAACGCGACGACCAACTTGACGAAGACTCCCTCGACCAGGTCCTGGACCGTGGTTTCAAAGCTGCGGGCGATGCTGCGAAAAGGGACCAAAGTTCTCCAGGCGACAGCGTTCTGGACCGCATCGGCGAACTCACCGGCAGCAAGCCCAGGGTGTCGTTGCGTGACGCCGAGGAGCAGGGCCATACACCGATCCTGAAGCCGCTCGGCCCCGACGACGAGCGGGCCGCTGGTAAGTACGTGATCCAAGGCGAACTCGGTCGCGGCGGCGTCGGTGCGGTGCACAAGGGCCACGATCAGGACCTCGGGCGTGACGTCGCAATGAAGTTCCTGCACGAGAGGTACAAGGACGAGCCGTCCGTCCTGCAACGCTTCGTCGAAGAGGCGCAGATCGGCGGCCAACTCCAACACCCCGGCATTGTCCCGGTCTACGAACTCGGCATGTCGGACGGGCGACCGTTCTTCACCATGAAGATGGTCAAGGGGCAGACGCTGGCGAAGAAGCTGGCGAAGCGCGAGTCTGTGGCAAGCGACCGACGGACGTTCCTATCGATCTTCGAAGACATCTGCCAGACGATGGCCTACGCGCATGCGCGTGGGGTCGTGCATCGTGACCTCAAGCCGGCGAACATCATGATTGGTTCGTTCGGGGAAGTGCAAGTCGTCGACTGGGGCATGGGCAAGGTGCTGCAGTCTGGCGGTGTGGCGGACGAGAAGCTCGCTGCCGAAGAGCAATCGCGGCTCAGTGTCATCGAGACGCTGCGTTCGTCTGGTCACGGCACGCAATCGATCATGGGTTCGGTGATGGGCACGCCGGCCTACATGCCGCCAGAGCAGGCGCGCGGCGACGTCGAGGCGATGAACGAACGCTCGGATGTGTTCGCGCTCGGTGCCATCCTCTGCGAGATCCTGACCGGTGAGCCGCCGTACGTTGGGGACCAGAATGAACTGATCGCGATGGCTGCGATGGGCAAGCTTGATGATGCGCATGCGCGACTTGCTGCGTGTAGTGCGGAAGCCGATCTCGTCGAATTGACTACGCAATGCCTGATGCCGGCGCCAGCAGCTAGGCCCCAATCGGCCGAAGAGGTTGCGCAAGCCATCCACGACCACCTTGCAACTGCTGAGAACCGAGTACATGAAGCCCGCATCGAAGCGGCTCAGGCGGAGGGTCGCACGCTCGCCATGAAGCGCACGCAGAAGCTGGGGATCGCATTGACCGGTGTGATCGCCATCGGTCTCGCAGCTTCGTTGTGGTTCTGGCAGGACGCGGACACCCAGCGCGGCCTAGCCGATCAACGCGCCACCGAGGCATCCAATGCTCGTGACCTTGCGCAAGCCAGCCTCGCCAACTTCAACCGCTTGTCGCATGTAGTGCGGTTGGAGACGGCCACAGCCGACGAGAAGGCGCTGTATCCGGCGTGGCCCGAGAAGGCTGCTTCGATGCGGTCCTGGCTTGATGGTGACGCAACAACGCTGCGCGAGGCGCTGCCGGAGTTGCGCGCCACGCTGAGCAATCTCGAGAAGACTAGTGCCTTGCCGCAGACCGAAGCGCAGCAGGGAGCAGACATGCAAATGCACCCGCGCGTCGCGGAGTTCGAAACCCTGCGCGGCAAGCTCAAGTCGTGGCAGCGAGCCCAGGCGGTGCGCTCGGGTTCGCAGCGACCCGAAGCGTTTGTGCTCGACGAATCCAAGCTGCCTACGACGGCACAGGAGCTGAATGCGTTGGCGTGGCCGTTGGTCGATCCGGATCGCACGGTGTTTGGCCGCGAGGCCGAGGGACTGGCGCTGGCGCAGCGGGCGGTTTCGGTGGCCCCCGTCACGGGCGACGAACGCGCCCAAGTGACCGATACGTTGGCGTGGGCACTGTTCAGCAACGGACTCGACTACGACGCACTAGCACAGAGCAAGGCAGCACTGGCGGCGATCGGCAAAGCCAAGCGTGTCGAGTACGAGGGTTACCTGAAGAAACTCGAAGCCTTGGTCGCCGGAGCGAAAAGTGAAGACTCTGCCACAGCGGTCGGACAACTCACGACCGAGGTCGCGGCGCTGCAGGCCGAGGTCGGAATGCGGCAGACGTGGACGTTTGCAGACGCCTCCGACCAGTTCTTGCACAGCACGCTGCAGAAGCTGGTCACCGGCATCGAAGCGTTTGCGGCGACCGAGATCGCGGCGGTCGCGCAGCGACTGTCGTGGGCGGAGCGAGTCAAGGAACTGACACACGCGCGGCAAGATCTCTGGGATCAGGCGAAGGCAGCCATCGGCGATGCGAACGGCGTCACGGCGAGCAAGTTGTATGTCGCCTCATCGATCGAACTCGTGCCACAAATGGGCCTGGTGCCGCTCGGGATGAACCCCGTCACAAAGCTGTGGGAGTTCTACCACCTGCGTTCGGCGTGGGATGGCACGTCGGATCCGGCGGAGATTACGTTACCCACGCATCGCGAAGACGGGTCCATCGACGTGACTGGCGACACTGGCATCGTGTTCGTGCTGCTGCCAGGTGGCACGCACATCGTGGGTGCTCAGAAGGACGACCCGACCGCTCCCAACTACGACGCCCAAGCTCAACCAAACGAAATCCCGCACGAAGTAACTCTTGCACCGTTTCTACTCGCGCGTCACGAGCTGACGCAGGGCCAGTGGGCGCGACTGTGGAGTGGCGACAAGAGTTTGCGAGATCCGAGTTACTACAAGGCTGGCCAGACTCCGGACGGCGTGCAACGCATCACGTCGGCCAATCCGGTTGAGGGTGTAGACTGGCCGATGAGCGACCAGCTGTTGACTCGGCATCGGCTAGTCTTGCCGAGCGAAGCGCAATGGGAGTATGGCTGCCGAGGCAACACCGAGACGCCGTATTGGTGCGACGCTGCTGACTTGAAGGACTTCGCAAACGTCGCCGATGCCACGGCGAAGCGAGCCAGCGTCCCTTGGACCTGCGAGACTTGGTCGGACGGGCACGTCGTGCATGCGCCCGTGGGCACGTTCGGAGCCAATGGGTTTGGACTGCATGACATGCACGGCAACGTCTGGGAGTGGTGCAGGAGCCTCTATGGCAGCTCCTCCAACCGTGTCGACCGTGGCGGCAGCTTCGACATGCCCACCGTGAACGCGCGGTCGGCCTACCGCAACGGCAACGCTGGGGCGTTCCTCAACGGCAACCTGGGCTTGCGCCCCGCCAGGACATTACGGCTTCGCGACTAATCACCACTTCACAACGTACTAAGAGGCTCCAGCCGTGCGCAGCCGGCAGGAACCCGGCGAGGGGGTGGACGGCACGTGAGCCGCTCACAGCCCTATCAGGCGATCGCTCTAGAGGCGGTGCCAGGCGAAGCATCACTGCCCCACACACGCCAACATCGGCCGCCACGTTGTTCGCATCGACACAGCCGCACCCGCCCCGATTGCAGGTTTTTGCCCTACAACCACCCCGAATCGCTGTGCCACGCTGTGCCAGACCGTGCCTCCTCGTGCCACGTTGTGCCCGAGTCCATTGCACACTCCATTGCACACTCGCACCCCCCAACTCTCAAAACCGCCCCTAGACCCCTAGAAACGCCTCTAAAGGAATTA
>JBNMND010000350.1:0-5918 GCA_051274975.1 Planctomycetota bacterium | reverse complement strand
TCTCCCCTAACGGGGAGCCGCTTGACGAATCAAACGCAGATGCCGGAATCCGACCAGCTTCCGCGACGTCTCGTCCCAAAGGCGAAGATTGACCGAGCGGAAGCTCGACCAAAACGTCATCGGCTTCACGGAGGAGAACATCTCGTTCGAGGCGTGACAGCGCTCGAGGTGGTAGTTCGGGATCCGTGGGCTGAGGTGATGAACGTGGTGGAAACCGATGTTGCCGGAGAACCACTGCAGGACCTTCGGCAGGCGTAGGAACGAACTGCCCTTGAGCGCCGCGACGGTGTAGTCCCAGTCCTCGGTGTGCTCCCAGTAAGCATCCTCATACTGATGCTGCATGTAGAACAACCAGATGCCGCCGGCTCCAGCGAGCAACATCATGATGGACTGCATGATCAGGTAAGGCACGAACCCGAAGATCGAACCCATCACGCACATCATCACAAACAGCGCGATGTTGGTGTTGCGAACCGAGCGAACCTCGCGTTCCGGCGCGCCCTTGCGAGAGAACCGATGCATGCCCAGGAAGAGCACGAACGGCGCGACCACGAACAGAATGATCGGGTTGCGGGCAATGCGATAAGCGACCTTCTGCCAGCGCGATGACTCGAGGTATTCCTGCACCGTCATCGTCCAGACATCGCCGACGCCGCGGCGATCGAGATCGCCAGTGGCACCGTGGTGGATCGAGTGCTCGCCGCGCCAATGGCGATACGGCGTGAAGGTCAGCATGCCGCAAAAGCCGCCAACCATGTCATTCGCCAGTTTGGACGCGAAGAACGAACCGTGCGTCGCGTCGTGGCAGATGATGAACAGGCGAACCTGCAAGCCAGAGCCGAGCAGAATCAGCGGCACGGCGTACCACCAACTGAATTGGATGGCGAAGTACAGCGCCACCCAGACACTCGCGTAAAGCGCGGTCGTCGACGCGAACTGCCACGTACCTCGCCAGACACTAGGAGTTTGGAACGGCTCTACAATCGGCCGCCAATCTTCAATGGTGTAGGAAGCCTCTCCACTCTTCACGGTTTGTGAATCAGGAGGGGACAGGCGATCGGCGGCCTCAAACAGGCACGCGTCTCCGCTGTTCTGGTGGTTGGTCTCGGTCATAAAATGGCCGTGGGTCTTGTCTAAACCGGAGGGCTTTGGACAGGCCGACTAGGGGTTCTGGGCAAAGAGGATATCGGGTACGGGCTGCGATTGGCACGAGGAACATCACGCCATGCGAGACTTCATTGCGTTCCGAGGTGGAGAGCGACATGGACCATTGGCCGCCGCATCCCAATGGATCACCACGAGTTTCCTGGGCCGTGGTCCTGCCAAGGAACTGCACGCAGCAGGCAAGAAAGCGGGCGTTGCTGGCAGGAACCCACCATGGGAACGGACCAAGCAGCCGCGAAACATATCTGCACCCCGGCCAGATTCCTCACCAGCCCGCTTGACACCTACCTACCACTTGGTAGGCTCCTCGCCCGTGAGTGAACGCAAGCAACAGATCCTGGCAACGGCCGCCGACATCCTCGAGCAGAAGAGCTTCGCGGCATTCAGCTACCAGGATCTCGCGGATCGTCTCGGCATCCGCAAGGCGAGCATCCACCACCACTTCAAGAGCAAAGACGAGCTAGGCATTGAGCTGTTGAAGTTCTTCCAAGCGCGCGGCGACGCCTTGATGGCCGACACTCTCGCCGATGCGGGCTCACCCGGCGCGGCCCTTCGGATGATCTTCGAGATGTGCGAAAAGGTCATGTTCGACGGCGGAACCAAGGTTTGCCCGTCGTGCGCGTTCGAAGTCGACGCCAAGAACCTGTCGCCAGCGATGATCGACATGCTGCGGCAATCGACCGAGTCGTTCCAAATCCAGCTGGCCACTCTGCTCGAGGCCGCGCGCGGCGGCGGCGAGATCGCCTTCCTGGGCGACGTGAAAGATCAGGCCGCGACGCTCGTTTCGGCCCTGCAAGGAGCGCGCATCGCCGAGCCCATCATGGGCCGTGAGTATTTCCGCGGCGTTGTCCGCCAACTCACGCGCAGCCTCGGGCTGTAGGGCCTGATTCAGGCCCAGCAAAGCACACTAGACCCCACTCCCCCTCCGATTCTCCCGAAACTCCCTACTGATAGGTAGTCTGAATGTCCTCTCGCACGCCTCCTTCCGAACTCCTCTACCGCTGGCGCTGGCTAATAAGCACCGTGGTGCTAGCAGCCATCGTCGGCATCGCTGGCGCCGGCTTTGGCCGCCTTGGCACCTTCTCGGCGCAAGTCGACACTCTGCGTGAAGAGGCCCCGGACGAGGTCAAGAACAAGCCGTTCGACGCGCGCTACGACATCTGGTTCGACCCGGACGATCCGGGCCTGCAACTCTACAAGCAGATTGAAGACCAGTTTAGTGCCGAGGACTTCGTGCTGGTGGCGTTCGAGGAGACCGAGCATGCCCTCGGCGTCTTCGCCCCCAAGTCGTTGAAGACGATTGCCGAGCTGACCGAGCGCATCGAGAAGATCCCGTTCGTGCGGCACGTTCGCAGCCTAACCAGCAACCCGTGGATCCGCTGGGACAAGATCGACGGAGAAGATGAGGGGCTACTGATCACCGATCTGTTTGCCAACGATCCGGACAGCTACGACGAGGCGACGATCATCGAACGCATGGTGGCCGTGCTCGGCGCCGAGCGCGCCGCGAGGATATTAGGAGAAGACAAGGTGCGCGCCCTGCTCGGCGCCGGCGCGAACTTCGCCGACCACATTGGCGAGCCGCGCCTGATCGGCAACGTCGTCAGCGACAACGGCCGCACGACAGCGCTGCAAGTGCAGGTGCTGCGGCCGATCATCGAGAAGGACAAGTTGGTCGAAGCGTTTGGCGAAGACGAGAAGGCGCAGATCGTTGGCGGCTCGATGCACGGCAACCACGCGCAATGGGAAGCGTTGACGGCGGTCGAGAAGGTCATCGCCGAACACGGCAATGGCTACGAGATGCACGTTGCCGGCATGCCGAATATCGAACGCAACTTCATGGTGACCGGTGAGAAGGACATGGGCATGGCTGCCTGGATGTTCTTGATGATCATCGTCGTGATGGTCGTGCTGTTCCGGCGCGTCTCAGGCGTAGTGACCCCGCTGGTCGTCGTCATGGCGTCGGTCATCGGAATGGTGGGCACGATCTTCTTGATCGGCGACCTGCTCAACAACATCACTGCCGGCGCCATCAACATGGTCACGGCGGTTTCGATCGCCGACTCGATCCACCTAGTCGCGTCGTACTTCGCGCTGCGGCACAAGCACACCAGCAAGCACGAACTAATCACCGAGGTCATCCGCATCAACGCGATGCCGGTGTTCTTGACGTCGGTAACGACGGCCATCGGGTTCTACTCACTGACGGCTGGCAATATCATTCCGCTGCAGATGCTCGGCTACACGGCGGGACTCGGCACGATCTTGGCCTACATCACGTCGATGACGCTGGTGCCGGCACTGCTGTCCTTGGCGCCGCTGCCGAAGGTCGCCGAAGTGGCGGCTGAGACTAGCAAGCCGGCGCACTGGGCCGCCAAGTTGACCGATCGCGTGCTGGCGCGTCGCGTGCCGATCACGATCGGTGCAGCCATCGTGACGATGCTCGCGGTCATCGGCTTGCTGCGTCTCGAGCTCGACTCGGACTTCCGCACGATGTTCCCCGACACCAACAAAACCATGGTCGACATGACCTGGATCGAGCAGCGACTCGGTGGTTCGGGCGATCTCGAGATCGTGTTCCAGGCACCTGCCGTCGACGAGTCACAGGACATGGCGATTGCCCGACAAGCACGCATCGGAACGCTGCACGCGCAGCAACTCGCATCGAAGGCTGGGGAAGCAACGGCGCTGACCGCGCCCGAGGCAAGCGAACTCGAGCAACTACAGATTACGGAAGCCGATCACGCCCGCCGCCGCATCGCGGTGTCGGCACCGTTCCTCGACGAGCTACGTCGCTTCACCGACCGCTTGCGTTCGGAGATGCCTGATCCTGAATCGGACCTGTACATGATCTCGCGGCTAGATGGGGCGCTCGACATCCTGCGGAAGATGAACCAGGTGCAGAACCAGGATCAGGCAGCGTACTACCGACCGCCGAACGACGGCGATGTATCGGACGATGCGCGCACGCCGGGCTTCTACATCGATGAGTTCACCGACGAACTCGAACTGGTGCCCGGCCAAGACGCGTCGACGCTGGCCGCGCAGTATTTCCTGCAATACGAGAACGGCGCCAAGCCAGCCGAGAACCTAGCGACTCTGGTCAGCATCGACCGGCGCACGTTCCGCGTGCAAGGCCGCGTTAGGCAAGGCCGCAGCAAGCTGCAAGACCTCGCGTTCCAACGCATCCGCGACATCGCGGAGACCGAGTTCCCAACGCTGACCGGCACGCCGGAGCAAGTCGAGAACGGCGAAGCCATCGCGACGATGACCCTGTCCGGCAAGGCGCTGCTGTATGCCGGCATGACCGAGAAGTTCAGCTATAGCTTCATCTTCTCGATGACGCTCGCACTGTGCCTCATCATCCTGGTGATCATGGTGATCTTCCGATCAGTGATCCTCGGCCTAGTCAGCATCGTGCCGAACGTGCTGCCGATCGTCGTGCCGATCGGCATGTTCGGATTGTTCGGTGTCCCGGTCGACGGCCCCGCGGTGTTCGTCTCTTCGGTCGCACTTGGAGTTGCGACGGACGACACGATCCACTTGCTAACGAAGTTCACGCGGGCCCGCCGCCGCGGCCTCAACACCGCCGACGCACTGCGCGAAGCGCTGACGACCATCGGCAACGCGTTGACATTTACGACCTTGATTTTAGTGCTCGGATTCAGCGTGCTGATGTTCAGCGAGTTCGCTCCGAACTCCATGATGGGCAAGCTCGCCGCCGTGATGATCGCGCTGGCATGGCTCGCCGACTTCCTGGTAACGCCAGCCATCCTCGCCCTGCTACCCGACCCGAATGCCAAGAAGGTCGCCGCAAGCGAGAGTCTTCCCGAGCCCGCCGCAGCCGCAGCCTCCTAACACCTAACCCACAAGAACGATGAACGCACTCCGTATCCACGTCACGACCTGGCTGTTGCTAGGCGGCCTATTCACCGGCCAACTCGCAGCGCAGAAGAACACCTCTGGCGTCGCGATCCCCGAGCTTCCGAAGTTCGAAAAGGCCAAAGCTGCTGCCTATGGCCGCCAGCTCGCCGACTACGCCGATCTCTACGACACGGGCTGGAAGGATAGTTACGCGCTCAGCACGATGACGTTGTTCGACGCCAACGGCGACAACGTCAAGCGCAACAGCGTGCAACTGATCCTCGAGAAGGCCATCGGCGACAAGTCGATCATTCGCTTCAGGACACCAGCCGAGATCAAAGGCGTGGCAGCGCTAACGCACGAACACCCGGAAGCCACCGACGACAATTGGCTGTATCTGCCGGCGACCAAGCGCGTGCGCCGCATCTCCGGCGCCAACAAGACGGCGAGCTTCCAAGGCACTGAGTTCACCTACGAGGACCTCTCGAACCGTATCGTCGCCAAGTACGACTGGCTGTTTCTCGCCGAAACCGACCTCGAAACCGCCGCGGGCAAGGTGCCAGTATTCCAAGTCGAGGCCAAGCCGAATTACAAAGACACCGGCTACAGCAAGCTCGTCATCTACATCAACCGCGAACAGTGGCGCCAAGAACGCATCGAGTTCTTCGACAAGGCTGGCCGCCTATTGAAGGTGCTCGACAACACAGGTTGGAAGTTTCGTCACGGGCGTTTCTGGCGACCGGAGGTGATCGAGATGCGCAACGTGCAAACCAAGAAGCGCACCATGATCGATTCATCGACGCAGATGATCAATATGGCGCTCTACACCAACAAGCGCACCGGCAAGAAGCGCCCCAACTTGACCGACAAGCAGTTCACCACCGACGCAC
>JBNMND010000349.1:0-5932 GCA_051274975.1 Planctomycetota bacterium | reverse complement strand
CTTCGGCTTTGACTTCGGCTTCTTCCTGGCCCTTCGGCGCAGGAATCATCGACTTGCCGTAGCGCTTGCGGAACTTGTCTACGCGGCCCGCCGTGTCGACGAACTTCTGCGCGCCCGTGTAGAACGGGTGGCACTCGGAGCAAATGTCCGTCTTGACTACCGGCTTGACAGACTTGGTCGTGAACGTGTGACCGCAGGCGCAACTGGCCTTGCACTCAACGTAATTCGGGTGGATTTCAGCTTTCATGGCACACCACGGCGCCGTCAGGGCGCATCGGGAGGGCAAGGAGTGTAGGTCGGATTGCGAAGAGATCAACAACTCCTCGCCGGAGCTAAGCACCTTAGTCTTGCCTACGGAACCCAGCTGAGCAGCCGGCGCACCGCCTCCGGCGCCCACTGCATGTCGTTGGAAACCAGTTTGGCCGGCAGCACGGGCCGTTCGGGCAACCACAGCTGCAACAGGCCAATCAGCGCTGCGCGGGCTGCGGGCGACAGCAAATCAAGATTAACCACCGGCAGAATCACGCCCGCGCCATGGCCCTGGCCAGACAGCGGCGCGATTTGCACGGGGCCGGCCGCGACCGGCATGGGCCGCCGCAAAACAACTTCGCCGGTAGCGAGGATTTCCACCACAGGCACGATGTCGGGCGCCAGCGACAAGGCCCGATGCGTCAGCATGATCGTCCCGGGCGTCGGCTGCAGCCGGAATCCAAGGGAGCGAGCGAGGGTCGCAGGGGCTGACGGCGACAGCCTGGACAAGATAATGGCTCTGGCCGGGTTCGCAGCGCCCCGGTTCTTGAAGGCATTGCTCCTAGAGGCATTGCTCCTGGAGGCATCGGTCTTGGAGGCATCGGTCTTGGAGCTCGCTCCACGCGAACGAGCGCCCGCGACCGCAGCGCCACCGTTCACCGCAACGGAGGAACGCGCGCGCTTGGTGGGTTTCAGCGGCGAGTCGATGCTCTCCACGACGACCGCCAACACGCCAATCGCTGTCACCGAACACGCGAACGCAATTGCGAGCCGCCAACCAAGCCTGCGTGGCCACAAGGTCATGCACGCTCCTGTGCCGCTTGCAGCAACCGGCGCACGGCGTCGACATGCAAACCCACCACCGTGTCGAACGAACCGGACACCAACCGCAAGAAGTCCTGAGCAGGATCCTGAATGCCGTAGGCACCAGCCTTGCCGTGCCACTGATCGCTATCGAGGTAGTAATCGATTTGCGCCGCTGTCGGCTGATCGCAGGTAACAAGGGACGACGCCGTTGCCTCGAACACTTCGCCAGTGCTTGCTGGCACATAAAGGCAATGAGCCGTGTGCACTTGGTGCGTCTGGCCAGCAAGCCTTGCCAAGAACGCGGCGGCTGCGGCGCGGTCCGCGGCCTTGCCGAGTTCGCTACCCGCCAGGTCGACGACGGTATCGACGGCAAGCACAGGGACGTGCGGATCGGCGACCGCGACCCCAAGCGCCTTACGGCGAGCGCGTGCTGCGGCAAGCAGGATCGGCTCGCCAGCCTCACTGTCGTGCTCGGTAGCGCCCCCCTCATACTCTTCACCGGGCTCACAGAGCGTGAAGCGCAGACCTGCCTCGATCAGCAGTTCGCGCCGACGAGGCGACTTCGATGCAAGGTAGAGGTCGATAGACGCTGCCACAGAACCATCGTCGCCCGAGACCGAGAGACCGCAAGTGGTATCACGATCAACAACGGCTGAGCGAGACTTTGGCCAAGCAGATCGCCAAAGTAAAGCAACTCGCCAGAGCGAAGCAGGCTCCCAAGTAAAGCAGGCCCCCGCGGACTACTTAGCGACGCTTCGGCTTCACGAACGGAGCAAGGCGCGCCAGGATGCAAGCCGGCGATAACGTGTGCTTCAGGTTCGGCTTGCCGTTGCTGCCTTCGGGGCCAATCGAGACCGGCACGTGGCCGTAAGGCTTCAAGCAGGCGCGCAGCTCGTCGACGAACTTGGCGACGATAGGACTCTTCGGATCAAGGCCTAGGCGTTGCTGAGCACGCGCCGTCGACTTATCCGAGAAGCACATCTCCTCGATCGCCAGCATGTGGGTCAGGAACACCTGTGCATGGTGCTGCACTGCCGGAACGCGCTGGAAGAAGTTGTTGCGATCGCTGATCGCCGCGTCGCGAAGGAACGTCAGGTGCACGCCGTTCTGATCGTTGTAGACCTGCGCGATGGATTCGCGCACTGCCAAGCAGCGATCAAACAGGTTGGGGATCTCGAGATCGCTGAGCATCTCTTCGACCTCGAAGGCCTCGGTGACGCGGAACTCGTTGCGGTCGACAAAGTTCGCCTCGATGCGGCGGCGTACTTCCTGGCCATAGCCACACGGCAGGCCTTGCGAGAAGTATATGTGCAGCAGCGCGTCGATGTAGTCGAGCTTCGGCAGCCGCATGATCGGCGCCTTCGGCTTGGCAGGCTTGATCTCGGCAGGCTTATCATCGGCCTTACCATCAGAACCGCCAGAACCAGAACCGCCAGAACCAGACTCGGCGGAACCAGGCTCGGCTGAGGCATCATCGCCACTGGCCTTGCTAGCAGCGACCGGCGGTGCTTCAGGCTCCGGCTCGGGCTCCTCGATAATCGGTTCCGGGAACGGGATGTCCGCCAAGACGACCTTCACCTGCTTGAGAGCGGCGGCAAGGTTCGCCGAATTCGGCTCGATCGGCTCGCGCGGATCGGGCGGCGCATCGCTCGCTGCGACAACTGCTTTGGTCTTCTTCTTCGTCGGCACGTTTTCGTGGATCGGCTATCGAACTTAGGCGGTTGACGTCGCCTAAACGACGCGAGGCAACACGAACAAGTGGCGCGCCGTGTGATCAGCAACCAGTTGGTTACCAATCAGGTGGCTACGCACACGGCAAACCAACTACTTGCTGTCGGCGTCGCGCTTTTCTTTCTCAGCGCGCTTCTGCGCCTTAGGTTTGCGCACCTTCTTCTTCGGCGGCTTGAACGCCGCCGGCTGGCCCTTGCCCTTCGCGCGAACCGGCTTCTTCGGTTGCGGGATCGCAACGCCGGAGCGCTCGATCATCGATGCCACGGTCTCAGACGGCTTGGCGCCGACGGAGAGCCAGTAGGCAACTCGTTCTGTGTTGAGCTTCAGCTGCTCCTGCTCACGGGGCATGAGCGGGAGGTAGTAGCCGAGGGACTCAATGATGCGACCGTCTCGCGGGAAGCGAGGGTCAGTCGCTACCACCCGGTACGTCGGGTGGTTGAGGCGACCAAAGCGTTTCAGACGTAGCGTAACTGCCAATTGAAATTGTCTCCGTGTCTCGTCGGGGGTGCCGCGAAAGGGGCGAACAATGAAGCAGAACCCCCCGGACGTTGCCAGTTGTTTTTGACCTGTTAGACAGAAGGTTCTTAGGCGGAACGATCCTAGCGACCGCGTCCGCCGAAGCCGCCAAAGCCCCGGCCCTTGCCCTTGCCCTTGCCTTTGCCGCCGCCAAGGCCCGGGAAGCCGCCCATTCCGCCCATCCCGCCCATCCCGCCCATCCCGCCCATGCCACCGAGGCCACCGCCACCAAGGCCGCCCATACCGCCCATACCGCCCATGTCGCCGGGGCCACCGCCGCCCAACAGACCACCCAGGCCCCCCATGCCGCCCTTACCAAGCTTCTTCATCATGTCCTGCATGCCCTTGAACTGCTTGATTAGGCCGTGAACCGCGTCGAGTGGGTTACCTGAACCCTGAGCGATTCGGCGGCGCCGCGGCAGGTCGATAATGCCGGGCTTACGCCGTTCTTGAACAGTCATCGACTTGATCATCGCCTCGAGGCGCTGGAAGTGCTTGTCGTCGAGATCGACGTTCTTCAGAGCGGCTCCGACACCCGGCAGCATGCCGAGCACCTTCTTGAGCGGGCCCATCTTGCGGATCATGTTCAACTGCGACAGGAAGTCTTCGAAGTTGAAGCTGCCCTTCTGCAGTTTTTTGGCCTGCTTCTCGGCCTCGCGCTGATCGATGACCTGCTCGGCCTTCTCGACCAGGCCAACGACGTCGCCCATGCCGAGGATGCGACCGGCCATGCGGCTCGGATCGAACACCTCAAGGTCTTCCGGCTTCTCACCGACACCGGCGAACAGGATCGGACGGCCCGTGATCTTGACGATGGACAGCGCAGCGCCACCGCGCGAGTCGCCATCGGTCTTGGTCAGGATCAAGCCGTGCAGTGGCAGGCGCGCATGGAACTCCTTGGCGGAGTTGACGGCGTCCTGGCCGAGCATCGAATCGCTGACCAGCAAGACGCCATGCGGGTTGGTCGCCGTGTGCACATCCTGCACCTCCTGCATCAACGCTTCGTCGATGTGCAGACGGCCGGCGGTATCGAGAATCACGACGTCATGGCCGTGCTTCTGTGCATACGCCAAACTGGCCTTACAGACGTCTGGAGGCCGCTTGGAGGTCTCTTCGGCGTATACGTCGATCCCGAGTTGCTTACCGAGACTCTGCAGCTGCTGCACGGCGGCGGGGCGTTGCAAGTCAGCCGCAACCAGCAGTGGCTTCTTCTTCTTGGCCTTCTGAAGATGCAGCGCGAGCTTGGCGCAGGTCGTCGTCTTACCGCTGCCCTGCAAGCCACACATCATCAGGACCAACGGCCCCTTGTCGGCAACCGGCAAACCAGTTGCCTGGCCACCGAGCAGATCGGTCAACGCATCGTGGAAGCATTTAACGAACTGCTGGCCGGGGTCGATCGAGTCGATCACGTTCTGGCCAACGACGCGCTGACGAACGTCAGCAACGAAGTCCTTGGCAACCTGGAAGTTGACGTCGGCCTCCAGCAGAGCTTGACGCACGGCGCGAATACCGTCGTCGACGTTGGCTTCGGTCAGTTTCTTCTGACCGACGATGCTTTTGTAGGCGTTGCCTAGAGCAGTGGCGAGCGAATCGAACATGTGGGCAGAAGGATGGTTCCCGCGACCGGAGCGGTCAAAGGAAAAGGACCCGCGACGACCAAAGGAAGACGCAACGCCGAGCGCCGTCGTAGAATGTGGCGATCCCAGGATGCCAGACATCGGTCTGGACTGAGGTGGCTGAGCCCAGGCAACGGGCGCCCTGCACTCAGGGCACCGCGACCGCCTGGCTCAAGAAGTTTGGCCCACATCTTGCTACCAGGCACAACATGAACTCACGCCGCGTACTGACAGCGATCCCCCTGTTCCTTGCCGCCGCGTGCGCAACTCCTGTCACCGTCGACCTTCACGACCATGAGCGGAAGGCCGAGCTGCAGGACTTTCAGTTCGCGCAGCAGGTGTTTCGCGAACAAAACATGGGCGTCCATAAATTCGACTTTGAAGGACACGGGCGCGTCACGGTTCGCGAAATTACCCTCGACGGCTTCCCGGGTAGCACCTACCTGAAGTGCCGCTTCCACTACCAGAACCGCACCATCAAGCCGGTCGTGCAGAGTTGGGTCAGCCTCGACGTTCTCGACGCTAAAGGCCGCATCGTTTCGACCCAAAGCTGCCACGTGATCGTGCCCACGCCGATGCCGATCGCACGCGGCGCCTACTACTCCGACGAACTGCGCACCCCCACCTACGACGCCTACATGAAGGAAGGGTGGTCGTGGCGCATTCGCTGCGTTGCCGACCTGCAGGTAGAGGAAGAGCCGCTCAACCCGCCCGTCAAGCAACCGGCCGGTGTCCGGAACCTGCCGCCACCGGTCATCATCAAGAGCCGGATCAACCGCGATCGCCAGCGCGGTTGGAACTGGTAGCAGCAGAGCTGATGCGGCTCATTCGACGCCGCGCGACTCGATGGCTTGCCCCCCCACGTCTAAGAGACGCGGCGGCACAGGAGCTCAGAGGGCCAGGGACTCAGAGGACCAGGGACTCAGGGACTAAGGGACTAACGATTCTTCCGCGCCTTCTGCACTCGCTCCACGATCGCTTTGCCCTGCTTGTTCCAAGCGGGCGCGTCGTCT
>JBNMND010000348.1:0-5932 GCA_051274975.1 Planctomycetota bacterium | reverse complement strand
TGCTTGGCTTGAAGCCGACGGCCGACAACTCATCGCGATAGTGGGAGAACGGGTCGCGGCTTCCCGGTGCCTGGTCGTTCATTTCGGCTCCGCTAAATCGGTCAGCAGCGCTGTGCTAAGCACTTCGGCAATGGAACCTGTCGGGAACGATTGATCGGCAAGTGCCGAGGCCCGAAACGCGCCTGTGAGCACCAAGCGATGGCCCTTGCGGTCCACAAAGCGCTCCAGCTGCAATCGTTCTTCAGCGGTTGCCACCCTCATCATCCCGAGCAGTCGACCCAACAATTCATCGACCGTTGAGTAAACGCGCATGCCGGTCTGCGGACGTTGCTCCGGCGGCATTTGCGTGTAGTCCTCGGGCCTGGCAAGATCGGGACGGGTGATGTTGCTGAGCGGAGAGTTATAATCGACTCCAACCACCCGGCGCGGTGCATCCCCAGGACCGACGGACGCGACCATGGCTGGCGGGACCAAACGCAAGGTAGACCAAACCGAAAGCGGGGACATCCTTAGAACGCGACGCCGGTTGGCTGCGAACGACGAGGCGATTTCCGATGGCCGACACCAATCGTCCGGCACTGTCTCGGTCCACTCCCGCACGTTGCCAATTAAGTCATACGGCCAGTTACCGCCCGCGCGGCGTCCGGATTCAAAGGTGCCAACCGGCGTCGGCTCGCCAAGAACGAGGTTGGCGGAGTTGGCGTGGGTAGCGAACTCCGTGATGCCCCATGGGAACGGACTGTTGCCACCTGCAACCGTAGCGCGGCGCCACTCCGACTCGGTCGGCAAGCGCCCGAGTCGCCACTTGGCGAATACTCGAGCTTGCTTCAGCGTCATGCCCGAAGCGGGTAGCGCGCCATAGCCGCGAGATCCAACCCGGCGGGCGGTGACCGCAATGCCTTCTACCGTCCTGGAAAATTCGGTCCAGTCATCCACGGTCACTTCGAATCGGTCTACCAGCAGCCCAGAACCCGGGGGGGCCTCTGGCTGCGAGTACAACACGAAGTCGCGCAGCGAACCGAACTGACCACGCCGATAAAGCCGTTGAAGCTTCTCGGTTCCAGTAGCCGGATCCTCGCTGCACGCTGCGAGTAGCAGCGACAACGTCGCCAAGCAGGCCAGCATGCTGCGGAAGCGACGCGTCACGCGAGACTCATCGGTTGAGCATCAGGATCTCGACCCGGCGGTTCGTCTTACGAGCCGCATCGGTATCTTCCTCGACGGCCGGGCGGTATTCGCCATAGCCAGCCATGCTCAGTTTCTTGGCTGGAACACCCGCTGAGATCAGGAAGTCGAGCACGCTCAACGAGCGCTCGGCGGACAAACGCATGTTGGTCCCCCATCGACTGCGCTTGATCGGCGTGTCATCGGTGTGCCCTTCGACGCGGACCGAACGGCCTTGCGCTTGGATCGATTTGGCCAATTCTGCCAACGTGAGCTTGCCGCCTTCGGACAGCGCGTGCTGACCCGATGCGAACAGGACCTCGCCGGCAACGCGGAACGCGTAACCTTCATCGGTCTTGACGATTTGCACGCCGGGAACCTGCGTTGGTTTGCCGTCGCCGCCGTACTGCTTCAGCAGGTTGCCGAGCTTCTTCTTCTGTTGCTCAATCCAGGTGGCATCGGCCGCCCGCGCACCAAGCTCCTGGTTCTCGCTTTCGAGCTGACCAGTGCGAGACGCTAAGGCTCGATGTTGTTCCGCCAGGTTGGCGATGTGCGCTTTAAGCGCATCGTTTTCGCCCTGTAGCTGACGGTGTGCCTCTGGACTGACGCAAGCGCTGGCGCATAACAGCGCCGCGATCATCATGGTGTACTTCATTAGTTGCCCCCTCGCGTGTTCGCTTTGGCTCTATAAAAAGCCACCGACCTTGACCATCGGCGACTGGCAAACACGGTAGCGGTCCGGGCACGCAAAAGCCACGGTCAGAGCGTATAGCTCCACCCGTGGCTTCTGGGGGATTGCCCGGATGCGGCGGACACAAAAAGGTCACCGCAGCTGAGGCACTGTTATGGAGGCTGTTCCGGAGACTCTTAAGGAGACTCCGAAAGGGCTGTCTAGTTGGCCTTCTTCTGGGCGAACGCCGATGTGAAGAAGCTGTCAGCCGGATCCTTCTCACCAACGAGCGCGTTGCCAACCGCAGCACCCCAGATCAGCACGATGCAGCCGAGGATGGCTACGACGCTGACCCATGCGGGAGTTGCGCTTGCGTCCGCGGCTTGCGTCGCAACGCGAGCCGGGGAACGGGTGGCTCGACGCGGCGTAGGCTCTTCGACGATGTCGTCTTCAGCCAGCAGGGTATCCTCATCGGAGATCTGCTCAGTCACCATGCCGGTATCGTCTTCGAGAGAATCAGCAAACGACAACTTCGTGTCGCCTTCGCTCTCGGAGCTGAGGGATTCGATGTCTTCCGCACGGAACTTCATTGAGTCACCGTCGCGGTAGGCGCGAATCTCACCTTCGGAGACGAGCTTTTTGAGTTCTTCGCTGCGCAGTTGCAGCTCGCGGAGGGCCTTCTCGAATGAGAGGAAATCTTCGGACTGGGACACGGACTTACCTCGAATTGCGTCGCGGGGACGAGTCAGGGGAGAGTGGGGTCTTACAGGGATCTTGGTCGGCTAACCCGGGCTGCCCGAAGGCAAACCGGATGCTCCGATGGGCAATACGGAGACCACTCTGGGAGGAGTAGTCCTAGGAGCTTACCGCAACTTTCGCAGTTGGGAAGCCACTACTTACGTTAACGGTTGGTGCGTTCCAGTCCGGTTTTGACCGAACGGTCCTTCTTATCGCGCTTCTTGAACAGCTTCTCGAGATCGGCGTGTTCGTATTCGGAGCGATCATTGTAGCCAGGCAACTGCAGATCGAGGTCGATGCGACGGGCGCCAACCATAACGATCCGGCGTTGCTCGGTCGATCCGCCGCGGGCCTCGTAGACGGCCAGCTGCCGGTTTTCCGTGTCAATCACGTAGAGCACCTGGGTGCCCATGCCGTAGCTGCCGGTCACGGCCAGGAAGCCGTTGTTGCTGCTCGCGGTGCTGGAGTTCTCGATGTAGTTGACCCCAGGGTTGGTGCCGGCGGCTGGTTCTGCTGCAGTAATAGGACGTGGCGCCGGGTTGATCGCACCACGGCCTTGCGCGTCGAGGGTTAGAGCCCCGCTTGAAGCCTGAACTCCGCTTGAAGCCTGAACCCCAGCTGAAGCCTCGCCGGCCCCATTCGGGTTCGTGGTGGTCTGGTTGGCATCAGCAGCGCGCGGGAAGCACTGACCGATCAGGAATGCAGCGCCGAAGCCGGCGCCGAGCAAGAGGGTTTGGAAGGAGTTCTTCATCGCGGGGAGGGCGCAGCATTCTAGCCTCCTTTGGTGGGCTCCGCGAAGGCCCCCCTGCCCAGGAAGTGCAGGATCTGGCGTAACACCTGGTCCATGACGATGATTTGGGTGTGGTTGTAGGGCACCAAAACGGCGTCCGAGATACTGTCAAAGGCGGCCTCCGAGACCCCCACGGTGCCGTCGTCGTGGCCCGGGATGTCGCCATTGCCCTCGCCGATATCGCCGATGATGGCGCCGGAACGGTCCCCATGCAGGATGGGTAGTTCGTGGATCGGGTCGACGCTCGCGATCTGCCTGGCTGCCTTAGTGCCCATCACGAGCTCGTACAAGAACCAGTTCCGCCGCTTGTCGGCCAGGATCGCCCCGCGCTGCGGTGTCGCTATATATACGCATGCCTTTGGCATCCGAGCGTCTGGGCGACGCAGATACTCGTGGATGACGACGCCCCCCATCGAGTGCCCGACGAACGACACCTCGTCAACGTGCCCAGCTGCGAACCGCGTTTCTACGACATCGCGCAGCCGCTTGGCGTGAGCCGCCAAATAGTCGCTGGTGCTCGGATAGTCAGTGTTGATCACCTCGTAGCCGTGGTGGCGCAAAGTTCGCTCAATTCGATTCAGAGCCCTGGAAGTGCGCCACATCCCGTGCTGCAGGAACACGACGCGGACTTTTCCATCATCCGCCGGCCGCAGTTCTGGCGCCTGGACCACCGGACCGAGGTTCCAAAGGAAGTCGAACGGCCAACAAGCGGGCCCCCGAGCCACGACCCCAACGAGGAACATTACTAGCATCGCCAAAGCAGCAAACAGCAGGCGCCGCAACCAGCGATTCATGGGCTTCCTGTTTTGCTGCGAGGCAGACTTCAGCTGGGAACCAGTTGCGCTGGTAGCAGGGTGCGTTGCCGCCATCTCAGGTGACTGGTAGGCCACTATGGAGCCGGTGGCTGAAGGGTAACTCGCTGAGGACTCGTCGCTCGTGTTCGACCAGTTCGGCGTGTCGGGTGCGCACGGTTTCGGCATCGACCACCAAGGTGGCCAAGTCGAGATACAGCTGTTCGTGCCGTTCTTCGGAAGGGCACAATTCGGCGTAAAAACTCGAGACCTCGGCTTCAGTTGTCCGGGTAGCGGCTGCCATCAGCGACATACGCTCGTGAGAACGGTGTTCGATGATCGAAGCAATCAGCAACTCGTCGGCGAGTCGACCTTTGAGGTCACGGCGCCCCGCCTTTTTCAGTTCGGACGCATAGTCAGACGCCACAAGCGGCAAGAAGGCGACGCCGCGCTGATCCAGTAGCTTGAGGGTGCGTTCGAAGTGCATCAGTTCTTCGCGGCCGAGCTTAGACAGTTGGCGGTGCAACGGGCCGTGCAACGGCAGCCGGAACAAGAACCCCACTGCGAACGACGCCGCCTTCTTCTCTAGATGCGCCTGCTCCAACAACAAGGTGTCGAGGTGCGGCAGTTGCGCCTCGGCCCACGCTGCAGGCGTCACGAATGGTTCGATCATCCGAGTGGGATCTGGCACGCGGATGGGGTCTGGCACCCGGGTGGAGTCTGAAGGTTGCTTGGCACTCGGCGCCGACATGCCGGCAGCCTAGCGAATCCGCGGCTTGGATGCGCTGGGCGACAAGATCATCTGTTGGTCGCGCCGCTCGGCTGGGCGCCGCTCTCACGGGTCCGCGCCAATTCGATGGCGAACCTCTTGGCCGCCGCTTTCGACTCGACCCGTGGCGCGTGACGAATGTCGTCGAGCAAGAACTGTCCGCTGCTCCACGTAAACACCAACACCTGCGCGCCGCTGCCCACGCCATCACGCTTCACAACGATCGCGGCGCTAGGACCGGAAACATGTGTCGCAAGAACGGGCTTCTCGAACCAGCTCTGGTAGTCAGCGGTCGCGGCCCCCATCGCTTGCAAGGTCTGGACGTTCAAGCCGGCATCGACAGCGCTGAGACGGCGTTCGAGGCCACGCCGATACGACGCCGTGGTTACTTGGGCAAACGCTACGCCATCGCCTTGCCGACACGCGGCGTCGACCGCAGCGGCCGCGTCTTCAAGAATGGGAACAGACTCACTCTCTATCTCGTCCTGCCCATTGGCGAACGGGTTTGGCCACACCGATGGCGCGAAGGCCAATACGATCGCGGCTGCACCAAGCGCGGCCAATATGATCAACGTCCAGCTGTTGCGTTCCATCCTGCATACCTCACGGTCGTTTTGCCTGAGCGGAATCGAATCAACACACCACCGCGCGCCGCCGCCGCGCGAGCGGCATCATCGGGAAGGTGCAGCGCCGCCGGATCGACGATCTCACCGTTCTCAACGGCATCGGGCACGGGGCCCATCAGAATCGCTGTCCATGGCAACCCGGCGGGCCGTTGGTGGTCGTTGCTCGTCTCGAACACCAGCTCGTTAGTCTTCTGATCGAACACGCACGAACTCAGTGGTGCCGCCGTGCTGCGAACATGCGGCTGCATGCCGCGCATTGATGTGGTTTCAATTTCGTAGGTGCCGGGCACATCCGGAAGGTAGATCGTGCGGCCATCAAACCACGACCATGGTTGGCCATCGACGCGCACTTCCTGGAAGTCGGACGCCATCACCACGGAAGGT
>JBNMND010000347.1:0-5933 GCA_051274975.1 Planctomycetota bacterium | reverse complement strand
AGCTCCATCTCGAACCTGTGCAGCTTGGCACGCACCGTACGCATTCCAGTTTCACGCCAGATGACATCGTTGCTACCACCGAGTTTCGCTGGCACCCGGCCCCAGCCCGGCAGTTCGCGACGGGTATAGGCCACCAACAATCGATGGCTCAGGCGCATCAATTGCCCATGCAAAGGGGTGGATGCCGAACTTGCATACAGATTGGTCACAGTGGTCGATTGAGAGCCAGCAAAGGTAGCCCGGATTCTGCGCAGGCAACGTACCCGCCAGCGAGCTCCGTGACACGAGGGGCGCCGTGGGACACAATGTGTGCCCCCCCGCGTCCCGCATATTGATGGCCCACTCACTCAGGTTCGTTGCCGTTTGGTTGCCCGCGCTGCTCTGCAGCATGCTCGCCACCAACCCCGTTCTGGCCCAAAACTCCGGCGCTCCGGACACAGTGTCTGAGCAGACAGTGTCTGAGCAGGCAGTGTCTGAGCAGACAGCGCTGGCGAAGCCGCTGGCGACCGTGAGTTACGGCCGCGACATACGTCCGATCTTGTCGGATCGGTGCTTCCGGTGTCATGGACCCGACGCCGGCGAGCGCGCCGCAGACTTGCGCCTCGACCTTCGCGAGTTTGCCATCGCCGACCGGGACGGTTCAGCCGCCGTGGTGCCGGGCCAACCCGAGCGCAGCTTGTTGATCGATCGCATCAAGAGCCACGACCCGGACGAGCGCATGCCACCCGCGGCCAGCAACAAGCCGGCGTTGCAGCCGGATGAGATCGCGCGCTTCGAGCAGTGGATCCAAGAAGGTGCCACCTACGAAGATCACTGGGCGTTCGCTGTGCCGCAGCGACCGGATGTGCCACAAGTGGGCGCGGCGCATCCCGTCGACTCGTTCCTCAAGTATGCGAGAACGCAGCGCGGCTTTGAATCGAGTCCAGCCGCAGACCGCGCGACCCTTTGCCGCCGGGTGTTCCTGGTCTTGACTGGGCTGCCGCCGACGCCAGAAGAACTCGATGCGTGGCTGCTGGACTCGCGTGCTGATGCCTACGAGCAACTCGTCGAACGCTTGTTGACCGTCGAGCCATACGCGACCCGACACGCCGAGCACCTGGCAAGCATTTGGCTCGACGCGGGTCGTTACGCCGACACTAGCGGCATCCATATGGACGCTGGCCGCCAAGGTTGGCTGTGGCGCGATTGGCTGATCGAAGCGATCCGCAGCGACAAGCCGTTCGATGAGTTTGTCGTCGAGCAACTCGCCGGCGACTTGCTGCCGGAAGCGACACCTGAACAGATCGTCGCAACCGGGTTCTTGCGCAACCACGTCACCACCGATGAAGGCGGTGCGATCAATCAAGAGTATCTGGTCGAGTATGCCGCCGAACGCACCGCCACGGTTGGCAGTGTCTTCCTCGGCTTGACGGTCGGCTGCGCCCGGTGCCACGACCACAAATACGATCCGATTCGCCAGCAGGACTACTACCGCCTATTCTCGTTCTTCAACAACAACGAAGAACCGGGGCTTTACAGTCAGTCCAAGAACGCTCGCCGCGCGCTTGAACCAAACGTTTCGGTGCCGAGCGAAGCGCAGCTGCAAGAGAAGGAACAAGTCGAGGCCAAGATCGCAACGGCAACGGCGGTGCTCGATGACGTCGATCCGGATGAGCGTCGCAATTACCGTGCGTTCCTTGCCGAGGCTGCAGCACAACTCGGACTTGAGTGGCTGCGCCCGCGTGTGGTCGTCGCGACCTCCAGTGGCGGCGCCACGCTGACCGTACTCGACGATGGCTCGGTGCTTGGCAGTGGCAAGAGCCCGGGCGACGACCAGCAAACGTTCACGCTCGCGATGGACGCCTTAGAACAGCGCTGGCTGTGCCTCGAAGCGTTGCCCGACGAGAGTCTGCCAAAGGGCCTGCTCAGCCGCGCATCGCACGGCAATTCGGTGCTGCAATTCGTGAAGTTCGAAATCCGGCCCCGACAGGGCAGCGGCGATGGTCCTGGCGAATGGCAGACGCTCACGATTCGCTACGCACTGGCCGACGTCGAACAACAGAACGGCGACTATGGCATCGGCAACGCCTTGCTCGACAACGGCATTGGCTGGGCCGTCGCAGGTCACAACGTGCCCGGCCCCCGCAGCGCCTGGTTCCTCAGTGAGCAACCGTTCGGATTCGAAGGTGGCACTGAGCTACGCGTCACCCTGTCCTACGACTCGAGTTTCACCCAGCATGTGTTGGGTCGGGTGCGTTTCGCGACGAGTCGCAGCACCGACGAGGGCCTCGCAACCCTGCCTTTGGCGACGACCGGCTACCACACGTGCGGCCCGTTCGCAGCGAAAGAGAAGGAAGCCATCTATGACACCGAGTTTGGTCCGGAACTCGTTACCGCCATCGACCGCACCCAGAAGTTCGGCAAGCGCAAGTGGCAGTACAAGGACAAGCTGAAGCGCGGTGAAACCAATTTACTCAACACCGGTCGCAACGCCACGTTCGTCGCGCAGCGATTGTGGTTGCCCGCCGACCGTGAAGTCGAGTTGGCACTCGGCAGTGACGACGGTTACCAGCTGTTTCTCGATGGCAAACGCATTGACGAACAGCGCGTCAACCGCGGCGTGAAGCTCGATCAGAATCGCACCAAGATTCAACTGAGTAAGGGCGAGCACCTGCTGGTCATGAAGATCTGCAACACCGGCGGCGCCGGTGGCTTCGCCATACAATACCTGCCGGGAAGCAACGAACTTCACGGTGACCTGTTCTTGGCGATGGTGCCGGGGATCGTCGACGATGAACATCGAGGCGAACGTCTGCTGCATGCCTACCGCAGCAATCGTTCGCCGGTGTATCGCGAACGCTCGGCCAACCTCAAGACGCTCAAGGGGCAACTCACCGCAATCGAGGCGAGTGTGCCGCGCGCGATGATCATGCAAGAGCGCGCGATGATGCGGCCGACGTTCGTGTTGGCGCGCGGGGAATACGACCAGCCGGACCAACAGCGCCCGGTGACCCGTGAGCTGCCCCAGATGTTCGGCACGCTCGGTGACGACCTGCCGAAGAATCGCCTGGGCCTGGCTCGTTGGTTGGTATCGGATCAGAACCCACTGTTGCGCCGCGTATCCGTGAACCGCTTGTGGGAGTTTGTGTTCGGAACCGGAATCGTTCGCACCAGTGAGGACTTCGGTCTGCAAGGCGAATGGCCGAGTCATCCGGAACTGCTCGACTGGCTCGCCTGTGAATTCCAAAGCAAGAACCACAGTGTGCGCGAAATGCTGAAGCTGATGGTGACCAGCAAAGCGTTCCGTCAACGCAGCCGCGTGAGTTCGGCTGCCGAGCACGATCCTGACAACCGCTTGCTGTCGTGGTTCCCACGCCGGCGGCTGACGGCCGAAGCGATTCGCGACCAGGCGCTGTATATCTCCGGCCTACTGATCGAGCAGACCGGCGGCCCGAGTGTCAAGCCGTACCAGCCCGAGGGCCTGTGGCGCGAAGTTGCGATGCTGCAATCCAACACCCGCATCTTCAAACGCGATGATGGTGACAGCCTGTGGCGACGCAGCCTCTACACCTATTGGAAGCGCGCCTGTCCACCACCGAGCCTGCTGACGTTCGATGCACCGACGCGCGAGTTCTGCACGATTCGCCGCGGCACCACGAACACGCCGCTGCAGGCGCTAGTGCTGTGGAACGACGAGCAGTTCGTTGAGGCGGCTCGGTTGCTGGCAACCCGTACGGTGCGCGAACAAGATAACGACAGGGACCGTCTCGCCGCGATGTATCGCCGCACCACCGGGCGCGAATTACGCGGCAAGCAGGAGTCCATGGCGATGCACACGCTGCGCGAACTGCAGCGTCGCTACCAAGCCGACCCAGAAGCCGCCAAGCAGTTACTGGGCGTTGGCGACAAGCCGATGGACGGCGAACTGCCGGCTAGTCTCGTCGCAGCCTTCACGATGATGGCCAGCGCTTTCCTCGATCTCGACGCGACCGTTTACGTGGACTAACCCATGACCGACCCGCTCACCGGCGCGATGCAACAGGCTCTCGCATCGCATTCCCGCAGACGCTTCTTCGGCCAGGCCGCGACTGGTTTGACCGGCATGCTCGGCTCCACCGCGCTCGCTTCGATGGGGTTGGCTGGCAATGCCAACGCCGACGCGGGCCAGCTTTGGACGCCACCGTCAGGACCGCTCGGCAACGATGCCCAAGGTCCCCACTTCGCCCCCAAGGCCAAGCGCGTTATCTACCTGCACATGGAAGGCGGACCGAGTCATCTCGATCTGTTTGACCACAAGCCGGACCTGCACCGCTTTTACGACACCGAACTACCCGCCTCGGTTCGCAACGGCCAACGCCTCACCGGCATGACTTCGGGCCAGTCCCGTTTCGCGGTGGCGCCGTCGATGTTCAAGTTCAAAAAGCATGACAACGGTGGCGATGGCGTGCACATCAGCGAACTGCTGCCGCACCTCGGTTCGGTCGCCAGCGAACTGTGCCTGGTGCGTTCGATGCACACCGAAGCCATCAACCACGAACCGGCGATCACGTTCGTGCAAACCGGCAACCAACAACCGGGACGGCCAAGCTTCGGCTCTTGGGCCAGCTACGGGCTCGGCAGCGCCAATCGTGACCTGCCGACGTTCGTCGTGATGATCACACAGGGCTTCGGCAACATGCAGGCGTTGGCCGCGCGTTTCTGGGGCAACGGCTTTCTTCCGGGTGAGCACCAGGGCTGCAAGATCCGCAGTAGCGGCGACCCAGTGCTCTTCCTCAGCGACCCGAAGGGCGTCTCGCGGGCCGATCGCCGCCGCATGCTCGATCTGGTTAACGCATTCGCCGAAGACGAACGTAAGCGCACCCTCGATCCCGAGATCGACGCGCGTATCGCCCAGCAAGAGATGGCGTTCCGAATGCAGACTTCGGTGCCAGAGCTGGTCGACCTCAGCAGCGAATCCCAATCGACATGGGATCTCTATGGCGAGGAAGCCAAGAAGCCCGGCACGTTCGCACAGAGCTGCCTGATGGCGCGACGTCTCAATGAGCGCGGCGTGCGCTTCGTGCAGCTCTACATGCGCGGCTGGGATGCTCACGGCAACCTGCCCGGTGAGATCCGCAAGCAGTGCAAGGCCGTTGACCAACCGATGGCGGCGTTGCTTACCGACATGCGGCGGCGGGGTCTGCTCGACGACACCTTGGTCGTTTGGGGCGGAGAGTTCGGCCGCACGGTCTACAGCCAAGGCGGACTATCGAAAACCAACTACGGTCGGGACCACCACCCGCGCTGCTTCTCGATGTGGATGGCCGGCGCCGGCGTCAACCGCGGTCATGTGCACGGTGAGAGTTGCGACTTTGGCTACAACATCGTCAAGGATCCGGTGTCGGTGCACGACCTGCACGCGACCCTGCTGCACTTGATGGGCTTCGATCACGAACGTTTGGTGCACCGTCATCAAGGTCGTGACTTCCGCCTTACTGACGTGTTCGGACGTATCGTTCCCGAACTGATCGCGTAGTTTCTATTCTGATGCTGCTGACCCTCGACTTCGATGCGTTGCTGGCCGTGTTCGGCCGCTTCCACATTGTCTTTCTCCACCTGCCGATCGGCCTGTTGCCTGGAATCGCGATGCTGGAGTTTGGGGCCGCTTTTTTGCGCAAGCCGAACCCTCGGGGCGCGGTGTTGACGCTGGCGGTGATGACCGCGTTGGCCGCTGGTGCGGCGCTCGCCACCGGCTTGGTCTTGGCTGGCGAGAAGGTTGACAGCGACCTTCTCGGTGACCACAAACTGGCTGCCATCGCGATGACGATCGTCTGCGGCTTGCTGCCCATCATGGCGGTGTTCAAGACGCGCAAAGTCTTCCGCATCACGCTGCTCGTCGCGCTCGGCTTGTCGGTCTACGCCGGCCACCTTGGCGGCAGCCTGACGCACAAGAAGGGCTTCCTGTTCAAGCCCCT
>JBNMND010000346.1:0-5933 GCA_051274975.1 Planctomycetota bacterium | reverse complement strand
CGCTCCGACATGCCGATCGGCGTCGCGTTCGGGGTACTAACAATGTTCATCGTCGGCTTCTACATGGCCGCGGTGTGGATGCTTCGCCGTGGCATCGGGATCCGGAGCTAACGAATCAATGACTGAACCACCTGGTGCAGAGCACCGTCTGCTGACCAAGGGCCTCGAGGAAGAGGTCTACACGGGCACGCTCGACGCGGACCCCGTCGGCCTCTCCCATCGCATCGCGGCGGACCTATCCGGCTTCGTCACCGAGCCTGATGCACGCAACGTCGAGTACACCACGGATCCGTATCGCAGCTACCAGGTCCTGCTGGACAGACTGATGGCCAAGCGCTGTCAGTTGCGTCGCTATCTGTACCGCGTCGGCGACTACACGCTGATTCCGGGGAGCACGTTATCGCTCGAGGAGAGCGACGAGTTCATCATCTCGAATCCTAACAACCCCTACTACCGCTTCATTCGCGACACCTACGGCACCACGGTCGTCACGGCCAGCACGCACATCAACGTCGGGATTCCGGAGCCCGATGCCCTGATCGCCGCGTACCGCCTGCTGCGGGCCGAAGCCTCGATGTATCTGGCCCTCACCGCGAACTCTCCGTTCCTGCGTGGCAAGCCAACCGGCGCCCACTCGAACCGCTGGCTGGTATTTCCTCAGACGCCGCCAGACGTGCCGTTCTTCACCAGTCACGACCACTTCCGGAAGTGGGTCGGCGAGCAGATCGAGAGCGGCGCCATGTTCAACGCGCGCCACCTGTGGCTCTCCATTCGACCGAATGGCGACGCAACACCCAACGAGATCGAACGGCTCGAACTGCGCATCTGCGACCGCATCTCGCGGCCCCGAGTCTTGGGGGCAGTGGTCGCTCTGTTTGAGGCGCGCATCTGGCAAGTCCTAGAAAGCCTGGAACGAGGGGATCGGGACCTCGACCCCCTCGCCTTCCGAAGCGACCGCGAACTGCAGGAGATCAGCCTTCGCAACGAACGGCGGGCGGCGGAGTCCAGCCTCGACGCGACGATCACCGACTGGCGCACAGGCGCTGACCTGCCGATGCGAGACTGGATCGAAGCCTGCTGGCAGAGCTGCCTACCGACTGCCCGAGCCCATGGCTTCGAGGATCGACTTGCGCCGATCGGTGAGATCCTCGCCGACGGCAACCTCGCCCAGCAGTGGCTGGCCCAAGTCGCAGCTGGACTCACTCCTCGCGAAGTTCTGCGACGCAGTATCATCGACCTCACCGAGATCGATCGTCAGTACGATCCACAGTGCCCTTCGCCACTGCCGCCCGGCAAGACCGAGCCGCCGAAGACCTAGACTGCGAATACCCAAGCCACCGAAGACCCTTCAAAATGGCCCGCATCCACCGCCACTCGACTGCGGCTCGGTGCGATGCTTAGCTTGCCCGCTGCACCATGCGCCACCTCTTCATCATCGATCCACTCGAACGCCTCCATCAGGAGTCGGACTCGTCCATCGCCTTCATGCGCGAAGCCGAACGCCGCGGCCACGTGGTTGAGACGTGCCTCATAGGCGACCTCGGCCAGCGCGGCGACGTCCCGTTCACCCATGCGGCGGTGACCCGCACCGGAGACGCGACGCCGCATTGGTATGAAACCGAGGAAGCGCGGCGCATGGAGCTGTCTAGCTTCGATGCGATTTGGATGCGCAAGGATCCACCGTTCGACATGGGCTACCTGTTCGCCACGCTGCTGCTGTCGCGAGTCGAGGGACCGGTGATGGTCAACGATCCGCAAGCGCTGCGCGACAAGAACGAGAAGCTGTTCGCACTCGAGTTTGCAGACCTGTGTCCGACCACCCTGGTAAGCCGCAGCATCGATCAACTGCTAGCGTTTCGTGTTGAACTCGGCGGCGAGATGATCGTCAAGCCGCTCGACGGTGCTGGCGGCAGCGGCATCTTCTACATCGGCCCCGACGATCGCAACGCAAGAGTGATCCTCGAAACCGGCACCGCGCACGGCACGCAGCTGCTCATGGCGCAGCAGTATGTGCCCGAGGTGCGGCAGGGAGACAAGCGCATCATCCTGATCGAGGGCGAGCCCGCCGGGGCAGTGCTGCGCGTGCCCGCCGACGACGACGCTCGCGCCAACTTCCATACGGGAGGTCGCGCGGTGCGCACCGAGCTGACCGATCGCGAGCGCGAGATTTGCGCGCGCATCGGGCCGGTGCTGCGTGACCGAGGTGTGATCTTTGCCGGCATCGACGTTCTCGGTGACTACCTCACCGAGATCAACGTCACCAGCCCGACCGGACTCCGCGAGATCGAACAGCTCGACGGGATCGCGCTCGAAGGCGCGGTCATGGACGCCGTTGTGGCACGCGCATTCTAGGCTGGATTCTTCACCGTTGACGTGCGGACGAAGCGCGGCCTAGTCGTTCACTTCGCGCTGTTCGTGATCCTCTTTGCAACGCCCCCCCCCGCATCGCGAGCGTCACGCCACACTCGAATGGCAACCATTGATGGAGCTGCCCTTCACTTCTCAGCCGCCCTCAGGCTTTCTGGCCAGAGGGCGCTGATCAAGGCATCTACGATGCGTCGTGTCGATGATGGACTCGATGAATTTGGCGACGAACGCATGCACGGAACGTTGTCCATAGCGAGCAGCGGAGCGATGCTGGATGCGAACCTGAAGTCGTGGTCGTTACCATTCTACGGCAGGACAGATGCCGTGGTGTTGGCACAACTCAGCAACACCCCTCTGCTGACCGTCGACGACACGGTGCGTGCATCCGAAGGCATCGTCGCGGCATGCAGTCTTACGGGCTCCATTCAGGTCGCCTACAACCGCTTCGGCGTCGCGCTGGGCGTCGCAGCCTATGAAGAGGTTGCCAACAGCATCACCAACTGGTTCGGAAGTACTGCTGAAGAACTTTTGCAGGCTGCGCACGATAGCGGCGGCACACCTCCGCGCCAGTTTAGGTGCGCCGCTTACGGACGCCGCTAGGAGTCGGTCGGCACCCAATCCGGCGGATTCGACAAGCCGGCATCCGGTTTCTTGCCTTGCATCCGGTGCGCAACGAACTCAGCGACCGTCTTGTGCTGCAGGTAAGGGTTCGTACCTCGCTGCTGCACCAATGGCGCGCTAGCGGTCGGCCCGTAGTCGTGTCCTGGATACATGACCGTGTCACCAGGCAACTTGTTGAGCAAACCCTGCAAGGTTTCATGCATCAGTTCTGGGTCGCCCCCAACGAAGTCGCAGCGGCCGCAGCCGTCGACGAAGAGGGTGTCGCCAGTGACGATGGCGTCGCGCAATCGATAGCTACATGAGCCGGGCGTGTGGCCTGGCGTATGCATCATGGTCACGTCGACGTGCTTGCCGATACGCAGCGTGTCCCCGGGCGAGGACGGCACCAGGTTCTCGCAGCTGTAGCCGGAGAACTCAATCTCCGGGCGCAGCATGTGCACGGGCACGTCTAGGGTCTCGAGCAGCTTCTCGACGCGATTGACGTGATCAAAATGGCTGTGCGTGCACAAGAGGTGCGTGATCTCCAGGCCGAGGCGCTGCGCCTCCCCCAAGATCGACGGCGCATGCCAAGCCGGGTCGACGACGGCGCACGTCTTGGTGGCCTCGTCAGCGAGCAAGTAGATAAAGTTGTCCCACGGCCCCAGCGGCAGGGTGTGAATCGTGAGTCCTTCCTTGGGCATCTCGTTAGGCATGCTGGTCTCGTGAGGGCTAGTCGAAGGTGATGACGGTTCGGATCGATTCGCCACTGTGCATCAACGAGAAGGCATCGTTGATCTTCTCGAGCGGCATCTTGTGAGTGATCAGGTCGTCGATGTTGATCTTGCCGTCCATATACCAGTCAACAATCTTGGGCACGTCGGTGCGGCCCTTGGCGCCACCAAAGGCCGAGCCCTTCCACACGCGACCGGTGACCAGCTGGAACGGTCGGGTAGAGATCTCCTCGCCGGCTCCGGCGACGCCGATGATGATGCTCTCACCCCAACCCTTGTGGCAGCATTCCAAGGCAGCGCGCATTAGCTCGACGTTGCCGATGCACTCGAAGGAGTAGTCGGCGCCGCCCTTGGTCAGGTCGACCAGGTACGGCACGAGGTCGCCCTCCACTTCCTTGGGATTGACGAAGTGGGTCATACCGAACTTCTCGGCAAGGGCCTTCTTGCCCGGATTGATGTCGACACCGACGATCATGTTGGCGCCAGCGATGCGCGCGCCTTGGATGACGTTGAGGCCGATGCCGCCGAGGCCGAATACGACGACGTTGTCACCAGGCTGGACCTTGGCAGTGTTGATCACCGCGCCGATGCCCGTCGTCACGCCACAGCCGATGTAGCAGATCTTGTCGAAGGGAGCGTCCTCGCGAACTTTGGCGACCGCGATCTCAGGCACGACTGTGTGGCGCGCGAACGTCGACGTGCCCATGTAGTGGAAGAGCGGCTCGCCGCCGATCGAAAAGCGACTGGTGCCGTCTGGCATCATGCCCGCGCCTTGCGTGAGTCGGATGGACTGGCACAGGTTGGTCTTGCCACTGGTGCAGTAGCTGCACTGGCGGCACTCCGGCACGTATAGCGGGATGACGTGATCGCCCTTCTTGAGCGTGGTGACGCCAGGTCCAACGTCGACCACCACGCCGGCTCCTTCGTGTCCGAGGATGGCCGGGAAGAGACCTTCTGGATCCGCGCCAGAAAGGGTGTAGGCATCGGTGTGGCACACGCCCGTGGCTTTGATTTCGATCAGGACTTCCCCCGCGCGGGGTCCGTCGAGATCCACCTCTTCGATGGTCAGGTCTTGACCTGCACTGTAGGCGATGGCGGCATGCGTCTTCATGGCGGCGATCCTAGCCTCCGACTTGCGCGACATGCCATCGTACACGCGCGAAAACTCACCAGGCCTGCACGACGCGATTAGCGAACGGCATCGCGTCGAGAGCCGTCTCCCCCATCTACGCCAGTTCCATGCGTTCAAGCCGCACGACTTCAAGTAAGGGATCTCAAGTCAAACGCAGGCGTGCACAACTTCGGTGAGTTGCACCGAAGGGCGAGCGCGTTGCAACAGCTCTGCGTGCACGTCGTGGTCGGCGAAAACCACGACACACGCGCCGGCTCAACCTAGCCGTTGGCGTCGCGGATCTTCTTGGACTCTTCCTTCGAGAAGGCCACACCGGACTTCTCCAGAAGCGCGTCCAGCTCACCCGACATCGTCATCTCGCTGATGATGTCGCAGCCGCCTACGAACTCGCCCTTGACGTAGAGCTGCGGGATCGTCGGCCAGTCCGAGTAGTCCTTGATGCCCTGCCGGATGCCCGGGTCGGCCAGCACGTCCACGTCCTTGAACTCAACACCAATGGCTCTAAGCACGCCGGAGACATGGTTTGAGAACCCGCATTGCGGCATATCCTTCGTACCCTTCATGAAGAGGACGACGTCGTTGGCGGTAACGGTATCTTTGATCTGTTCTTCTACACTCATAGTCGGAGTCTCATCGGTCTGGCTGTTTCGTCGCAAAGGGCGCTAGGTTGCACTGGACGTGACGTTGACCATCATCGCATGCCCTCTCCAGTTCAAGGGGCAGTCAGCTGAAAGGGCATGACGTCGCAGGCGTTCAGTCGGGTGCTTTAGTGGTCAACTTCAATGCGTGCAGTTCTCCGTGCGCGCCGTCCATCTTGCCCTTGAGCGAGGCATAGACCGCACGCTGTTGCTGCACCCGGTTCAAATCACGAAAGCTCTCTTCCACGACCTCGGCGGCGAAGTGATTTCCGTCGCCCGCAAGGTCGTTGATGGTGATCTTCGCATCGGGAAACGTCTCGCGGATAAGGGCTTCGATGTCTTCGGCGAGCATGGGCATTCTGTGGGCTCCTTATGAGCGTGGAAGCGGGATGTAGACCGCGTTGGACAGGCGCGCAACTGCAAACATATGTCAGAGGCCAAGCGCCGCAGCAAAGGGTGTCGGAG
>JBNMND010000345.1:0-5940 GCA_051274975.1 Planctomycetota bacterium | reverse complement strand
AACCGGACCGTTCCAGAAACCCTCGAAACTAGGTCCCCGGCTCTAGAATCGCACCGTGTGCGCGATCTTGAAGTTGAGCGCCTGCTCGGTCGGCACGATCGACTCTTGGCCAAAGGAATCCCGACTGCGCTGCCAGTTGGAGCCAAACACGAGGAAGAAGTCGCAGCCCGGCGAGTAGATCCACCGCATCCGACTCTGCCAGCCGATACCGTTCGAGTCGTTGTCGTACTGCAGCAAGTTGCGCAGGCTCAACTCAGGTGAGAAGAACAGGTCGAGCGTGCCCGTACCAATGTGCGTCGTGAACTCGCGGCCGGGACCGAGGTCGGCAATCGTCGAACTGTAGCCAACTCCCATCTGCAGCAGCGGAGACGTTCGCCAGTCGGCATCCGCGCGGATGCTAGTGCTGTGGCCGTCAAAGAAGTCGCCATGGAAGATGCTGGCGTTGCCACTGACGGGGCGGCCACCACTGCCCTCAAACCGAATGCCCTGACGCGTCGCCCAGTAATCACCGGCGAACACCGGAGTGCCCATCCTCGTGCTATCGAACAAGTCGAAGTCCATCGAGACGCGTTCGAACTTGCGACTGAAGAAGAGGGCTACTTCGTCGCCACTCTGAAACTCCAAGCCAAGCTGGTCGATTTGCCAAGCGATGCTCTGCGGCGCACCTTCCCACTCTTCGGCGCGACGGCCTTTGACTTCTAGCACGTAGCGGCGGATGGCACTGCCTTCGGGAGCACGGGGCCGAAAGCCGACCTCGAGTTCAGACTGGCGAATGCCGCGCCGTGACACAAAGCCAAGCGCCGGCGAGAAGTCGCTCGACACCCAGCGCGTGCCAGTCTGCACAGTCCACACTTGGCCGCGCGCCTTCAGGTCGATGCCGAAGCTCTCGCCATCGTCGTTGGCCGCCTCGCCAGTCGACCCCACCGCATCGATTGCGATCTGCAGATCCATGTCGCCGACGAACTCGGGAATGCGATGGTAGAAGTCGATGCCAGCGATGCTGTTGGCGCCGGCGCTCGTCGGGTTGCCATTCGTCGAGATCAGGCCAACAAAGGTCTGCTCGCCGAGCGCGTATTTGACGCGTGCTACCGCGAGGTTCTCTTCGGCGGTCGTCGACGCGCCATCGACCTGAACATCTAGCAAGCCGATCTCAAACGGCCCTGCCTCGCCCTGCATTTTCATGCCCCAAAGGATCGGCACCGGGTTGCCGCTGCTCAGTCCGATGCGCCTAGTGAAGTATGGTAGAAAGCGAGTGCCACCGGCGAACTGCGAGCCGAAGTTGTAGTAGCTCTCGCCGTCGAGGAAGAAGTCGCGTTTCTCGGGGAAGAACAGCGGGAAGCGGTTGAGGTTGATTTGGCGGCTGTCGCTCTCGGTCTGTGCGAAGTCCGTCAGCAGCGTCGTCGCAAACGTCATTGACGGCGTGACGCGGTAGTACATCTCGCCGCCCATGTCGGGATCGAAGCCCCACCCGCTATCGCTTGCGGTGCGATCGCGCGAGAGCCCGGCGGCAACATACGGCACGACCTCAAGGCCAATGCCGTTGTCGACTTCACCGATGCCATCTACCGTGCCGAACTCACTGATACGAAAGAACGGCACCGACTGGCTCGGGTTGGCCCACTGATATTCTTCGTTGCGATCGCGCATGTAGCGCTTCAGGTTGAAGCCCCACGAACGCGCGCCCTTCTTGCGCGGGATACTGCGAAACGGGATCGCAATTTCACACTGCCAACCGTCGTCCGTCTTGCGTGACTTCGCCCGCCAGATCGCGTCCCAAGGCTTGCTAAACCGCGAGCCGTTCGCCGAAACCAGTGCATCGCCGAGAGAACCGCCGGCACCGACTTGGAAGTAGTACGCCGTGCGTCGGTTCTCGAACGGATCAAACATCAGTTCGATGCGATCGTCGGGATCCAACCGTGCATCGCGAACGCGTTGGCTGTTGCGCACCGTGTCCGGATCCTGCTCACACCACACGCTGATGTAGAGGTTATTGCGATCGTGCAGCAGCTTGACGATCGTGCGCTCCGTCGGCTTGCGACCGAGCCACGGCTCAACCATCACCAACTCGCCAATCGCCGGCGCCCCGAGCCAACAGTCGTCGGTCAAAAGACCATCGAGCAGCGGCGCATTCTCAGCCTCAATCCGCCCAATCTGACACGACCGCCGCGCCGCATCGCCCTGCGCCAAGACACCCCCCGTACAGCAGGTAAGAATCAGCAACTGAGGAAGGCGCAACGACATCGGGGCGGAGCACCATACGAACCGCAGCCACCCACGTCAGCACCGCAATCCCCGAACTCACGTCACAATCAGGTCAACTACCCTGCTCCGATTTGCGTATTGCACCCGGTTCAATACCACCAATCCGCGTTCCGCGGATTGGTGGTTTGCACCGGGTACGGCACGCAAATCGGGGCGCGGGATCTGTCAGGCCGCGGACCAGCGATCCGCTAGGTCGGTCGTTGTGGGCGGCGCATCTTTAGGCCGGACGTGTCACCGAAGGCGGACTGCGGGCGACCGCCGGTGACTCCCTTGGCGGTGGGACGCGGTCGCGGTGAACCGGATGCTCCTGCTCCGCCGCTCATGCCTCCGTCACCCATGCCACTGCCGCTCATGCCACTGCCCGCCATGCTGCCGCCGGACGCACCACTACTCGGGGCAGCGGCAGTTGCTGGTGCGCGCTGCCCCATTGTGTCCATGTTGCTGGCCCGCTTCTTCGGCGTGACGGTTTCGATGCGGCGACGCACATCGTCCGGTCGGTTTGCCTTCACGATGCAATCGTCGGACGTGATTAGCCCTTCTTCGTAAGCCTTGAGCAACTGATCTTCGAGCGTGCACATGCCGTACTGTCTACCGGTCTGCATCAGATTGAGGAGCTGCGCCGACTTGCCTTCGCGAATGAGCGACTTGACCGCATCGGTGCCGACCAAGACCTCGCGCGATGCCACGCGGCCGCCGCCGATTTTGGGAACCAGCGTTTGCGAGATGACACCCTGAAGTGTCGACGCCATCTGCACGCGCACCTGCTGCTGGGCATCGGTCGGGAACACATCGATAATGCGATCGACCGTCGAAATCGCGCTCGTCGTGTGCAGCGTGCCGAACACCAAGTGGCCCGTTTCGGCAGCCGAGATCGCCATCGAGATCGTCTCGAGATCGCGCATCTCACCGATCAAGATCACGTCGGGGTCTTGACGCAACGCGCGCCGCAGGCCTTCGCGGAACGACGAACAGTCCTGACCGATCTGTCGCTGCGTGACGAAGCATTTCTTGTCCTTGTGCACGAACTCGAGCGGGTCTTCCATCGTCAAGATGTGCCCATTCTCCTTTTCGTTGATGTAGTCGATCATCGCCGCGAGCGTCGTCGACTTGCCGGAACCCGTTGGGCCGGTAACCAACACCAGACCACGTGGCTTCGACGCGAGATCGAGCGTGATCTGCGGCAGGCCAAGCTTCTTGTGGTTGGGGATCTCATCCGAAATCAGTCGGATGACGACACCGACGGCATTGCGCTGGTGCAGCGCGTTGACGCGGAAGCGAGCGAGATCTGTGACCGCGTGCGAGAAGTCGAGATCCTTCTCGGACAAGAAACGCTCCCATTGCTCGGGAGACATCAATTGACGTGCCAGCTCGGAAGTCAGCTCCGGCGTCAACACGCCGAACTCTTCTTGCTGAAAGATCTGACCATCGACGCGGAAGCCCGGTGCGCTCCCCGCCTTGATGTGAAGGTCAGAAGCATCCTTCTGGACCATCGAACGCAACAGCTCATCAATCTGCAATGACACGGCAACTCCTCTCACTCGTGAACCAAACTCAAACCCTGGTCACGCAATCGGACGGAATCGGCCAATCGCTTTACGCCGGCTCCGAGGTTGCCCCAGCACGAGACACATCCTAAATACTCCCCCCCGTTCGCTGTCTGCTGATGCAGACAGCGAACGCCGAGCCTGCGGTGCCGCGGCGGCAATGGATCTGGCCCACGGCATCGGCCATTAGAATGCCGATAGCAGGGGGAGAACCATGACGCGAACTGATGACTCTGAGACAGACCACCTACACATCGAGCGCGGCGCCCCCAATCGCCAAATCGACAGCGAGGCCCCGGCCGTGAACGCGGTGGCGCCAGAGGCCGCACTCGACACCCTCGAACGCAGCACGCTGTTCGTCAATCGCGAGCATTCGTGGCTGGCGTTCAACCGCCGAGTTCTCGGGGAATCTCAAGACCCGAGCAACCCGTTACTCGAGCGCGTCAAATTCCTCGCCATCGCCAGCACGAACCTCGATGAGTTCTTCGAGATCCGCGTCGCCGGCATCATGGAGATGGTTGACGCCGGCCTGCCAGGCGAGAGTCACGACGGCCTCAACGCGACGGAAGAACTCGAGAGCGTGCGCAAAAAGGCGCACGAGTTTTCCGACGCAATGCACATGACCTGGCGCGAACAGCTGCTGCCAGAGCTGGTCAAGGCCGGCATCCAGTTCCCATCGATTGGCGAACTCGACGGCGAGCAAAAGCAGTGGGTCGACTCGTGGTTCCATCGCGAGGTCTATCCAATCCTGACCCCGCTAGCAGTCGACACGGCGCACCCGTTCCCAGTATTGCTCAACAAGTCGTTGAACATCGCGTTGCTGCTGCAAGACCCGCAGAAGGACCGCCGCGCACATCGCATGGCCGTTGTGCAAGTGCCGCGCACCTTGCCTCGCATCCTGCGCCTGCCGGAGAAGGACGGGCAACGCGGCTACGTGTTCACGGCGGATCTGGTGCGGGCCAACTTGCACGCGCTGTTCCCCGGCCTTGAAGTGCTGCACACCAGCACGTTCCGGGTCACGCGTGACGGCAACCTCGAAGTCGACGAGATGGAAGCGACCGACTTGATGAGCTCCATCGAGAAAGAACTACTAAAGCGCCGCCGCGGCGAACCGGTGCGCCTGGAGATTGATAGCGACGCACACCCCGAAGTTCTCGACCGCTTCCAGCGCGCGTTCGGCATCAGCAGCGAGGACATCTACTTCTGCAAGGGACCGGTCAATCTGGGCCGCATCATGGAACTCTACGGCCTGATTGAAAAGCCAGGCCTCAAGGACGAGCCGACCAAGCCACGACGCCAATGGCGATGGAACGCCCCGGAGGACATGTTCGCCGACCTGCGCGACGGCGACATCCTGCTGCACCATCCGTATGACTCGTTTTCAACGGTTGAGGACTTCGTACGACTCGCCGCGAACGACCCAGAAGTGCTCGCAATCAAGCAGACGATCTATCGCGCTGGCAACAAGAACGTGATGGTCGAAGCGCTGATTGAGGCCGCCAAGCAGCGCAAACAAGTCACCGCCATCGTCGAGCTCAAAGCACGCTTCGATGAAGCCGCCAACATCCAGTGGGCGCGCCGCATGGAGCAAGCCGGCGTGCACGTTGTCTACGGCATCGTCGGCATGAAAACGCACGCCAAGTGCACGCTGATCGTACGCCGCGAAGACGACAAAAGTTTGCGACGCTACTGCCACATCGGCACCGGCAACTACAACCCATCGACCGCGCGCCTCTACACCGACGTCGGCGTCATGACGGCACGCCACGATGTCGGCGAGGAAGTCGCCGAAACGTTCAACATGATCACCGGCTTCACTCGAGTGCCGGAGATGGAATCGCTGCTGGTCGCACCGTTCACACTGCGCGATCAGATCCTGCATCGCATTCGCGGCGAGATGGACAACCAGGCGAAAGGCAAGCCAGCAGCGATCAAGGCCAAGCTCAATAACTTGGCCGACCCCGAAGTGATCTTGGCGCTCTACGAAGCGTCGCGCGCTGGCGTCAAGATCGACCTGTGCGTCCGCAGCGCTTGCTGTCTACGACCTGGTGTTCCCGGCCTCAGCGAGAACATCACCGTCACTGCCATCGTCGATCGCTTCCTCGAACACAGCCGCATCTACTACTTCGAAAAC
>JBNMND010000344.1:0-6010 GCA_051274975.1 Planctomycetota bacterium | reverse complement strand
TACCGGAGTTCCTGGCGAGCAAGACGAAAATGCGCATCGCCGAGTCGCTTGAGTCTTCGCGCCCGGACATCGAAGCATGCCGCCGCCTCAGCCAGGCCTACGCCGAGGCATTGGAACGCAACGACACCCAAAGGCGCCTGGACCCGATGTTCAAGGCAGCCGTCGAGAAGGAAGCGCGCTTTGACTTCGGCGGCGCGTTGAAGCTCTACAGCGAACTCGAGTCGCAACCGACTGGCGACGCGGAGCTGCGCACGCACTTCCGCGACCGAGTCACGCGCAATGCGACGATCACTCGCCTGCTCGAAGCTCTGGAGGCAGCCACCAAGGCCGGCGACTTTGGTACCGCCCAGCAGCAACTGCGCGCGCTGCGCGTGTCGTTCCCAGAAGTGCCATTTGACGGACTGGTGCGTTTGCCGCTGAAGATCACGAGCGAACCGAGCAAGGCCAAGGTAATCGTCAACGGCACCGAAGTCGGCATGACGCCGCTGCTATTGTCGCGCGTGCCTTCCGACAAGACCAACATCTCCATCATCAGCGAGGGCTTCGGCCCCATGGCCACCGAAGCGGTCGGCGATGGCGAGGCCGAGTGGACCGCCCAATTGACGCTGCTGCCAAAGGCCACTTGGCAACACAACAGCGCCATTGAGTCACGCCCCGTCTTCACCGGCGACCAACAACGCATCTTTGTCGACCGCGGCGGCAAGGTCCACAAGGTGACTTCGGCCCTCGACACCACGACCTGGAGCTTTGCCAGCGACGACCTATCGGGATGGCTGACGACGCCGCTTCAAGACGGTGGTCAGGCGCTGGTCGGTTCACTCGATGGCAAGCTGCGCGCAATCAACCTCACCGACGGCAACCTCGCATGGAGCCTCGACGAGCTACCAACCGAAGTGCACCCAGTGCTGATCGGCCGCACGCTCGTAATGGCCACGAGCGACCGTCGGCTGCACACGATTGACCTGGCGGAGCGCCGCCGGAAAAGCGTCGATATGGGCCAGACGGCGTATGGCTCGCTGCTAGCGACTGGCCAGAACGTGATCGCCATTGGGGAAGGCGGACTGGTCACGTGCTTCTCGATTCCCGACATGAAGACGGTTTGGCAGCGGGACACCGAGAGGCTGCAGAGCCCCCATGCCCTACACGACACCAAGGTCGTGGTCGTCGGCGACGATCAAGGCCAACTGATCGCGCTTGATCTTTTGACCGGCGAAATCAAGTGGCAACGCAATCTCGAGAAGGCCTTGCTGGGCAACCTCGCACTCGCCAACGGCACGGTCGTCGTCGTTGCACCGGATCACATCCACCGCATCCATGCGCACACCGGTAAGGACCTCGAAGGTTTCGCGCCGCGTAAACAAGGCTGGAGCGGAGAAGCCACCATCATTGGCAATCGCATGATCGTGCCGGTGCAAACTGGCTCGCTACAGGTGCTAGATGCCGCCACCGGCAAGCATCTATACCGACTACAGGGAAACGCGAAGAGTCGGGTCTTCGCAACGGACGGACAGGTGTTCATCAGCAGCAGCGACCACAAGGTGCGATCGTATGGCGTTCTCCGCTAACGGGCGGCCGCCGTCGGATCTGCGACACACCGTCTGGATTTCGCCACATCGACTCTCGACCGGATCGCAACAACCGATCTCAAGGCCGTTCTACCGCAATAGCATTTCGATAAACTGTGTGCGGGAAGTCGAAACTAGTCGCGCCAGTGCGACTAGAGGGCGGGGTTGGCAGAGAGAAATCCCGCCGACATGCCTTCATTGCAACGCCCATTCCCATAGTGGGATTGAGCCTGCACGCCGCACAGACGGTGGCAAGGATGGATCGGTAATCGGTGTGACTAAACGCGGTTGTGAGCAAGAACATGTTCACGAACACTGCAACACGGCACATCGCTTGCTCGTTACCCATCAAGCCCGCACGCTAACCGCGCGGACTTCAGAGAAACCATGCGCAAGACACTGTTCATCAACCTGCTGATTGCCAGCATCGTGTTCCCGTCCTGCTCCGACAGTTCGGCCACGGTCGTTACCGACCGAGTTGGACCCGAGGCCCCGATCAACGAACCCGACACCGGCGTCTTCAACCCAACAGGCCCAGTGGCCGGTGAAGGCGAAGGCACCAGCAACGGCAGCCCAGCGGCCGGCACTGGAGAAGGCGGCGTAGTCGTGGAAGACCCAGGTGGCTCCCCAGCCGGTGGCAACGGCGCAGGTGGTGTGGGCGAAGGCCCGAACCCAGGCCAAGAAGGTGGAGGAAACCCAGCCGGAGGCCAACCGGTCCCCGAGCCCGGAACCTTGCTGCTATTCGGCACCGGATTGGCCGGCATTGGCGCAGCGCTGATGCGCCGCCGCCGCCGCGATGACGACGAACCGGCGACCGCGTAGTCGCAGAATGACTGGCAGATTGAGAGGCGGGCCTTCTTGCGCTGGGGCCCTTACGAACAATGGCGTATGCCACTCCATGGCATCGCCAGTCTCTAGCATCGCCATTCTCTAGCATCGACTGGCATCGTGCCGGCGGGCACACTGGACTTCGCCCCTATGCCGAAGTCCGACCGCCAGCCGCACCCGATCACGCTGCAATCCCGCATCCCCAACGATGCAAAGGGGCTCAGCCTGCTCGCCTTCCTGTCGCAGCGCTTCCGCTACCTCGATCGCGATGGCTGGCTGGGCGAACTCGCCGATGGCAGGATCGCACTCGATGGCAACCCAGCGTCCGGCGACGAACAGTTGCGTGGCGGCATGCAGTTGCGCTACGAGAAGCTGCACAAGGAACCGCAGGTCAGCCTCGACTACCGCGTGCTGCATCAAGATGCGTCGCTACTCGCGATCGACAAACCATCGCACCTGCCGATGCACGCCGACGGCCCGTTCATTCGCAACACGCTGATCTACCGGCTACGCGAACAGTTCGGTGACGACCTGCAGCTGGTACATCGCCTGGACCGTGAAACCAGCGGCGTCTGCCTGGTCGCGGCCAACAAGGTCGCGCAAGCAGCAGTGCAAGCACAGTTCTCCCCGGTCGGCGAGGACCACTCGGTGCGCAAGGTCTACTTAGCGGTCGTTCACGGCAGGCTCGAAGCAACGCTGCGTTGCGAGCAACCCATCGGCCACAAGTTCGGTCGTGAAGTCACACTTCGCCGCAGCGCCGCCAGCGATGCGGAGAACACGAAGACTGCCTGCACGACGCTCGAACCTGTACGCTACGGCCAGAACAAGACCCTGGTGCGCTGCCTGCCCGAGACCGGCCGCACCCATCAGATCCGCGTGCACCTCGAGCATGCCGGTCATCCGGTCGTCGGCGACAAGCTGTATGGACATCCAGACAGCCATTACCTCGCGTTCGTAGCCCGAATGAAAGCCGGCGAAAGCGTCTTCGAAGACACCGCCGACGCCCCCAATCGCCATCTGCTGCACGCCCACCAGATCTACCTGCGGCATCCGGACACGGATGTCGAAACGTGCTACGAGGCACCGTTGCCCGAAGAGTTCGAACGCTGGCTGTTGTCGTAACGTGCATCCCTGGCACGATGGTGCTCATGCGATGCAATCGATTGGCCTCCGGCTTGGCTGGCACGGTCTTGTTGCTGGCGGCGGCGTGCTCGACGCCCCAACAAGACCCAAGCAAGCCGGGTGACCTAGGCCAAGATGGTCAGGCAACCCAGGGTGCCGCGGCGCAGGCCAACATTGCGCAGCTGTGCCAGGACCTGCACACGTCCTTGCCACACTTGTGGCGCGAACGACTAGCACCGGTGCACGCGGCGGGAGCAGCCGCGGAACCGTTTTTAATCGAAGCCTTCGAGAACACGCCGGCCGCACCAGGTGGCCAAGCCACACTGGCGGCACTCGGCCGCATCGGTGGCAAGGACGCCATCGAGCTGTGCCAACAGCTCGTCAACGAACGCGCGCCGCTCGCAGTCGAAGCCGCGCTCGCGCTTGGTGAACTACCAGCTGGCGATGACCACACAGCGTTGCTCAAGTGCATGCAGGATCGCCACAGCGATGCATCGTTACGGGCCGCGTCGGCGTGCAGTTTGGCACGACACGGCGAACGCGAACACTCACCGGCATTCATCGCCGCCATCGTGCAGGCAGGAACGCCAGCCGGACGCAACGATGAGAAGGCGTTCGGGTTGCCGGGCAAGAGCCGCTGGGCGCGCGAGCGCTACTTCGTGCAGAACATGCTCCGCAAGCTTGGCCATCTCGACCTGTGCTATGCGCTCGATTCCGATGCGCCGTGGCCGGTGCTTGAGAAGCTTGCGCCGCGTGTCGCAGCGCGACTGGCTGGCAAGTAGCGGCTGAGGGGCAGCCAGCGCGTAGCGCCTACGGGAACTCCCGGCGCGAAGCGCCTAAGGAAAAGCCTGCGCGACCGACTGCACGTTGACGTCGTGCACCGAGCCGTTGCGCATGATCACGCGGCCCTTGAACGGCATGCCGTTGCGTTCGCCTTCGACGCGCATTTCGATCTCGTCCGCCATCTGCACGTCGCCGAGGTCACCAAGCAAACGAATGTTGTGGTAGCCAAGCTGCAGCAGGCGGGTCTCAATCATCGCGACGATGCGAGTCGCCGGCGATTCCTGGTGTGCCGCGCTTTGCCCAGATCCGTCTTCCGCGACTGCCGCCACCATCGTCGGCGTCGGGATCTGCACCACAGCGCTGCGGACTTCCGTCGTCGCTTCGCGCAGATCTTCGAGATCCTCGTGCAACGTAGCGAGCTGAGCCGAGACGCGGTCCAGGTTTACCTTGCCAGACTTCTCAGCGAGCTGCTTGACGCGATCGTCAAGACCGCGCAAGCGATCATCGATCGCGCGGATGCCGGCCAGCTTTTGCAGGTGCTCTTCGAACCGGATCATGCGCAGGTGCACGAGCACGTAGCCCACTACAAGGGCTGCAAAGAACAGGCTGAACTGCAGGTTGCTCATCATCAGCACGCCACTCTAGCACCGTCGGGCGCGACTCACTAGCGATCTACTCGGAAGCTGGGTAGGCCCGCTGCCACCAAAGGTAGTAGGGCACGCCCGCACCGACGATGGCAAGGCCGATCAGAGCATTCTCGCGCTCCACCGGGTCTTGCAGCACTGCGATGATGAATCCGACCGCGACGATGATGAATAGCGCCGGGGTGAACGGGTAGCCCGTGCAGCGATACGGCCGCTTGGCGTCCGGCCTGCTTTTGCGCAGGCGATACACGGCTGCGACCGTCAGGCCATAGAAGAGGAAGGCAGCGAACACCACGAAGGCCGTCACATCGTGGAAGCCCTGGAGCCACAGCACCAGAATGATGCCGACCAGCGCCTGCACCCAGATCGAGACCACAGGCGTGCCCCAGCGCTTGCTGACGCGGCTCAATACCGCAGGCGCGAGACCGTCCTGGCCCATTGCGTAGAACGCGCGCGGCGATGACAGCATGTTCGGGTTGGCGGCCCCGAAGATCGAGATCGCCATGAACAGCGTCAGGTAGCCCCCGATCTCCGGTGAGAAGATCCTCGACACGGTCAACTTTGCGACCTCGGTGTTGGGTGTGCCCTCAGCCATCGCGCGCATCTCTTCGAACGGTACGACCCGCATGTAGGTCCAGTTAACGAAAAGGTAAACGACGATCAGGATGACCATGCCACCGACCAGACCAATTGGCAGGTTGCGTTCGGGCCGCTTCAATTCGGCGGCATTGAACGGCATCTGGTACCAACCTTCGTAGGCCCAGAAGATGCCCATGAACGCGGTAACGAGGCCGGCCATGCGCCATTCCGGTGCGTCACCGGCAGCGGGCACAATCGCAACGACGGGGCTGGCGTCACCACCGGCGGCCATGAAGCCACCGATCACGATCATGCCGAGCGCACCGACTTTGGCGAACGTAGTGACGTTCTGCACGATGGCGCCGAGCACGACTCCGAAGTGATTAACCAGCGCCAGCACTAGGATCATCGCCACTGCCAGGATCAGCAGCGCCGGCGACGCTTCCTGCTGGCCGTCCGGCAGAGCCGTGAATCCCTCCAGGCCAAAAA
>JBNMND010000343.1:0-6012 GCA_051274975.1 Planctomycetota bacterium | reverse complement strand
CTATGTGACGTTTGACGTCGGCGCCAGGCGCATGCGCATCACCCCGAAATACTGGCTCCCGGTTGGAAGATCTCTGGACTGAAGCTTCGTTGATTCGCCATTTTTGAGTTCATCGCTCATTTGGATGCGGTGCGATCGTGCGATCACGTTGTCGCACACTAATGGGCTCGTTGACGCATGCGTGTCGGGTGCCGATGGCGTGGGGGAGCTGCCACTGGAGTTTGTATCGTGATGGAATCTTCCTCGGGCGTTGCCGGGTCATAGGCAGAAGGCGTGGATTCGATCTCTCTTCACGACGACATCAGTCAGACTCGACCTGCCGATGGCGACGCATTCAATCGAGTGCTGACTGCCTTGCAATCTCATCTGTGGTCCGCCACCGCACAACGACTAGGCCCGCCGTTGCTGGCCAACTGAAGGGAGATGTCTGCGAGCCGGCATCACGAATCGGGCCCAATTTCTTTGCGGGGGAAGTTGCAGGGATCGCCAAGGTGTATGGCGGTCCGTAGGATTGGGGCATGGGTACGAGCAACGAACTCGTCGATCGCATTCTTGTTCAGCTCGCGCCACTCGACGTGCGAGCTCGCGCCATGTTTGGTGGTTGGTGCATCTACTGTGACGACAAGGTCGTCGCGCTCGTTGATGACGAGCAGTTGTTCCTCAAGCTAACTGCCGCGTCGACGGCGTGGCAAAGCAAGTTGGAGTCGGCACCGCCGTACCCTGGCGCCAAGCTCTGTCTAGTGGTCTCAGGGCGGTTGCTTGGGGACCGATCGCGATGGCGAGATCTGGTGCAGGCGACCGCCGATGCGTTACCGAAGTCCAAGCCGCCTCGATCTCGAATGCTGCAGGGCAAGCAAGCCAAGAAGTAGGGGCGAACCTCCCTGCCTCGGGGGCACAAATATCCGACATTCGATTGAACCGTGTAGCGGCCCTTGGTCGTTCCCCTCGGTTCGGTTCTAACGCATGGCTCCGGAGCCGCTTGCATTGCTGTCTCGTTGCCGTTCTGTTGCTCTCAAGCTCACCGACACGATGGAGCCATCGGACATCGACTCACGTTCATGAAGCATCTGATTGCCATAGTCACTGTTGTTAGTTGCGCACCGTTGTTGCTCGCGCAGGCGACCAAAACTGCGCCGAAGACTGCACCACAAACTGCGGCAGGCCAAGATTCCAAGAAGCCGCAGCAGGTCGTCGTGACGGCGTCGGGATTCCGCGAGAACGAGTTGCGCTCGCCTTACACGTTTCAATCACTGGATCAATTCGACCTGTTGCATACGGGCTCGCGAACGCTGCCCGAGGCGTTGCGATACACGCCGGGGGTGATGATTCAGAAGACCGCGCACGGCCACGGCTCGCCATTCATCCGCGGCTTCACTGGTCGCCGCAACCTGATGATGATCGATGGCATTCGCTTGAACAATTCGACGTTCCGCAGCGGGCCGATCCAATACTGGAACACGATCGACTCGTTGTCGATTGATCGCCTCGAAGTCGTCAAGAGCCAAGGGTCGGTTCTGTATGGCTCGGATGCGATTGGCGGCACGGTCAACGTGTTCACCAAGTCGTCGGACTTTCGCGGCGAGTCGCATGGCTCGGCATTCCATCACGGCAACGCGATCTACCGCTTCGACACCAACAGTCTTTCGCATACCGGCCGCCTCGAAGTGACGACGGGCGAAGGTGGTGCTTGGGGTTTGCACTTGGGCGCGACCTATCGTGACTATGGCGATATCCGCGACTCCGAAGTCGGGCGCATGCCGAAGACGGGCTACCAAGAGTTTGACTATGACCTTCGTCTGGATGTTGCGCTGGCCAACACGGCGACACTGACGGTGGCACACCAATCGGTCAAGCAGGATGATGTCTGGCGTTCGCACCGCACGGGCTTCTTTGAGCCATGGCATGGCACGTCGCTCGGGTCTCCGGACATTGCTCGCGTCTATGACCAAGAACGCACGCTGAGCTATCTTCGCGTTGCGGATCAGAACAGAGTCGGCGCGGTATCCGGCTACTCGCTGACGTTCTCGTTCCAGCAGGCGGATGAAGACTTTCAGCGCACGCGTCGTAGTGGCGTCAATACCCGCATGGAACTCGATCGCACCGAGGTCGATACGTTCGGCGCGGCTCTCGGTCTGGAGAGCCAATTCGGTGGCGGCACGCTGGTGTATGGCGTCGACTACTACCGCGACAGCGTCAACTCATCGCGCCGTGATTTGCGCACGGATCCACTTGGTAACGTCGTCAGCGACACCTTCAACGTGCAGGGACCGGTCGGTGACGATGCGACCTACGACTTGCTTGGTCTTTACCTGCAGCATCGCCTGCCGGTCAACAACGCCTTCGAGGTCACAACAGGCGGTCGTTACACCTATGCCGCTGCCGACATCGGTGTGCTCGACGATGGCGCGGGCCACCCTATCTCCGCCGACCGCAGTTGGGACAAGGCGACCTTCCAGCTTCGTGGCACTTATCGCATCGATGAGCACATCAGCATCTATGGCGGCGCCTCGCAAGCGTTCCGTGCGCCGAACGTCGCGGACCTGAGTTCGTTGAAGTCGTCGCGCACGGACCAGATCGCGACTGGCTCACTAAACGTCGATTCCGAGGACTACATCACCTACGAGCTTGGCTCTCGATTCCGCAGCGACGATGTCAGCTTGAATGCGTCGGTGTTCTACATTGATATGGATGGCGCCATCACGTCACGTCCGATCGGCACAGTTCCGGCCACTGGCGAGGTGATCAATGCCTCGACCAACGGCGCCAACGGCTACTTGTGGGGCGGCGAACTGGAAGGTGCTTGGCGCCTGACGGAATCGTTGACGACAAGTGGTTTCATTGCCTACGTCGATGGCGAAGCCGACACCTTCCCAAGCAACTCGCTGACGCCCGTGCGCGAGCCGGTGTCGCGCTTGATGCCGTTCACCAGTTCGTTGGCGCTGCGTTGGCAGATGCCGCACAGCCGTTGGTGGCTGGCGACGCGGGTCACTGCCGTCGCTCGTGGCGGTCGTCTCAGTTCGTCCGATCGCTCTGACACGTCGCGCATTCCGCCGAGCGGCACGCCTGGCTACCTGCATGTCATGATCAATGGGGGGTACCAGGCGACCGAGCAGCTCGAGTTGTTCGTGACCTTGGATAATGTCACCGACATCGACTACCGCGTGCACGGATCCGGGGTCAATGAGCCAGGGATCAACGCGATCGTGGGTGGTCAGTGGTCCTGGTAGCCGCGGCCTCTAGGACAGTGCCGGTCGCGGTGCTACGTAAGACCCCGGACTTTATTGTGATGCCGCCATGCTCCAGCCTGCCCGGCTGGTCGGTAGACTAGCAGGCATCATGCACCCGACGATTCGCCTATTGACGTTCGCCCTGATCACCGCGAGTGTTTGCGCGCAGAACTACAGCATCGATCAGCCGCTTGGCCCCGACACGTTTGGGGCGCGCTCTGGCGGCCAGACCTTCACGCCGAGCGTCGGCATCATGCCGAGCCCGGGAACGCCGGCGACGATTCCGCTGACGAAGTTCACCTTGAACTACGGCAACCTTGGCGCGCTGATGCCATCGGCGACGACGTTCCTCAACATCTACGATGGCGACCCGAACAACGGCGGCACGTTCATCGGTAGCTCGACCAACAGCATCGACACGACGGCTGCGGCTGGGTTGAACTATGGCGACGACATGGTCTGGCAGTTCACGCAACTGTCCTTGGCCTACTCGATCGAGCACTGGGCGATCATGTCCGACACCGACACCGCTGGCAGTCTGCCACTCGAGGTTACGCTGCAGACTGCCGATCGTAACGGTCCCGATGTCTACCCAGGTGGTGCAGGCATCATCGGCAACCTTGTGGCGCATCCGAATGGCGTCGACGCCACGTTCTCGGCGGAGTTCGTCATTGGCTTCGCCGCGTTCTTTACCACCTCTGGAACGGGCTGTCCGAGTTCCGTCGGCATGTCGCACTTGTCCGCGCCGGCCTATCCGCAGCTGGGCCAGACGTTCTTGGTTCAGATGGACAACCTGTCGCCGGTCGGCTTTCCGTTGATGGTGCTCGGCGTGTCAGACACCATCTGGTCCGGCATCCCGTTGCCGTTCCCCGTGTCTCTTGCCGTGCCCGCAGCTGCTTCGTGCAACGTGCTCGTCAGCATCGATGTGGTGCTTTCGCTGACACCGGCAGGCAATACCGCGACGTTGTCCTTCCCGATTCCCAATAACATGGCGTTGCTAGGATTCACCGTCTACCAGCAAGGCGTGCAGTTGGAAGCGGGCCCAGACTTCAGTGTCACTGAGAAGGGCATCGGCGTCGTCGGCTACTAGTCCGGCTGCTTCTGGGGGAAGCGCAGCTCGCGCAACGCCTTGATGCGAGCGTTGAAGAAGCTCGTGTCGTCGGGTGGCTCCGCGACATGGGCTTGGAAGTCATCGCGGCAGTGCGTGGTGCAGAAGCCGACGACGTGGCCGCGGTAGCGTGTCTTCGAATCCAAGGCAATCCATTTGCCCGAACGTGGGCAGGTGAGACTGAGTGGGTCGTCGCACGCGGGTGGTGAGGCGGTCACCTAGCCAAGGTCAAACACGCCGGCGTAGCCGTGGTCATCGACTTGGTCGAACATCGTGACGCTGCGCGCGTGCTGCTGGCCTGTGCCTCCCAGCCACTTTGGCCAATTGCGTTCTTGCCCAATAGGATGGTTTGGCTGTCCTTGACCAGCTTCGCGAGTTGCGCATCTGGTTGCAGGGCGGGTTGCGCTCCATACGGAGACTGTGGCACCGCCAAGGTGCACATGGCGGTCACGAGGGTGGCGGTGCAGCAAGGCATGGGCGATACGTTGGTAAGCGCTAGCGAGTCACGGCGTTCTGCCAGGCCTGCATCGATACCGGTAAGTGCTTGGCAGGTGGTTGCCGAATGCCATAGGCCTGCAGGCCGACCGGGCCGCGAAACTTTACGTCGTCCAGGGTCTGCAAGAAGGCATTCAGGTCAAAGTCTCCATTGCCCAGCGGCTGGATCAGTTCAGACCAAGCGTCGCCGGTGCCCTTGGCGCCACTGACTGTCACGGCAAGCAGATGGGGTGCACACGCCCGGATCAGCGGCGCTGGGTCAGTCTCTTGGTGGTTGCGTAGGAAATGGCACAGGTTGAAGCACAGGCCAAGACGCGGATGCCGGATGCGTTCGCAGAGGCGCTTGGCGACTTCGGCCGTCTCCATCCAGAAGCCGTAGTGCGGGTACAGCGCGATCTCGACACCCGCAGCGTCGGCTCTGGCAAGCAGGGCGCGGAGGATACGAATGGCCGTTTCATCGCCGGCCGGGTCGCGCGGTTTGTAGGCACGGTTCTGGAGGCCAAGCCAAAGCATGCCGGGACCACCGGCGAGGGTGGCGATGGCTTCGTGCACCGTTGCCAGTCGCTGTTCGACGCCCTCACCAAGATCGAGCACGGTGTAGGCCGACCATAAGTCGCAGTCGTTCGCTTCGCACGAGGCGCGCGCGGTCGCGAGCTTCTCCAGGCTCCAGGCGACGCCGTCAAAGCCATACTGCGGCGCGCGCGCGATGCGTTGTGGAATGCCGCCACCGCCAAGTGCGTTGTGCAGCGGGACGAACGGGCGCGAACTGCCGTGGCCGTAGCTGTGAGCCTGTCGTTTGCGAATCGCCTGCACGGCCCAGCGACCTGCCGCATCCTCTTGCAGCACGACCTGGTCGCGATCATGGGGGAGAGCGGTGCCGTCCTTGCGCTGCAGTTCGGCAATCAGCCGCCTTTCTGGTCCTGTGCGAAGCTCGCCGCGCACATCCGCCGACAGCGTTGGCAGGTCCTTCGGCGATAAGCCCGTTCTGAGGAACGGTCGCAGTTGCCCCAGCTTCTGGTTCGGTGCCTCGGTTAGGAACGCGTCAAGCAACTGGCGTGCTGCGAATCGTTTGCCTGGATTGGCGCTCGCCGTGAACGCCATCGCGTGCTGCCACGGCAGGCCATCGAATTGTGCCTGCAGCATCATCCGGTGCGTCGCCATCTCGCGCACCACCTGCGCCTT
>JBNMND010000342.1:0-6018 GCA_051274975.1 Planctomycetota bacterium | reverse complement strand
GCGTCAGCGGCGCGACACGTAGCGACCGCGGTTCTGCTCAGCGAGCTTTTTGAGGAAGATCATCGGCCACAAGCGACCCTTCGGGTTGCGATCCTTCGTACGGTTCTGCAGGCCGAGGCCAACCGAGTGAAGACCGCAATCGACAAGGCACTCGGCAGCTAGGCGATTGCAGGGCACGTGCGCGGCGGCAGCTCACGGGGGCGGCCGCCCCCATCCGCCGTCGCGAGGGACCAAGTAAGTGAGCAGCATGCAGAACTGATCCCTTGGTTGTTGGCGCCAAGATTCCTGCCACCGTCAGCGGTTTCGTGTCCCTCTACTACTGCCGGCAATCCTCCGGCAGGAGATGCGAGTGTCATGCATTCCGCCGCGATATCCGAACCCAGACTGCCAAATGAGGTGCGTACGGTGCCATGAGGTGCGTACGGTGCCAGGACAATAAAACACCTCTTCGACGGCACCATCGATCTCACGGCAAGACCACCGATCCCGCGCGACTCACAGTTCCCGTTCTGGTGGAGACTTCGTAGTCGAGGTGCTGTCCGCGAAAGGCGACCGAACGGACCGGCCCACCCAGCCTCAGCCACACGCGCAAAAGACGGCCCGTGCGATCATGCAATCGCAGCTTGCCATCGCGTGCACCCGACGCGAGCAGGCCATTCTCGGACCACGCGAGGCAGGTAACCGCGGCGGTGTGATCCACAATCGCATGCGTAGGTTCTGCAACACCGGCTGCTCCGATCAGCAACTTGCCATCGCGACCACCACTGGCGAACTGCGCACCATCGGGTGAGAACGCGACCGCAACGACTGGTCCATCGTGGCGCCATGAGGTCGATTGCGCAGTGAGGTCAGGCAACATCAACAACACCACGCGACCGTCGGCGCAGCCGGCTGCAGCCAACGCCTTATGCGGGGCCAGCGGTGCATGCGGAGACCGCGCTACCGGCGAAGAAACCGCCACTGCATAGACCAAGTCATCGGCAATGCGCGCATCTGCCAGCACACTCCCCGCAGCCGTCAACAACTGAACACGGCCGTGGCGCGCGGGTTCGCCACCACCAGCCAACAGCCAGACCGGCTCCCCGCCGACACTCCTGCGACCAGCCAATGCAAACGGCCGCCAGCCCGGATCCGCGACAAACCGCAGGCCATCGGCGCCGACTTCGAAGATGCCTGCCTGCGAGCAAGCAAACGTCTGTGCGCCAACCGTTGCCGTCGCCGTCACGGGTCCGAGGTGCTCACTCGGCGTGACGGCACACGCAGCGACGAGCCCACCGATGGCTGCCAGTGGCCAGCAACCCTTCATCCGCGCAGCACCTCGTGCACAGGCTTGCTGCCATCGGCGAGCAATCTCACCGGTCGCCCATCGGCGGTGCGCAGAATCAGGTCCTGATCCATTCCCAGCGCGCTCGTCAACGTCGCGAACACTTCGCCGGGCGTGATCGGCCGCTCGACTGGTTCTTCGCCACGAGCATCCGTTCGCCCAACCACGCCAGGCTGGATGCCGGCGCCAAACATCAAAACGCTCTGTGCGCGCGGCCAGTGATCACGGCCTCCCAACGGGTTGATCCGCGGCGTGCGACCAAACTCACTCGCGACACAGACCAACACCGAGTCCTCTAGCTGCTGCTGCCGAAGGTCATCCAGCAGTGCCGAAAGCGCCTGGTCCAACGCGCGCAGCTTTGGTGGAAACCCATACGACAGCGCGGTCTTGATCTGTTGATGATGATCCCAACCACGATCATTGACGAGCACCGTGCGGGCACCGCCCTGCAACAAGCGCCGCGCAAGCAAACACGATTGGCCGAGACGATGTTGGCCGTAAAGCTGCCGCAAGTCGGCCGGTTCTGCAGCGAGATCAAACCACTTCCGAGCAGATGGATCGTCACTGAGACGCTGCGCCATCTCTACGTAGTGATCGCGCTGCGCTTCGACACCGCCGCGAGGGGCACCATCAAGCGCATCGAGAGCCGTTCGTAACTCGTGGGCACGCGAATGCCCGTTGCTCGCGAGGTTGCGCACTGCGAAGTCTGGCCGACCAGGATCACCGCCAACGGCAAACGGACTGCGCACGGAAGGTAGGAAGCCAGACCCGGCATATGGCACAGCCTCGGGAATGGCGATGTAGGGCGGCAGCATGCTCGCTTCGTCATGACCCAACACCGCACCCAGCGAGGGATGCACCAGCACCGACGACGGCCGATGCCCCGTCAAGAACAAATGCGAGCCACGATCATGATTGCCCTCACCGTGCGTCACCGAACGCAGCAACGCGCATCGATGCAAACGCTTCGCCAACTCTGGCAAGTGCTCCGAGAGGAACACGCCATCGACAGAACATCTTCGAGTGCCGAGTTCGCCACGGATTTCAGCCGACGCTTCGGGCTTGCAGTCCAACGTGTCAAGGTGCGACATGCCGCCATCGAGCCAGATCAACAACAGCGAGCGCGGCTTGTGCCTGGGCTGCAGTAGTGCCGATTGTGCCAGGCCACGCGCCGCAAACGGCAACGCGCCGAGACCACTCAGGAACGCTCTGCGATCGATACTCATCGTCGATGCCCGAACTCGCGTCCGGTCAGAAGGGCGAAGGCGAGGTCGCGATATGCATCCCGCTCGCTAGCAAATGGTAGGAAGCGGGCAAGCTCTTCTTCTCGCGGTGCCCGTGACAAGACCGTGCGCCACAACTCGACCACTCGCTCCTTGGGTCCAGCGCACAGATCAAAGGTCGCATCAATCGTCGTCCCTTCTGCGGCCAACAATTCGCGGACGATCGGGCCGTTGCGCACCGCGAGTTCCCGCGCCAACGCAGTTGCTGGGATTGCGGCATTCGATTCGCGGCCGACGACGGCCGCCAACGCGCGCGCAAACGTTCGTGCCGGCAAGGCGCGCGATGCTTGACGGGCAAAGTGCTCAACGGCTGCGTGATCTTGTCGATCATCGCCCGCGACGGTTGGCGCAGAGTAGGTAGACGACGTCATCAAGAACGTCAACAGATCCGGCAACTGTCCTTCACATACGTGGAACTTCGCGATCAATGCCTGCAGCATGCCATCATCGACTGGCGGATTGCCGAGGCGATGGTCATCCACGGGCTCCACCAGGCCACGTCCAAACACGATCGCAAACACGCGATTGCACGCGTTGACCGCGAACGCATCGTGGTCGAGCGACAACAGGTAGTCCGCCAACTGAGCGCGGCGACCGTCAACAGTTTGCGCGATGGACTCTTTGGCATTCGCGCCGCTCGCCGACAAGTCGAGGAACCGCGGAGTAACGGCCTGCCCCGAGTCCGCGTCGAACATCGCCCCAGCCATCATGCCCCCCATGCCATCGGGGCGCGGCACGGCGAAGCAGGCACTGAACGCAAGGTGTTCTGACTGCCGCCACCGATCCGACGGATGGTCGTGGCAACGCGCGCAACCGATGCGCTTGCCGAGCAGCGTGCGCCCCGCGTATTCCGCACGATCGCGTGCATCCGTAAAACGCTCAATCATGCCCGAATCGGTATTGCCAACCGGTTGCTGACCAAGGACGAGCCGTCGGGCAATTACCGGCAGGCTATGACTGGCCGCAACGGCCTGAACCAGCGCACTACGGAGACGAATCACCGCTTGGGCTGCGGGTCCAGTTGCGTCCTCGACCTGCAGTTCGAACCAGTCCCCGAGGTGTGCACCCCAGACCTCCGAAAACTCGCGGCGTTTGCTGAGCCTCGCAACAGATTCCGTGATCGCCGTCACGCGATTTCCCGCGCCGTCACACGCGCCGACGAAGTGATCCAGTTCTTGGGGTGTCGGCGGTCGTCCAACCAAATCCAAGTGCAGGCGCCGAGCAAGCTGTGCCGAAGTGACCGGCTCGGCGATGGCGAGGCCAAGTTCGGCCAGGTGCGCCTGCCACGCACGGTCTAGCGATGATCTTCGCCCGGGCGCGAGCAACGGCGTCAACGCCCCGAACGGCGCCAACTCTCCAAAGGGCCTCACTACCCGAACGGTCGCGGTCAGATTGCCAAAGCGCGCCGTCAGATGCGCTTGGCCTTGGCCGTGGAACGTGAGTGCGCCCTCGACATCGACGTCGACCACGGTTGGATCACTCGTAGAGAACAGCGCCACGTCACTGACGTCGCGCGTCGATGACTGCTGCTGGAACGTAGCCGTGGCAATGACGCGCCCACCAACGATTGCGGCGTGCAAACCGGACAGTTCGCTCCTTTGGTCGTTGCGAAATGGAGCGCCAGCCGCGACCCAATCCCGCAATCGAACCAGCGCGCTGCTATCGGCAAGCAGTCGCCGCCCGCCGCCATGCGCCAAGTTTCCGATTGCCTTCTGCACCAGCAGACTGCGCTCCGGATTGCGCAGGTCCAATCGCCGGCCACCGAACTCCGTCGTGATCGCTTCGTAGTCTGCCGCGGAGTCGCTGCCGAACAACGACAGCTTGAAGCCCGCCCGGCCCGTCGCACTGCCGTGGCAATAGGCCGACGAACAGCCAGATCGCTGCAGGATCGGCAGCACATCGTGGGCGAAATCGAAGCCCTTGGGCGGGTCGGTTGGCGAAAACAGCGTGGTCGATGCGACCAAGATCGCGCAGCCGCTCCAGAAAGTTGCGAACGGTGAGATCACTTCGCGCCGTGCTTCTCGACGTATGCCTTGGCGCGACGACGGCTGTCTTCGTTGCCGTATTCGAGACTCACTTGCAGCTTGAACATTTCGACCGCTTGCTTCCTCAGGCCAGCATCCTCGCCAACGCGCTTCTCGACGGCTGAGAACACCGAGTCGAGTTCTTCTGCATCGGCTGCCTTCTGGATTGCACGCCGCAACAACGCCATCAGGCCCGTGTCCGTCGGTGGATTACCTTCGCGCGTCTTACCGTTTGGCGGCCGGTTCTGACCTTGGCCACCGTTGCCCTGATTGGGCTGCCTGCCTTGCCGCATAGCACGGTTGTTGCCGGTGCCCTGTTGGTCGACCTTCTTGGAACGCTGCAGCATCAGAGCCAAGTCGATCGCCAGTTGCCGCAACAGCTCCGGGTCACGCGTCAAACGCTCTTCCATGGCTTTGCGCAGCGCGGCCGCGTCGCTCGGCACCGGGCCGGTGACCTCTTCCACCAACTTGCGCAAGCTTCCGAGATCGGCGCGACCCGTGTCCGTGAATGCAACCGATCGCACTACCACACCATCCTTGGCCAGCACCAATGTCAGCGTCGCCTGACGATGCAGCGCGTAACCACCAGGACCATCGACACCATCGGTGCTGACCAACATCGGGCGATGCAACCTCATGGCGGTCGAACTGCGTTTCACCGCCGCCTCGGCTTCGTTGCGATCGGCGGCAATGCGGATCGTATGTGTCTGCAAACCCGTCCATGCAAACTCAACTCCGAGTTGGTCTAAACCGGTGATCAGCGGCGCGACGTTGCGAGTCAATTCATGCACGAACAACAACGCGGTCGGCGCCTTGCCAACGTGCGCCGCGGCATCAAAGTCGGTGCCGGCCAACGGACCCGACGGCGCGTGCACAGAGCAAGTCGGCAAGGCCACGCCTACTCCCGGGCCCGAGCGCAGCGGCGCCCGTTCTTGCGGCTTGGCATTGCCCTCCGCTCGAATCGGCGGAGCAGTCTCTGGGCTCTGCGCGGCGACCACACCAACAAGTCCAAGTAGCGCAACAGCCACCGAAATCCCTGACAACTCAAGTCGACACTTCATCGCCGGATGGTAACGCCTGCGCCAACATCCTGGCTGCTTCCGCGAAACCGGGACATCCGTGGCACCATCCGGGCGCAATTGGGGCCGAGCTTCCCGGGCAAGTCAGCGAACGAACTCACCCGGCACCGCAGCCGGCACGTGACACTGCCTGCAACGGTCGCGTTCGGGGTGCGAGCAACGAATCTCTTCGCGCGCCGCGGGCCCGGTATGGCACGCACGACAGTTCTCGCGGGGTGTAGGTAATTCAAGCTGCGGTTCGGACCACCCGAACCCCACTCAGCCACAATCCCACCCCAACGATACCCGGTCAACCCACCCGTTTCACA
>JBNMND010000341.1:0-6053 GCA_051274975.1 Planctomycetota bacterium | reverse complement strand
GATATCGCCGGTGGTTTGGCTCGTCATCTCGTTGAGGTGGCCGAAGACACTGCGCCTGGCTATCGCTGGATGATGTCGCCAACGTATGCGCGCGCGATGCCGAACTACTCGCACGGCACCGGCGGTGTCGCCGCCTTCTTAGCACGAGCGAGCAAGTATCATCGAGGAGCACCTACGAAGGCGATCGGCGGTGGCGAACGACTACTGCACCTCGCCGACCAGCGCGGCATGGTGTTCCACAACCAACTAGGTGGCGAAGACCTCTTCTACTGGGGGTGGTGCCACGGCCCGGCTGGCACCTCGGTGTTGTTCTCGCGGTTGGCGAAGATGACCGGCGATGCGAAGTGGACCGAAGCGGCGCTGCGCCCGGTCGCGTCGGTGTTGCAGAGCGGGCTGCCGACCGCGCGCTTGCCGGGATTGTGGAACACTGTTGGCCAGTGCTGCGGCACGGCTGGCGTCGGCGCCTACTTGCTGCGCGTTGTGCCGGACGATCCAAGCACCGTGTCGTTCTGCGAAGCGATTGCCGACGACATCCGGGCCCGCGCAACGGTCGACGGCGGCGGCTTGAAGTGGTTTCAAGCTGAGCACCGCATGCGACCCGATCTCTTGCAAGCGCAGGTCGGGTGGGCGCAGGGTGCGTCGGGCATCGGGCTGTGGTTCTTGGAACTCGATGGCTTCTTGCGCGGTCGCCCCGCCAGCTTCGAATTGCCCTGGACGAGCGTCGAGTAGCTGGCGCGCACAAACGGCGGCTACAGGTGCGTCGTCATGTGCACGGTATCGCCGAGGTTCAGTCCGCCGCCGCCGAGTCCGAGTCCGAGTGGGATCGTGGTGGAGCCGGGGAACGGGAACGGCTTCGGCGGGGACTTGCAGCCACCAGGCCGGGCAAGGTGGCTTCTTGGGCGCGACTATTTGGTGTTCGCGAGGATCAGCAACGCCATGGCGGTGCCGTAGCTGCGGCCAAGTTCTTCGCTATCAAGGAACGTCCCGTCGATCTCCGGATACTGGAACAGGCGCTCGCGCATCTTCTTGCGTTCGGCCTGGGCGCGCTCTTCGGGCAGCAGATGCATGGCCTCGCTGGTGTGGTAGAGCGAGTGCATGAACATGAATCCAGCGACTTGGCCATCCGAGTGGAAGTCCGTGTGCCGCACGCCTTCGATCGTTTGGTAGTGCTGCCAGAAGTTGTCGAACGCGAACAGCAGGCGCTCGACGTCGCTGGCGCCGAGCGTGAATAACGCCGCCTCGCACATCGGCATGCGCGGGCTGGCGTTCTTCAGCCCGGCGGCGGATGGCTTGCCGCGCGCGGCGCCACCATACGAGAACGCACCGTCCTTGCTCCGCGCGGAAGCGAGTGCTGTTGTCGCTTGGGAAAGCATGTCGCCGGGGATCTCGATGCCTGCGTCCTTGGCGGCGAGCAAGCCTTGCACCATCGCGGCCGTGCAGAACGCGTTTGAGTATTCGTGTGCCCAGAAGCCGCCGCTCTTTTGTCGCTGACGCGCAGCGGCAACGATTTGCTTCATCGCGGTGGCCAGGCGTTCGCGTTGCGCAGTTTCCGTCGCCCCCGTCCAGCGGTGGCTGAGATACATCAAGCGATACGAATCGGAATACACGTCTTCGTTGCGCCCGCGGTTCATCTGGTTGGGATCCAGCATGTAGGCCTCGCCGCGCACCAGCGCCGCGTCGATCAACTCTGGCTCGGCGAACTGATCGCGGTGGCGGTGCAGTGCTTGGCAGCAAATCGCGGTGATCGCTACCCAGACGTTCGGCGTGATACGCGCATCGGGGCAGTAGGCGTAGCGGCTGTCCGTCCAGCCGCCGTGGCTGCGTTGCTGCGCCAGCAGCGCGCGCACACTGTTGTCGATGATCTCGGCTTCGGTGAAGGTCTCAGCGGGCCAGTGCGTGGTGGCGGCCAACTTGGAGAACGCGCCGTCTGGTAGCCAGGCGAGGCGTTCGTAGCCAAACATCGGTGCGCCAAGCGACAGGCCGTCGTCGATGCCGACCCGCATGTTGACGTCGGCGCGATGCGCGTAGAGATCCTCGGGGTCGTCTTGCGCGAGTCGTTGGAAGCGACGCAGGGCACCGGACTCATCGCCGGCACGCAGCCGCAGCAACGCCAAGCGATAGCGCGCTTCGGCACGGCGACTCGGGCCTTCGCCCCATGCTTCGACTCGCGCATCGGCGGCCTTCATCAGTGGCGCCACCGCTTCGTCAAAGCGCGCCATCTTGATCAGGACGGCACCGCGTTCGGCTGCGATCTCGAGGTCGAGTTGCTGCAGTGCCTTCGGCAGGCGCGGGCGACGGCTGCGGCGGCGCTGTGGCTGTTCGGCGGCTGGCTTCTTGCTGGCAGCGGCTTCAAACTGCAGTCGTTCGGTGGCCGTGTCGAGTGCCGCGAGTGCGTGCTTGCCGCGACGCAGGCGGCGCAGCATTGTGGCCTGCTCATAGGCACCACGTGCCGACGTCGAACCCTGTGCTTCAAGCAAGGCGAGCGCCCGCTGCCAGTCACCGCGGTTCTTCGCAGCATCGAGATCGTCGGCGACCAGCGGCCCATGGGCTTTGTCGAGAACATCGCGCAGCACCTGCGTAATCCACGGCGCATCAAACGTGCGGATCGTGCGCAGTTCGTGCAGCAGTTCGCCGTCGGGCGTCAAGAACAGGATCGCCGGCTCGAGGAACGTGAGTGGTCGCACCGAGAACCGTTCGCACATGGCGTCGTCGAACACGGTGCGAACCGGCACGAACGACTGCGTGACGATGCGCTCGACGTCCGGATCGCTCCAGATCAGTTGCCGCATGTAGACGTCGAGCACGGGCGCGCGAATCATCTGGCGGCCGCGCTTGCTCTTCTCGCTGATCTTGTAGACGTAGATCAGGACGGGCTTCTGCAACTGCTTGGCGCGCGCGAGGGCGCCGTCAATTAGCGTGGTGCGATCGAAGGCGCGTTCGTCCTTGGTCATCGCCGTCTTGAAACGCTTGCGGTCGAGGAACTCGGACCCATCGGTCATCCATTCGATCGACTCGAGTTGCAGGCTGCGCGCTGGGTGCGGGACTTGCTGCGCTCGCGGTGTGCTCAGCGTGAGTGCGGTCGCGAGCAGAAGCAGAACGGATGGGAGCCAGCGAGTGGGGGTGAGCTGCATGAGGAACCTGTGCGACGCGCGGGGTGCATCGCATAGGCGAGCGTAGCAGCCTGGCTAGTTGCACTCGCGCAAGCCAGTGCTTGTCGCATGCATCATCTCAGTAACGTCGGGTGTGACGCCCGCGTGCCGGACTCAGCGTTCCCTGATCCGTGCATCCGGACTCAGCGTTCCCAGATCTGTTGGAGTACTTCGTGCAGCTTCGGATCCGCCTGCTTCAGTTCGGCGCGCACGAACGGGTAGAAGTCATTGCGATACAGAAACGCCTCGGTGCCCTCCGCGAAGTATTCCTTGTGGTCGGTCAATGCGTAGTGCCGAACGGTGTTGCCGCGATGAGTTAGCGTGCGTTTGTAGACGGCACTGTCGCGCGCCTTTTTGAAGGCGTTGAAGACGCGTTGGTCATCAAACCCAAGCACCTGGTGGTGGTAGGCGTGCGACAGTTCATGCAGGACGACGGCGGGATGCTTCAGTAGTTGTTCGCGTGACAACAGCTGGCTTGCGATGGGGATGTGCACCTTCTTTGCCAGCCGCACGTCGCAATCATGGTTGCGCAACCACGCAGCACTCGGGTGGTACTGCATATTATTGAGCGTCTTGTGCCGATGCTCAATCCACAGCTCGAGTTTGCGCATGTCCTTGAGCTGTTTGCCTGTGAGCAACAGCGAGATGCGTTCAAGGTGGTTGGCGAGCATGCTCAAGGCGCGCTTGCCTTTGGCGCCTTCCTTGCCCTCGAGCAGCGCAGGGTCGACGTGCACCGTCCAGCCGTGCATGTCCTGCACCACCGGTTCGAACCGCACGCCGTGGAGTTCATCGAGTGCTGTTACGTGCTCATTGCCGAACTCGACAGCAACGGCAATCGTGATGGCGGCGCCAATGCCGACGCATATCTGTGAGGCAAGTCTGACCATGTTGGGGTGACGATGGTATCACTTCGTCATCGACCCCATGAGTTACATGCTGCGACCACTTCTTGTTGCCGGCGCGATTGCGGCAAGTTCTTGCGCGGTGCCGGTGGCGGGTGCACCGGCGACTCAGCCCAACATCGTATTCGTGATGATCGACGACCTCGGCTGGATGGACATCCATCCGCAGGGTAACGAGAACGTCGTGACTCCGAATCTTGACCGGCTAGCGAGTCAGAGCACGCGCTTCACCAACTACTACGCGGCGGCGCCGGTGTGTTCGCCGACGCGCGCGGCGTGCATCACCGGTTTGGCGCCAGCGCGTTTGCAGGTGACCAACCACATTCCCGATCGTTGGAGCTTCTACGATGCGCCGCGCGAACCAGGTGTCAAGGCGGACCAGCGTCGCGGCCGCGAGTGGGGGCCTGCGAAGTCGCTGCATGTATTGGAAAAGCAGCACACAACGATTGCGCAGCGTCTGAAAGCTGCCGGCTACCACACTGGGTTCGTCGGCAAGTGGCATCTCGCCGGCGCCGATTGGAAGACGACCGACACGTCGTTGTTTCCCGAGAGCTTTGGTTTCGACGTCAACGTTGCGGGCAACGCGATGGGTGGGCCGGGCACGTTCTATGCCCCGATCAAGATGCCCAACTATGAGAAGGGCAAGGAGGGCGATTACCTGCCAAACCTGTTGGCGCAGGAAGCGGTCGACTACATCGATTCCGTCAAGGACGAGGACAACCCGTTCTTCTTGTGCTTGTGGCCCTACACGGTGCACTACCCGATCGAGGCGACGCCGGATCTCTACGCGAAATACACCGACGAACGCAACGCGGATGGATCGGTCAAGGAGCCGGATATGCCGACGCGCTACCGAGCGATGATCGAGGGTATGGATCAAGCGGTTGGGCGGGTCTTGCGCGCACTGGATGAGCGCGGCCTGACGGACAACACGCTGGTGGTGTTCACGTCCGACAACGGCCAGATGCCGGGTGCGTCCGTTGCCGATCCATTGCGCGCCGGCAAGGGCTACCTCTACGAAGGTGGCATCCGCGTGCCGATGATGATGCGTTGGCCTGATCACATTCGCGCTGGTGCGGTCGACAACACGCCAACGATCTCGATGGACTTCGCGCCGACGTTCTTGGCGGCGGCGGGGGTTGCTTACGAAGACACGTGGTTTGATGGCGAGAACCTGTTGTCTGTTGCTGCCGGCAATGGATCGCTGCAGCGCGACGCGGTGTTCGTGCACTACCCGCACTACTGCTACCACGGCAAGAACGACATGGGCTCGATCGTGCGCATGGGCGACCTCAAATACATCCATCACTGGGACAACGACGACCACGAGCTTTTTGATCTGAAGGCGGACCTTGGCGAACGCGACAACCTGTATGCGAAACGTCCTGCGGTAGCTGAGCAGATGCGCACGCGTCTTGAGGCGTGGCTAGCTGAGACCAAGGCGCGGTTGCCGCGGCCGTACCAATTGATCCCTGCGAACGAACTGCCGGGCAAGAAGCGCGTTCGCTAGGCGCGTCGCTTACTCAGGCCCCATCCAGCCGCCGGGAATGGCAGGCAAGAACGGTAGCTTGAGTGCCGGCGGCCAAAAGCCAACGCCGAGTGTCAATCCGAGCACGTGCGCCTCGATGCCTTCGCGCAGCCCGACTTCGGCGCCGAGCAGCATCGTCTCCAGTTCGAGCCCGGTGTTGCCCGCCGTGATGCCCGCACGCAGCCAAGTTGCGTGGTCCTTACCGACGGCATTCGGCGGCATCACGATCGGCAAGTCGACTTCGCGCGCGAGCCAATCTATGAACGAGTTGCTGTTGGGGCCGGGCCACGGCAGGTAGTGCTTCGCGTATTCGTAGTTCGTGCCGATATCGATCATCTTCGCCATGGCCGGAACGGTCCACTCACCGGTGAACTGTTGGTGCACTGCGATCTCGCGTTCCCAGCGCACATCGTCGAAGGCTTCGGGCGCACTCATCTCATCGAGCCAGATGTAGTCGATGTTGTTCCACTCGAT
>JBNMND010000340.1:0-6057 GCA_051274975.1 Planctomycetota bacterium | reverse complement strand
AGGCCAGTGAGATTGCGGCCGAGTTTGATGTGCACGCCGCCACCGACATCACCGGCTTTGGCTTTGCCGGGCACTCGTGTGAGATGGCGCAGGGCACTGGCTTGCAGCTCGAAGTCGATACGGCAATGTTGCCGTTAATGGACGGCGCGCTCGATTTGGTGCGTGCTGGCTCGTTATCGGGCGGCTGTGCGCGCGGCAAGCAGCACTTCGGTGGTCGGGTTCAGATTGAGAGCAGCGTCGATGCCGCGTTGGCCGACCTGGTGTTCGATGCGGAAACGTCTGGTGGTCTGTTGCTTGCGGTGCCTCAGGATCAGGCCCAGAAACTGTCCGATCGATTGCGCGACGCCGGCGTGCCGAGCCACGCGATCGCCGCTCATTTCGTCAAGCGAAGTGATGACGGGCCGCTGCTGCGTTTGAGGTAGCGGGCGCGATGTGGTCTCCGGCGATAGGGGAGACGTGCTACGGCGCGTTCTTCTTTGGCTTGCTTGGCTTCTTCGGCTTGCCGGGCTGCTTCGGTGCAGCGATCGGCGCGCCCTTCTTGTCTAGCCGCAGCAGTTGGCGGGCACGAGCGTCATACTCCGGCCGCTTTGCAGTCTTGAAGTCGCTGCGCTCCATGTGCCAAGTTGCCTCGATCATCGCATGGCTTTGCAGCGCCGGTAGGCCAGTCGGCGCCTTTGGTGGCATCTCGTCCTCAGGAATCGGACGGCCGTCCAAGTAGACAAAGCGCAGCGTTGCCGACATCCACTCGCGTGACGCGGGGTCGTAGAGGAACGTCGCATCGCAGTGCAGGTTATCGCGGCCTCTGGCGGCGGCGTTCGCGAGCGATTCGAGGACTTGCTCGTGCTGCGAAGAAGGCACCGTCATCTGGAAGAGCAGCTTCTTGACTGGCTTGCCGGTCCACTTGGCATAGACGCGAAGGGCGGGGCGGCCTTCGTGCTCCGCCGGCTTTGGCAGTGCCAGATCCGCGGTTAGCAAATGTGGCACGAACAACAGCGGGGAGATCGGCACGTCGGGCGAGTCACCCTGTGGCTCGGTCCACGGTTGTTCGCCATTGGCGACGGCAACCTTGCGACCGCGCGCGGCGACGCTCCAGCCATCCATGAAGAACCAATCGAGCGTGCCATCGGTCGCGCCGGTAAAGTCGAGCTCGATCGGCACCATCGAGCTGTTCTCGTTGAACGACAGCACGCTCAGCGAGCCCTTGTAGGCATGCGGCGTTTTCTCTAGTCGCTTGCTCGCCTTGGTGAGATCGGCCCGCACCCGGGCGATGGCCTTGGCTTGTGCCGGTGACGGCTTGGGCTTTTGGGGCCGGTCCTGTTGTGCGGCAACGGCTGTCGCCAGAAGGACCATGAGTAACCAGGCTCGCATGGTGCCGATCGTATCCCGAACGGCACACCACTTGTGCCTTTGGGCAACAGGCTGCTGCCGATCTGTTGCGCCTGGTCAACCGGTTGCTTCTGACTTGCTGCGTTAGCGCAGCAGGCTCTTCTGGCGGGCGTTCAGCTCCGGCTGGGCCTGCTGGCCGTGGTTCTCGAGCTGCAGGGTGAAGTTGGCGACCGAGGTCTTCTTGCGCGAGCGCTTCGGCAGGCCCTTCGAGTATTCGAGCGGCTTGTTGTCGTCGGCTTCATCTTCCTCTTCTTCCTCGTCGTCAACGACCCTAGCGACAATGATGCGGCCCACTGGGAGCGCCAAACCGCCGCCGTTCTGGGCGGCCTTGGTCCAGGCCCGCACGCGGATCTGGTGCACGAGGTTGGTGCCTGGGTCGAGTGAGATCGCGAGGTCGATCGTTGTCTTTGGCGGCGTTGCTGCTTGGCGGCCTGCGTTGCGGCCAATGACGAAGTTGATGCCCATGTCGAAGTTGCCTTGCGAAAGCGACTCGGGCAGGCAGCCGGACCAGATCAGCTCACCGACTTGCTCGGCGTTGAGGGTGACCGAGACGATCTCGACAGGTCGGTCCATGTAAGCGCCAGCTGCGCGGTGGGTGACCGCGAGCGGCCACGACGCGAGTTGCTGCAGCAGCGCTTGGGCGTTCGGCACGAACGTGGCGTTGTTGCCGTCGGCGAAGTGGCCGCTACGTAAGCACCAATCGCGCTGATCATCGCGGGCCAGCATGCTGCCGCCAGCAAGCAGCAGTTCGTCCTTCTCGTCGCTGCCAAACTTGAGGTGGGTGCGACCAGCGTGCCAAGAGCCGGTGACGTTGCCTGACGCGGCTTGGCCCATCATCGCTGCGAAGGGATTGTTGTTCGCCTTGGCCAACTTGTCCGGTCCCCACTTGATGCGGAAGCCGGTGTCCGCGGTCTTCGCCGTCTTGGCAAGTGCTCCGGTGAGGCGCTTCTTCAACGCGACCTTGGCGGCAATCGCGGGGTCGATGGCCGGGGCCTTGGTCGTGGGGGCCTTGGTTTCCTGGGCGCTCAGCGCGGCCGAAACCAGACAGGAAGAGATGACGAGGAGGAGGGTGGTTCTCATGGCGGCGTATCAACGCACGATAATCCAGAAAGCTTCTCGATGGCCGCTCAGGAGCTGAGTTCGGGGCGGGAACACCTGAATGCTGCCCGGTGTCCGGGCGGCGTTCCGCGTTCCGCGCGAGTGCCAGCTACTCGGCGGACGGCTTGTCGGCTTGTTCGCCGGTGGTGTCGTCGCTGGCGGTGTCGCGACTGCCTGCGTCACTACTGCCCACATCACTGCTGGCATTGTCACTGCTGGGGCTGTCACTGCCGGGAGTATCACTGCCAGCGGTGTCGTTCGCCGCGTTAGCAGCAGACTCCGGTGCCGACGCGTCGTCGGTCGTCGTGCCTTCCGTCGTGGCTTCCGCCGTGCTTTCCGCCGTGGCTTCGCCCGTCTTCTCAGCCTCCGGCTTGAGTTCGTCCAGCAGCTTGTTCATGCGGATCGCCGCGCCGATGCCTTCATCGAACAGGAACTCCAGGTGCGGGACCGATCGTGTGTGTAGCACTCGTGCCATCTCACGCTGGCAGAAGCCACGCGCGCGGCCGAGCACGGCTGCGCTGTCGCGCTTGGCCTTCTCTTCTTGGTCCGAACCGGCGAGCACCGACCAGTAGGCCTTGCAGTGGCTGAACTCGGTGTCGAGTTCGATGCGCGTGATCGTCACCATGCCGAGTTTTGGATCGGCGAGGTCACGATGGAGCACCTCAGCGAGGCGCTGTTTGATTTGCTGCTTTAGGCGTGCGAGACGGCGTTCGTTCATTGCTCTGGTTTCTCAGGACCCACTAAATCAGGTCCTCTGCTCACTCCGATTCTCGCCAGGCTGGCGAGAGGATCTCGAGCCTATGGTCGATCAGCGAACCATCGCGCCAGTCGCGCAGTTCGTTGATCAAGTGGTCCATGGACGAGTTTACGTGCTTGTTGTCGCTACCCGCGACGACGGCGCCAAGGGTCGCAAGGGTCGCGATTTCTTGGTCTTCGAACTCAGTGATCGAAACGTTGAAGGAGCGCCGTAGACGATCCTTCAGGCTCTTGATGACTGAGCGCTTTTCCTTGAGCGATACCGCGTAGGGGATCTCCAAGGTGAATTGCAGTACTCCGATGTAGAGCATGGTGCGTTGCTGCACGGCTCTGGCGATTGTGGTGTTTGCGCTGTAGCCGCGACCCTCGACAGGTCACGGCCAGTAGCACGTCTACTTCGAATCGCCCAGCTTGCGCTTGATGAGGTCGATCTGCACGAACTCGAGGTTGTCGTCTTCCCGCAGATCTTGGAAGCCGTCGAGGGTCATGCCGCACTCGAAGCCAGTTTTGACTTCCTTTGCCTCTTCGGTTTCCCGACGAAGGCTTGCCAGCTTGCCGTTGTAGATGACCTTGCCACCGCGAGAGAGGCGCACGATCGCGCCGCGTCGAGCGACACCGTCGATGACGCGACAGCCAGCGATGATGCCGAACTTCGAGGACTTGAAGGTCGCGCGGACTTCGGCGTGGCCGATGACCGATTGCACTTCTTGTGGTGCAAGCACGCCTTCCATGGCGTCCCTGACCTGATCGAGCAGCTCGTAGATGATCGAGTAGTAGCGGATGTCGACGCCCTGGACGTCAGCCAACGCACGCACGTTGGCGTCCGCAACCGTGTTGAAGCCAACGATGACGGCACCTGAGGTTGCCGCGAGGTCGACGTCGGCCTTGTTGATCCCGCCGAGGCCGGAGTGCACGATGTTGACGCGCACCTCGCTGGTGGCGAGTTCGTCGAGGCACTTGCGCACCGGCTCGAGGGAGCCCATGGCGTCCGCCTTGAGGATCAACTTGACCTCCTTAAGGGTGCGCTCAGCGAGCCTGGCCGAAAGGGTTTCGAGCGTGACCGCCGAACGTTCGGCGCGCGACAGTTCGCGCACGCGGCGTTGACGTTCTTCGACGACTTCCTTGGCCTTCTTGGCGTTCTCGACCACGAACAGCTTGTCGCCCGGGCTCGGAATACGGTCGAGGCCGAACATCGTGATCGGCGTCGCCGGTCCCGCTTCGGTCAGGTTCTTGCCGTGGTCGTCGATCATCGCGCGGATGCGCGAGAAGCTTTCGCCACAGACAATCTGGTCCTTGAGGCGCAGCGTGCCATCGGTGACCAGCAAGGTCACAACGATGCCCTGCTCGGCTGATTGCTTGGCTTCGACGACGATACCCTTAGCCGGTGCATCCGGACGGGCGTTGAGGTCGAGCAGTTCGGCTTCGAGGTGCACGCGTTCGACCAGCTCCGGCAGACCTTGAAGGGTCTTGGAGGAGCATTCGATCATGCCAATCTCGCCGCCGAAGTCTTCGGACTGCAGGCCCTTGACCATCAGCTGCTGCTTGACCTGCATCGGGTTCGCCTGCGGCAAGTCGCACTTGGTGATCGCAACCACGATCGGGCAGTTGGCTGCCTTGGCGTGGCTGATCGCCTCTTCCGTTTGCGGCATGACGCCGTCGTCGGCAGCGACGACGAGCACAACCACATCGGTCAGCTCGGCACCGCGTGAACGCATAGCGGTAAACGCTGCGTGGCCGGGCGTGTCGAGCACGACGATGGCGAGGCCGTCGTCGTTGACGACCTTGTAGGCGCCGATGTGTTGGGTGATGCCGCCGGCTTCGTGGCCCGCGATGTCACTCGAACGCAGCGCGTCCATCAACGACGTCTTACCGTGGTCGACGTGGCCCATGAAGGTCACAACCGGAGCGCGTTCCGCAGTTGCCTGGCCTTCGCTTTCTTCGACGAGCTGTTCGATCAGCTCGTCCATGGCAGCCTTGGCGTCGACGACCTTGATGTTCCGCTCGAGTTCCATCGCGATGAGTTCGACCTCATCGTTGGTCAACATCGAGTTGATGTTCTTGCCGCCGATTTTGAGGCGGAACGCGAAGGTCGTGATCAGATCATTGACCTTGATACCGATTGCTTCGGACAGAGCCTTCATCGATACGGGCTCTTGGACTTCGATCAGCTTCGTCGGATCGATCGGCGTCGAGATGCGTCCCTTACGTGACGGACCACCACGTGAATCGCGGCCACCACGTGAGGCGGGGCCACGGCGGTTGCCGGGACCCATCTGACGCATGCTGCCACGCTGCTGCATCTTCTGCAGGGCAGCACGGCGAAGGTCACGCGGCGCGGCGGGCGCCGAACGGCGGGTCGCGTCGCGAATCGTTTCTTGCGGCAGTTCGATGCGACCGAGCACGGTCGCTTTCTTCTGCGGCACGAGTAGCTTGCGAACCGTTCCCTTCCCGGAAGCTGGCTTCTCGCTAGCCGGAGCAGCTGGTTGCTCAGGAACCCTCGTGATCGGCATCATCGTGGGGCCCCTCTTGGGGGCTGGTGCCCGCTCCATCTGGGTGCCTGCGTTGCCGGCTGCTGATGCTGCCGGAGTTTGTGCGGCTGGGGCCGGAGCCGGGGCCTGAGCAGCCGGGGCCTGAGCCTGAGCAGCCGGGGCCTGAGCAGCCGGGGCCTGAGCAGCAGGAGCCTGAGCAGCCGGAGCCTGAGCAGCAGGGGCCTGAGCAGCAGGGGCCTGGGCGGCAGGGGCTTGGGCAGCAGATGCCGCTTCGGCCTGCTTGGCGGCCGGAGCAGCGACGGGAGCAGCCGGCTTTGCCGGGGCCTTT
>JBNMND010000339.1:0-6073 GCA_051274975.1 Planctomycetota bacterium | reverse complement strand
AGCAAGCATGACGGCGTTGGTGCTCGACCAACGTCATCAGCCTGTTGCCGGCCAACGCGTGCGAGTTGTGAATACAGCCGGCCATCGCTTCCATGGCAGTACGGTGGTTTTCCCGAGCACCGTGACCACCGACGTCAATGGTCGGTTTGCGTTCGAAGCGTTTGTTGGGCTGCGTGTCACGATGGGCAGTGATCCTCGCAACGTCTTTGTCGCGCAAGACGGCGGCGAAGTTGTCTCGACGTTGTCCGCGCGACTGGACTCGCGCGATGGTGTGGTTGAGTGGTACTACGGCCGTGATTGGGACGCGGATGCGCTCGGTCGGTGGAACTCCAGTGGATGGACGACAAGCCTGGCAGAACGTGATCAGGAACCGTTTTGGATCGAGGTGCTTAGAGCTGGTGGTGCACCGGTCCCGGACGCTGGGTTGCATTGGATTGAGCCAGGTAGGGACACCCCCAAGCACTTCTACGCCGAGTCGCGTGATCGCAATCGCTTCCGTCTGCACGTCCATGAAGTGAAGCGCAAGCCGGCACGATTGCTGGTTCGTGGCCCGGAGGGATACTCGCAGAGCGTCACTTTTGAGCCAGGTAGGCTGCCGACGAGCATCGCAGTTGTGCTGCAGCCTCCCGGTGACGTGCACGTTCAGGTGCTGCATCGCGGCCGCCGCGCGCGTGGCGTGCACACCGAGTTGACGTCGTGGGGCAAGCGGGCGGAGGCGCAATTGGATGCGGAGGGCATTGCGCGTTACACGATGGTGCATCATGGTCCCATGAACGTTCGCGTCATGCGTGGCCCAGAGGTTCTTGCTACTCGGCAAGTGCACGTGCCGATCGCCGGCACCGCTCACGCGGCCGCGCACGTTGACTTGTCACGATGACCGAACCCACGACCACCACCAATCAGAGTTCGCCATGGCTACGCGTGACGCTTGGCATGGTAGCGGTGGTTGCGTTCGTGTTGTGGTTGTGGAGCGGTGACGAGGTTGCGCCGCCGGACCCGAACGAAGCCAGCTTGCGCGGAGAACGTTCCGCTGCGGATCTGGCAAATGCGTCACGTGACACCCTTCCGCAGGCGAGTTCGCGCGAGATGATCGGCGAGGTGATCGCGGGTGTTTGGCCGTTGATCGTCCAGGTTGTGGATGCGAATGGAGACCCGGTCGCCGCGGCCGCGGTCGAAGTGCAGGCGACCGCGAAGGGCGCAGCCAGTGTTGCGGGGCGAACCGATCAAGATGGTGTCTGCACGTTGGACGTGACCAGCGATCGAGTGTTCGTGCGTGCATCCCACTCACGCATTGGTCGCAGCTTGTTGGTCGCTGTTACTGAAGAAGGCTACGTCGACCAGCAACTGCGTTTGCTGTTGTGGCGATCGGTGCGGGTGACCGGCATTGTGTTGGGCGCGGATTCGCGGCCGTGGCCGGGAGTGCGCGTCTCGTTGGAGGCGCGTCACTTGTTGTATGGCTCCAACTCGCCGCACGTGTGGCCGACGCAAGTGGTCACCAATGCCGCTGGGCGATTCGAGTTCGAAGCTGGTGCTGAGGTGCCTGGCTTGGCTCGCCTGTTGGGTCCTGGGCTCGGCAACATCAAGGCGCATTGGATCGCCACCAAAGGCGCACAAGTCGTACTCGCCGCGCCAGGTGCGCTGCGCATCGAGGGCGTCGTGGTTGATCACGCGGGCAATCCGAGGCCGGCAAGGGTGTTGCTCTCAAGCGCTGAGGATTTCCGGGTGCGTGCCGAAGACATCCGGCCTGCGGAGCGCTTCTCGGTGCAGCCAAAGACTCTTGGCAAGCACATGGTTACGGCGACGGCCGAGGGCAACTTGGTCGCGAAAGCGATCGTTGAGTTGCGGGCGGACAAGCCGCGAGCCTACGTCGAATTGCAGTTGAAGGAACGCAAGGCGCCTGCCGAATCCGAGCAGCCATCACCTCCGTCCTTCCAACCGGTCGACGCATCCAAGAGCGGGTTCCATCCCACTGTGGTGGTGCCGCCCGCCAACGGGCTAGCGATCACGTTAGATGTGATTGGGGCGGATGGTGAGCCGGCCAACGACCTCGAGGTGTCGAGGGCTTCCGAGTTGGGTAGCGTGCAGAATGTGAGCCTGGGTCTTGGGGGTGGCGGCAAGGCGACATTGCGGGTGAGTCAGGTCGCGGATCGCCCGATGCGCGTGTTGATTAGCAGCAACGATGGGGCCGAATACGGTTGGTTTGACCTCGGCGAAGGACCTGTGCCACCGCGCGTAACGGTGCGTCTTGGCAAGCGAGGCAGCGTATCGATCGAAGCGCGGTGTCGTGGCCGCGTGGCTCGCGGCGTCAGGTTGCAGATGTGGACGCATCACGAGCCCTTCTGGAGTGGTAACGACAAACACCTCTTACGGGCGGACGACGTGCCGTCTGGCCCGGCGCTGATTGTGGTTCGGCGTGGATTTGAGATCGTCGGCACCAAGACGATCATTGTGCAGCCCGGCGTGTTGACTACGGACACGGTTGAAGTCAAGTTGAGGTGAGGCGATGGTCATGCTCTGGCGATTGTCGTTCCCATGAGAAGGCCCGGTTCGCATCGATTGCTTGACCACGTAATAGGGGCTTCGTAGCGTCGCGCCGGCGCAGTCCAAGGCAGGCCGGTGTGGTAGCCTTCTTTGCCGGAAGCCCCACCATGACCTCAGCCGACGCCTTGCTCGATCGTCCCTCGCCGAAGCAAGTTGCATGCGACTTGCTGCTCGCCATCGCGTTCGGCTGGTTCGCCTACACGATGTCGTGTTGGTTGGTGCCGCCGATTGCCACCGCAAGTGGCTTTGGCACTGAATGGCAACTGATGTCGGAGAACCCCTTCCGCAATCGAGGGCTGTTCCCGCATCGCGCGTTGGTGCCGTTCGTAGCGTGGCTGAATGGCCTAGGCGGCGAAAGCTACGTCGGCTTCACCCATGGCCTGCACGCGCTGATGTTGATGTCGGTGTTCTTCGTCGTGAAGCGCTTGCGCGGCCTCTACCTAGATGCCTTGCTGGTGACGTTTGCGGTGGCGATCACGGCACCGGTGCAGATGTACAAGCTGCACTGGTCTGGCTACACCGACCCGATCTGCTACACGCTCTTCCTGTGGATGATGGTTGCCGTGCGCAAGCCGGTCGTGATGTGGTCGCTGCTGCTGATCAACCTGGCGAACCACGAGATGGCGGTGTTCTTGGTGCCGTGGCTGTGGTTCCTGCGGCGCCGCGAGGACTCGCGTTGGCAGCTCGATGGCATCTGCTTGGGTGCGGTGCTGGCGATCTATGCGGGCTTCTACTTTTGGGTGAAGGCCAACGTCGCGGAGACCTACAGCGTCGACTACTTCATGGCCAACCCGCTGTTCCCCGGCGGTTCGTTCGTCGTGTGGAACCTCGCGGCCGTGCACTACACGTGTGCCTTCGGTCCGCTGCTGGCGGTGCTCGCGTGGCACCAGCACACCAAGAATCAAGCCGGCGAACGCTGGCACCTTTGGCTCGTCGCCTTGGGGATCTTCGTGATCTTCTGCATCGCGTTCGACTGGGCGCGCCACTCCAACTTGATCCTGCTGCCGCTGATTATTGCGGCAACTCGCTTTCTTGCCGTCAGCAACCGTCACCGGGCGATCTTCATCGGCTTGCTACTGCTGACTCAGGTGCTGTTCTGGATCTGGCCGCCGTGGGCGCCGGTCGCGTGGCCAACGAACGAACTGGTCGAGGGGGATGCTGCGTGGCGCGCCGCGCACCCGGCCCCGCAACGCATGTTGGTTACCACCGGCATCGTTGTCCCGACGAAAGCTGGCATCGGCTTCGGTCCGCTGTCCGCGGTGCTCGACAATTGGTTGCCACTGGTTTGGAAGCTGCTGTTGACGATCCACGCGATCGGCATCGCCATCTGGTGCGCCGGCTGGGCGTGGGCGCGGCATCAGAACCGCGCCACGAGCTAGCCAGCTTTACGCCAACCCGCGCCGCTTCAGCACGGCTTGCGTATCCAGCGCGCGACCACGGAAGGCTACGAACATGTCCATCGGCTGCTGCGTCAAGCCGCGCGACAACACCGTGTCCCGGAAGCGCTGACCGTTCTCGCGCGTCATGCCACCGTTCCCCATGCAGTAGGCGAAGCCATCGGCGGCGAGCGCCTCACTCCATAGATACGCGTAGTAACCGGACGAGTAGCCGCCCGCCCAGATGTGCGCGAAGTAGGTGCTGCGGTAGCGCGGCGGCGCCAGCGGGTAGGCGACGTTCGCGGCGTCGAGCGCCTCTTGTTCGAACGCATCGACGTCGGTGATCTTGGTGCCGTGGGGCAGCGAGTGCCAGGCGAGGTCAAGCCATGCCGCTGCGATGTATTCGAGCGACGAGAAGCCCTGACCGAACTTGCGGGCGCGCTTGATCTTGTCGTTGAGCTCGGTCGGCATGGCTTCGCCGGTTTCGAAGTGCTTGGCGCAACGCTCGAGCACAGCCGGATCGAACGCGAAGTCTTCGTGGAACTGCGACGGAAACTCAACGAAGTCACGCGGCACGCTGGTGCCAGCCAGCGTCGGGTACTGCACCTTGCTAAACATGCCGTGCATGCCGTGACCAAACTCGTGAAACATCGTCGTGACTTCGTCAAAGCTGAGCAGGGTCGGACCTTCGCTGGGCTTCTTGAGGTTCATGACGTTGACGACGACCGGCTTGCTGGCAAGTAGCTCCGACTGGCTAACAAAGCTGCTCATCCACGCGCCACCGCGCTTGCTCGGGCGCGCGTAGTAGTCGGCGTAGAACAGCGCGATCTGCTCGCCACCTTCGTCGAGCACGTCGAACACGCGCACCGTTTCGTGGTAGACGGGCAGGTCGGTGCGCTCGCGCATCGTGATGCCGTAGAGCTGGTTGGCCATGAAGAACATGCCGTCCTGCAGCACGCGCTCAAACTCGAAGTACTGCTTCACCGCCGCTTCATCGAGGTCGTACTGCGCCTTGCGAACTTGCTCCGCAGCCCATGCCCAGTCCCACGCTTCGAGCTTGGTGCCGACGGCTACCTGGTCGAGGTACTTCTGCAGTTCTTTGGCTTCCGCCATGGTCTTCTCGACGATGGTGGGCGTCATGCTGCCCATCATCGCTTCGACGGCGGTGGGCGTGCCCGAGGTCTCGTCATCGAGCACGTAGTGAGAGTGCGTTGCGTAGCCGAGCAGTTGGGCGCGTTCGGCGCGCAGCGTGCTTAGCTCGAGCACAATCTCCTTGGTGTCGTTGTCGTTGCCTTGGTTGCAGCGAGCAATCGACGCCTCGTAAACCCGCTTGCGTGTGTCGCGGTTGTTGAGCGACGACAAGATGCCTTGTGACGTCGGCAGCTGCAGCGTGATCAAGAACTTGCCCTCGTGCCCCGCTTCCTTGGCCGCATCCGCGGCCGAAGAGATATCGCTGTCACTGAGGCCGTCGAGTTCATCTTTAGAGTCGATGACCACCGCAAGCGCCTTGGTGTCGGCTAGCAGTCGCTCTTGGAACTTCGGTGTCAGCTTCGAAGCCTGCTCATTGAGTTCGCGAATGCGTTGCTGCTTGTGATCGTCGAGCAGGGCACCGGCGCGCACGAACGACACGTGCGTGCGTTCGGTCAGTTGTTGCTGCTCGGGACCGAGCCCATATCGGTCGGCATGAATCGCCTGCACGCGCGCAAACAGTTGGCGGTTGAGGCAGATCGCATCGCGATGCGCGGCCAGCTTCGGCGCGATCTCCGCTTGGATCTTCTGCAGCCCATCGGTGACCGTCGAGCCCGTCAGGTTGAAGAACACATAGGCAACGCGCTCCAGCACGTCGCCAGTTTTCTCCATCGCCTCAATCGTATTGGCGAACGTCGGCGCCTCACTCTGCGTCGCAATCGCTTCGATCTCGGCGATGTTGAGTTCCATGCCAGCCTCAAACGCCGGCACGTAGTGATCTTCCGTGATCTTGTCGAACGGCGGCGCCTGCAGCGGCAGCGTGCTGGGGGAGGAGAACGGGTTGTCGGCTTTCAGTCCGGCAGTCGCATTTGACATGCCGCTAGTATCGGCAAGACAGCCGCTGGACCCTGGCTAGAACCAGGCCTTTTGCACGGATGATCCGTACGTTGCCAGGCACAGAAACAACG
>JBNMND010000338.1:0-6119 GCA_051274975.1 Planctomycetota bacterium | reverse complement strand
GCCGGGCTTGAGTCGGGCGTGCCTGAGGTTCCTGATGTTGCGAACTCCCCAAACGCCAACGAGCCAGGCGCCAACGAGCCAGGCGCCAACAAGCCAGGCGATGGTATAGAAGGTGCCGCTGATCCGATCTTCGAGTCGAAAGGTGCCGAGCCTCACGCCGAACAGCCAGCAGCCCAGCCGTCTGCAAAGCACGCCGTGAAGCCAGACAGCGCCGACGTTCCGGATTCGGATGGTGCCGACGATCGTATGGCCAAGGTGCTCAGTGGTTCGACCAGTAACGCCGACTTGCGTCGCAAGCTGCAAGATGAGGAATCCGAAGAAGCCGATGATCTGCTGTCGCGCTTGAACGCACTCGACTTTGTGCAACAAGTTGTGGGTGGCCATAGTGAGTTGCCGGAGCGCATCGGCGGCTATGGCATCAAAGGCCTGCTCGGCCGCGGCGGCATGGGCATCGTCTACCTCGGTTGGCAAGAAGACCTCGAACGCGAAGTCGCGCTCAAGGTGCTGTCGCCGCACTACACCGCCGACCCGACCATGCGGAAGCGCTTCCGCGCCGAAGCGCGGGCGACCGCGGCGCTGCACCATCGCCACATCGTGCCGATCTACGACTATGGCGAAGCGCAAGGCATGTTGTTCTTCGCGATGGAGCGAGTGAATGGCCTGAGCCTCGACAAGCACATCTCTTCGGCGCAGCGCGTCGACAAGAAGCCGCTTGAGATCGTCGATGCCGCACGTCGCTTCGCTGGTGTCGCTGATGCGTTGGGCCTGGCACACCGCCGGCGCTTGCTGCACCGCGACGTCAAGCCTGGCAACATCTTGGTTGGCGAAGATGGCACGATGGCCTTGACCGACTTTGGTTTGGCGAAGGCGCTCGACCACGTGTCGATGCAATTGACGTCGAAGGGTGGCGGCTTCCTGGGCACGCTCCACTACGCGTCGCCCGAGCAAGCGCTCGGTGGCGAGTTGACGCCGGCCAGCGACCTCTACTCGCTCGGGGTCACGATGTTCGAAGCGGTTACGGGTCACTTGCCGTTGGCCGGCAAGACCACCGAAGCGTTGCTGCAATCGATCCTGCACGGCACGCCCGCGCGCCTGCGTGAATACGTGCACAAGCCGCCACGCGACTTCGAAGCCGTGCTCGACAAGCTGCTCGCTCGCGATGCCGACGATCGCTACCAAGACGGCGAAGCGTTGTCGCGTGACTTGGTCCGGATTGCCGATGGCGATCCCGTGCGCATCCGCCGTTTGCCACTACACGTTCGACTCTGGCGACGAGCGCGCAAGAACCCGGTGCTCGCGAGTGCGTTGGTTGCGGTGTTCATCTTGATCCTGTCGACGGGCACGTTGGCCGGCGTCTTGACCAAGGAACGAGGTAAGGGGCGCGTGTCGCGTCACCAGGAAACCCTCGTCAGCATAGCCAAGGATGTTGGGCGGGACCGGGGGCCTGAGTTGGGACCGTTACCGTTGTTGCAGGCATTGACGGGTGTCAGTGTGCCAGCGCGCGATCCCAACGAAGTGATTCTGGCGAGGCTAGATGCCGCCCATGAGGCGATGCCAGCCGACGAACGGGCTCATCAAATGTTGACGGCCTACATCAAGGATCCACTGGCGAGTGCTTCCGAATACCTGCGCGCTGGCCGCGGCTTTGAGGCGTTGCAGCTGTACGACGCGGGGATTCGGCGGGCGACGCTTGAGCACGCCAGTGGCAGGCTCGCGGTCGAGCTGAAGCTGTATCGCTTGTACCTGGCGCGGGCCGTTGCCAATCTGACGGCATCGGTTGGGCGCGCTTATGACGCTCGCATTGACTTGGCGTTGGCGTCGTACTTGCGTCCAGAGGCAGCCTTTCCGTTGGCGATCATCGGCGTGCTTGATCTGGTGCAGAGCCATGACGTCGCGGCGGACGCAGTCGCATTCAAGGCGAATTTGACTGCTGCGAATGCACCACCCGACCACGTGCGCGCCGTCGCTTTGTTGCTGTGGGCTGTGGGGGGGCAACGCCCGCACATGATGAGCAACATGATGTCGTTCTCGCTCGACTTCGCGCACCGTAGCGCCTTGCACGCGCTGGCTTCGGAGTTGCTCGGCGGCGATCTGGATGGGTGCACTGCACGCGGTGAAGCCACCGGTTTGGCCACGGATTTCGCGGCGCATGGTCGAACAGCGATTAGCAAGTTGAGTGAGCCGGATGCCTTTCGCGAATACGTCAAGCAAGCAAGAGAAGCGATCCAGCTTACGGCGCATCCTGAGTCGGCTCTGCAGGGCTGGCGCCATCTGCTGCAGTTGGTTACCCCGTCGAATCAACGTGGTCCGTTGCTTGACGAACAACAGCGGCCGTTGCCGCCTGCAGTGCAATTGTCCGCCTGGCGCGCGTTGGCCTCGCTGCGTCCGGCCAGCACCTTGACGAACTTGTCGCTAAATCGGTTCAAGGCATTCCATCGTCTACATCCGGGGGAGCCTGGCATCGTCGAAGTCGCCGCTCGCATGCATTCCCTAGCCAACTCCTCAGAAGCACTCCAGTGGGCGAGTAGCTGGGTGGTCGAGGCGAACGGCGATCCCGCCGCGTTCATGTGTCGCCTGAAAGTGCTGTCTCGCCTGGGACGCGTCGAAGAAGCGATGGATGACGCTACCGTGATCTCACAGAACTCTCTCCACCAAGGACCTGCGATGTTGCGCATCGTTACTGCGCTTACTGAGGCTGCGGAGTTCGCCGATCCAGGGACCGCCAATGGCCTCGCTTTGATGGCAAAGCAGTTTAGGGACTTGGCTCAAGAAGCCATGGCCCGCAAGGACCGACGATGATTACCCGCTATTCGAAACGTCACGGTGCGTCGTCGTGGTTGTTAGGTTTTTGCGTTCTAGTGGCCGTCGGCATTGCTGTCACGTGGATGCTCTACGAGGGCAGCCGCAAAAGCCCAGACGCGACCGACGTCGCTTCGCAGCCCGCTGATAAGGGCAAGACTGGTGGCTTGCCCAAGTTGATGTCGGACGTTCGCACGGCGAAGCCTTCGCAGGGCGTGCTCGTACGCGGCACGGTCTTGCTGCCGGAAGGCCACCCGGCTGCAGGTGCAGCGGTGACGCTCTACCGCTTGCTTACGGTTGCTCCCGAATGGCGGAAGGAGCGCGTCGTACAGGCGATCACTGGTGACGATGGCGTCTTCCAGTTCCGGTGCCCGCATCTGCACGGTTACTTGCTTGGCTTCGAGCACCCAGATTACGCCGGCGATGAAGTGGCAGTCTCGACGTTCGGCGAGGTGATGAAGTTGTTGCTGCGGCCAGGTTTCGACATTCAGGGCACAGTGCTCAACGATATTGGCGCGCCGGTTCCGAACGCTCGCGTTTCGGTTGACGCGGTGCTGCGCAGTACTCGGCGCGCGCAGTTCACCTACACAGCGGCTGACGGTTCGTACAGCTTTACGAATCTTGCTGCCGGCGCCGCCGACATGGTCGCGCGGCATGACTTCTGGCAGCCGGCGAGGGCGACGGCGGTTGTCATTGGTGTGCGACACCGGACCGACTTTCGTTTTGCGCGGCCGAGCATGAGTCCGCTGCGTGGACGCGTGTTGCGCGCCGCAACCCAAGAGCCCATTGCAGGTGCGACGGTCGATCTAGAGCCCATCAACAAGAAGTTTGGCCTCGTGGATCTTCCAGGCACGGTGACTGCCAAGGACGGCACGTTTCTGTTGTCAGGCTTGGCGCGTGGCAGCATGCAGATGGTGGTCCGTCATCCTGACTATGGCGCCAGCTCAAACTTCGTGTCGATTCGTTCGGTTGCGAAAGAAGTGACGGTGGAGCTGCCCGAACGCGCCTCGCTGGTCGGCCAGGTGGCAGGTGCGTTTGCAGGAGGCGATATCCTTGAAGTCGAAGACAGCGGCCGCGAGCTTGCTTATGCAATCGTGCAGCCCAATGGCAAGTTCGAGTTCGCCCGCAAGTTGTCGCCGGGGCGTGTCGATTTCCGGGTGCTAGGCGGTTCGTTCTTGTTCCAGAACTTGCTGGGAGTGTCCACGATCAGCCGGTTGGAAGAATCCGAGGATGGTGAGTCCTCGCCGATCGACTTGAATGCCATCGAGACCACGATGGTGACCGGGCGGCTAGTCGATGCGGATGGCAATGCCATTGTTGGCGCGCGCGTCGAATGGATGGAGGTCAGCTATCGTCAAATGGGCGAGGCCGCCTGGAAACTAGACATTGCCAGGGTAAGTGATGCGTTCTTGAAGCTGGGTGGCGAAGAGAATCCGCTGTTGGCGATTTCCGGCGAGGACGGTCGGTTTGAGATTCGCGGCCGTCGAACCGGCGAGCTGCAGGCCAAGGTTAGCTACGCGGGTTGCGGCAATCGTGTCTTCCAAGCCACCGTGCCACCGTCAGGTGAGGTCGAGAACGTTGGCGAGATCGTGTTGGAGCCGAGTTGCTCGGTTTCGGGTCGGGTTCTTCGTGGTGATAAGCCCTTTGTCGGCGCGTCGGTGACACTGTCCTCGCGCACAGGGCCATCCGGTTCGGTGACGACGACCAACGAGCTTGGTGAATACTCGATCTCTGACTTGATGCCCGGCAGATACGGCGTGCAGACCCGTATCTCAGGTCGGCCAACGGGTAGTACTGACCGCATCATCGTCACCGTTGCGCCCGACAAGCCCGTGACCGACTTTGACCTCCAGTTGAAAGCTGGCCGAATCGTCAAAGGGATTGTGACGGATGACGACGACCAGCCGCTGCGTGGCGCGTTGGTTAGTGTGCGTGGCAGCACTGGGGAGGTCATCACGACCAAGTCCGGTGGCGTGTTCGAGGTCGAGTTGCCGCCGCGCGATGTGGAACTCGTGGTCTCCTTTGGTGACCGTTCCAACCACAAGGTCGTGCAGGTTTCGAAGCACCAAAAACTGGTAAGCTTGACCTTGGCGTCGCCGAATACGAGCACGTTGACCGCACGCATCGCCGGGTTGCCGGGTCGTCAGCCGCTTGGTGGCGTACTGCTGCGAATGACCGAGTTGGATCGCCCGGGGACGCCGACCAAGTCGCGCTGGGTAGAGACGTCTGGTGGCGAACTACGAAGCTCTCATGTGCCCAGTGGCAGAGTGCTCGTCGAATTCTGGTCTGAGCATCATGCGCCATACCAGCAAGAGTGGCAGCTAAAGCCGGGCGAAGACCACGATCTTGGTGAGGTGCTCTTGGCGAGGGGCGCGAAGTTGCGCGGCGTTGTGCGTGACGAAGATGGCAATGCCATTCACAAGGCGATGGTCTTGCTCGGTGATGAGACGGACTTCGCCTTATTCCTGCCGACCATTCTCAGCGATGAACGTGGCATGTTCACAATCCACGGCGTAACCAGTCGGTCAAAGCAGTTGGTGCTACGCAGCCCGGGCTTTGCGGCCCATACGATTGACTTGCAGCTACCACATGACGTGCTGTCGATCGATCCGCTCGAAATCAAGATGGAGCGGGGCGCGACGATCGAGGTGTCGGTAGCCAGGCGGCTGATTCCCGAAGACGGGTTGCTATATCTGCGCCGCAATGGCCGCTTGCTGGAAAGCACCGTGCTCGACGACGGTGGCAAGGCGTGGTTCACCAACCGCAGCGCCGGCAATTACACGGTGCACTTGCTTGGCAGTGAGCTGTCGGACCAGGTCGTCGAAGTGAAGGCTGGGCAAGAACTGTCCTACGTGCGCTTCCTCGAACGTAGCAAGTAAGTCCGCGCCGTTGCTTTGCCGCCACGTTGGCAGCAAGCTCATGGCATGCGCGTATCCCTTTGCCTGGTGCTGTTGGCACTGGCTGCGTGTGGTGACCCCCAACCGGTCGCCACCACGCCGCATGTTGCTCCCGATGTTGGTTTGTTGACCGTGCATCAAGCCCGCTGCGCCGCCTGTCATTCGCTTGGCGGCGCGCTCGATACTGAGTTGCGAGGCGACGCTGCGCTGCCGCTTGCGTCGTTCGCTAACCGGGTCGATGCGGTCGCAGGGCTGCCTGACTTGAGCAACCACTTCTCCGGTTTCGGCATGTCTACCGGGGATGCCAGCGATCTGCGAGCGTGGCTGCGTTCGTTGGGCGAAGAACGCGCGGCTCGCAACTTCGCCGAAGTGTCGGGTGGTGCGATTCCGCGGGGCGAGCAACTCGTGCGCGAACTTGCGTGT
>JBNMND010000337.1:0-6137 GCA_051274975.1 Planctomycetota bacterium | reverse complement strand
CATAGTGACGTCAGGCGCGACGCAGTGCGAGCCTCGAGCGTGCCGTCGTAGCGACCCTTGAGCAGGTCCTTGCGGAAGTCGATCCAGTGCGGTTGCAGGTTTGGCACGAGCGCCTCTAACACGGAGTTTGGCGTCTCGTCCTTAAACGTCTCTTCGATCGCGCCACGCATCAGACGCAGCGGCTTTGCGAGTTCGTCGATCGCGAGCGCCGCGCGGTAGCCAAACAGGTGGCCGGCCATCGTCGACAGGATGTAGGCCAGTGCCGGGTGCGATTGCGGCACTTCGATGATGCCGTCCGCGGCGTCGAAGCGGGTTTCGCCGACGGTCGCGATGACGATCGGCGACGCTTTGTGCGCCTTGTAGATCGCAACTTCCTTGGCGACGTCATCCGCGGTCGAACCGGTCAGTCCGGCGGCGCAGCAGAGGATCATTGGCTCGGATGATAGGTCGATGTGCTTCTTGTCTTCGGTCGCGTCACAGGCGATCGACTTGTAGCAAAGCTCGGACAGCTTGATGCGCACTTCGGCGGCGGCGACGCGGTTCTTGCCGTTGCCGACTAGCGCCCAATAGCGACGCTGCGGTGCGAAGGAACGGGCGATCTGGGTGATCTTCTCGTCCTGCGCGAGCACGGTGCGCATCGCATTCGGAAGGTCGATGAGCGCGGTCAACAGATCGTGTTCGTCTTGGTCGTTGGCGCAACCGGCCGCGCGCGCGATCGCCATGGCGAGCAGTTGGCCAGCGGCGCATTGCGCATAGAACGCCTTCGTGCTGGCGACACTCATCTCGACGTCGCGGCCGTCACTGGTGTAGATGACGCCGTCGACCTTGTCGGTCAGGTCACTGCCGCGTCGGTTGACGATCGCGACGACGGTGGCACCGCGGCCGCGAGCCAGGTCGACGGTTCGGTTGGTGTCGGTGGTCGTGCCCGATTGCGAGATCGCAACGATCAGCGTGTCCGCCATGTCGTCGCCGAGACCGAAGCCCGACAACTCGGTCGCGGGTGTGGCTTGCACGGCAATGGCCGAGATCGCGACGGCGTCGGCAATGGCGCCGGCGATGGCTTGGCCGGCCACGGCAGCCGTGCCTTGGCCGATGACGAGGATGCGGCGGGTCTTGCCAGCTTGCAGCGACTCGACGGCCGATTTCGGCAGCGAACTTTCCGGTAGCGCCACCTCGAGGCGTTCGCCCTTTTGCACGATGCGGCCACGCAGCGTCTTCTGCAGTGAGTTTGGCGACTCGCCAATCTCCTTCAGTAGGTAGTGCGGGAAGTCGCCGCGATCGATGTCGCGGGTCGTGACCGACGCAGCGGTCACGTCCTCGTCGCTGACGGGCAACTCCGTTGCGTCGTATGCCTGGCGCGTGATGCCAGCGATTTCGCCCGCACCGTCGCGATCGAGAACGACCACCTGGCCGCGTGATGCCGCCGGGTTGTTCGGGTTGCCGGGGGTCTCGCCATCCATGCGCAGGTAGCGATCGCAGTCTTCGATGACTCCGTAAGGCTCACTGGCGATGACGTAGGTGTCTTCGGCGAGGCCGATGTAGAGCGCTTGGCCGGAGCCGCGCAACGCGAGTGCTAGCTTGCCCGGTTCGTTGGTGCTGGCGGCGCCGATCGCGACCGAGCCTTCAAACGAACTGACCGTGCGGCGGAAGCCGCTGATCAAGTCGTGGCCCGCCTTCATCTGGTGCGAGACCAACGCCGGGATCACCTTGGCGTCCGTCGTGATCGCGTCGTGCAGTTCGAGGCCGTGCTGCTTGACCAGGTCTTGGTGGTTGTCGACGTCGCCGTTGAGGACGCCGATCACATACGGGCCTTGCTCGTCGCCGAGCTCTTCGTTGTTGAGCGGGTGCGCGTTCGCTTGGCTGATGATGCCGACACTGGCCCAGCGCGTGTGGCCGAGCACCAGGCTCTGCACGTTCTCTTGGCGGAACGCGGTCTGCAGCAGCTTGTCGTTGATGATCGTTTGGCGCAGCGCTGTGACGTTGTCGCCGAGTTCACCGATTTCGGCGGCGTGCTTGTAGATGAAGTTGAGGTTGCCGTCGGCGAGACGCACCGAAGCGTTGGTGAACAACGCGTCGTCGGTGCGACCTTGCAGTAGTGAGTTGAGCGTTTTGGTATCTAGGCCGGAGACGATCACCGACATGCCGGCGGAATCCCGGCCGCGCACTTCGAGGCGGTCGAGTGCCGATAGCGCGAGTTGCAGCGACGAGAACGCGGCGGCGGACATGCTGTGCGGCACCTTGCCCCCCGCTAGTTCGCGGACTTGGTGTGCGTGCGGCACGCGGTCGCGAGCGACGGCCCAGAGTGCGTCCTTCAAGCGAACCATCGCTTGGTTGCGTTGCTCGATGTCGTAGTCGCTGATGTCGCCGCTGGTGTTGTTGTCGTCGGCGACGCTCGAGTCGAACGACTTCTCAATCGCGTCGAGTTGTTGCTGCATCGTTGTGCAACGAGTCGCGAGATCCGCGTGCAGCTGGTCGTTCTCAAGCAGCGTCCACAGGCCGGGGACGCCACGCAGTTCGCCATCGATCTGGGTGAGTGCGGTTGCGGCACCATCGAGGTGGTCGGTCGTCGGCGCTCCTGCGAGATTGCCCTCTGCCTCGGCCAGCATGGCGAGCAGAGTCTCGGGCAGAGGTGGTTGACGCCGGCTTACGCGGCGAAGCACGGCGATGATGCCACACATAGAATGCAGTTCTCCGGATTCAGGCGCGCCACAGATTGGCTAACCCAGTCTTAGACAGGTCCAATATGGGCAAGTCTGTGCAGGCGAAACGGTGCGGGCTATTGCCCTTCGAATTGTCCAAGGCCACGGCGCAGGTCGGCTGCAATCGAAGTTTCATTAGCTTCTTCGAGACTTTGCGCCAAGCGCTTGAGCCAGACTGACGCGGGGTCAGGAAGGCTACTAGGGGCGATATTGACGCGGATCTTCGCGTCGATCAACGCAATCTGTAACTTGTCGCAAACGACCACACCGGCGTTCGCGTCGAGCGCGATCGCTGCCTGCTGCTGCAACAGTTCTTGCCACTTGTCCGCCGGTAGCTTCGCCGAGCGCGAGCCATCGATACCGAAGCGTATTGTGCCGTCGGCACTCCACTGGATGAATTGGTCACCAAACTTGCACGACGCGATCTCGAACCCACCGGTGATGCCGTGGTCGGCGTCCTCAAGCAGCTTGGGCATTGTCAGCGACTGGCCGGACTTCTTCTCGGCGGCCGCGAGGATGGCCGCGGTTGAGTCGAGCGTGTTGCCTCCGGAGAGCTTGGGGAAGTCGGCGGCGAGATAGCGGTTGAGCGCCTTGCTCGATTCCTGGCCGAGGCGCGCGCCAAATGGAATTTCCAAGAACGTGCGTTGGTCGGCGAGGCCGTTGATCAGCGGCTGTAGCGACGGCACGTGGCCGTTGTCGAGCAGTAGTCGTGCCAGCCGCACGCGGGCGCGCGGGTCGAGTTCGGGTTCTTGCTTTGCGTGCGAACGCCTAATGAGTTCCGTGCCAAACCGAGCGTGCGTCCGCATCAGCCAAGCCGGATCATTCGTGTATTCGCCAAACAGCTCGGCCCAGGCATCGTGATCGTTGGCTGCTGTACCGGCACGCAGCGCCAAGCCGCGCATCGCGGAGGAACGCCAATAGAACGTCTGGTCGCGCGCCCATGTTTTCAGTAGCGCCGTGATCTTCGGTTGGTGCTGCTCAGCGTCAGCGATTGCATCGACAAGCGACGTGGGGATCGCGTTCTGTCCCTTGTCCTTGGCATACGCGGCGATCGCGGCGATGGCTGCGTCACCGCCGGCGGCAACTCGCTTCGCGGCTGCCAGCCGGATGCCATAGCGTCGCGATTCGCACGCCTTGCGCACGTGCTTGGTCCAGTCGACCTGAGCCGGGTCTTGCTCACCATCGGGCCAGAATGCGATTGCGGGAGTTGCGACTACTGCGAGCAGCAGGAGCAGCATCGATGTGTTTGCCTTCAAAGTTCGAACCGTCTGCTAGTGCCAATCGTGGCGGTCACTGATCATCAAGAGGCCGTGACCGTGTCTGCGTCCATTGCGTAGATTAGGATGACATCGCCGTCTTCCTTCTCTTCGCCGACGTAGAGCTTGCCAGTCACGGTGACCACGCCCGTCAGCAATTCCATCTTGACGCCGTCGGGCAGCGTGCAGAAGACGATCTCGTTCATCATCGGCGTGCCCATGCAGCCACAGGCATCGTTGATCAGCATGAACGAGTTGACCGGGCCGCTGCCGGCGAATTCGCGCCGCATGAAGCCGCGGATCTCGACGACCTTTTCGTTGAGGTTGGTGACCTCCTTCGGCAGCGTCATGCCTTCCTTGTATTCGTATCCCGCAAGCACCGGGAACCCGACGGGCTCGGGGTCTTGGAGGGGCGTCGCGCCAATGGCGGTCAGCAGCAGGAAGGTCAAGGGAAGGCGAATCATGATCAAACTCGGGCCGCACAGCTTACCAAAGCCGCCGGGTCCACGCCGATTCTTCATGTCATCGGCATACTAGGACCGTGATACTGCGCCGCATGAGCCCGAAAGCCAAGCCCGGCAATCTCCTGAGCCGCGTGCGCAAGATCGCGATGGCGCTGCCCGATACGGAGGAATCGTCCCGTCTGGGCGGATCTCCGCACTTCTACGTGCGAGGGAAGATCTTCAGTGGTTGTGGCGATGAGGGCGGCGTTTGGTCGTTCGGGGCCAAGGTCGGCCTGGAGTTGCAGTCGGTGCTAATCCAGCGCGAGGGCATCCACATCGCCAAGTATGTCGGTCGGTATGGCTGGATCAGCGTCGACGAGCACGCCGTGCAGGATGAGGGCGAACTGCGGCAGCTGATCGAGTTGAGTTACGACCTGATCAGCGCGAAGGCGCCGGGTGGCAAGAAGAAGGCGGCCCCGAAGCCAGCGGCCAAAAAGGCCGCCAAGAAGTAGCCGCGGCTACAGCCGCAGTGCCACCGGCGACTGCTCGCGTTGCTTGATCGTCACGTAGCGCTTGTGCACGCCCTTTGCGCCAAGGTCGATGATGAGTTCGTAGGGCCCCGGCGGCAGGTTGTCCTCGCATGTCGTCAGCTCGGCGCGGAACGAACCGGGTTCGCCATCGCCCGTCATCTGCACAAGGTGCTCCTTGCCTCTGGCGCTGCGCACCACGATCTTGCCGGCGAGATACTGGCTGTTCTCGTCGAGCACCTGCAGCTTGAACTTGCCGCCGAATTTCGCCTGCAGGTCCAGTTGCAACGCGGGGCCTGAGGCACTCGTCGAGCGAATGTTGAACTTGCGGGTGATCGGCAGCAAGAACGTGCCGTTGCGTTCGCCGGCAGTCGGCCCGACGAGCAATTCGTAACTGCCAGGCTCGAGCCAGATCTCAAACGGACCACTGTTGTCGCTGCGGTGCAGCCGTTCGGTTAGCTCGCGGCCGTCGTCGCACTTCCAGTGGAACGCCGCGTTGCGAACTGGGAACTCGGCTTCGAACTCGACATGCAGGGCCGCGAGTTGGTTGACCATGTCGAAGTCGACGGTTTGTCTGAGCTGGCTCGACGAGATCGATAGCCACGGAGAACGCAAGGCGCCGTGCTCGGCGCGCGCCATTGCGTTACTGGCGATCAAGGCGCGCAGGGTGCCGTCTGCTGAGCATCGTTGCGGGGGTAGGCCGTGCATCAGCATGCGCGCATACGGAACGAGTTGCCCAAGGTGTATGGCGCGCAGTGTGATCGGGTAGGGCACCGTGAGGATCTGTTCGGTCGGAGCGACGACGCTGTATAGCAGTAGTTCGCCGACAATTGGGGTTTCGTTGACGTCGACGACCCTTAGATCAAGCAAGGCTCCCGGGCTTGCCGCGATTGTGAAGCGCCCGGAACGATCGACTTTGGCGATGCCGTTCGCGACCATCGTGCTATTCATTTGCCAGCGGATCTCGGCGGCTGGGCTCAATTCGAGTTTGGTGCCCTCCCCGCCTGTGAAGCGTACGCGGGCGCCTTGTACGGGTTCGAGGTCGGGCCATTGCACCACGCCGGTGACCTTGGCGGCATCGGCCAGCGCGAAGTTGCACTCGGTGCCGGGATGGTTGACGGCAAGTTGCACGGGCAGGTTCGCCGGCAGCAAGTCGCCGCGAAGTAGACCGTTGTCGGTGATGCCCGCGGCGCCGCGCCAGCGCATGCCGCT
>JBNMND010000336.1:0-6138 GCA_051274975.1 Planctomycetota bacterium | reverse complement strand
GATTCGCCGCGAAGGTGAAGTGCTCGAGAAGCTCAGTGAGTTCTCATGCATCGCGATCAGTACCGCCGACTCAAGCAACATCAACATCGATGCCAACGGCAAGCTGCTCGCCGGCGACCTGAAGGTCACCGTGCTGGTCGACCCGGACGCCGACACCACCGATGCCAAGCTGGTCACGCACGGCCTCGACCTCAACAGCTGGCGGCCGCTGATTGACGCCTTCATGCCGAATCAATTGACGGCGCTGACCGGCAAGGTCAACGGCGACATCGCGGCGAAGATGCACGGCAGCGACAAGGTCGCACTGACCGGCGAGCTGATCATCGACAATCCACGCGTAGCGGGCCCGATCGTGCAGGACATGGACCTGCGCTCGAAGCAATGGAAGATCACGCCGGCGCTCGGGCTGGGCGGCGCGAGCGCTTCGGACATCGACGCGAGCAAGTTCGCAATCGACTTGGAGTGGCTACACATCATGGGGCGTCCGTCGACGGCGCCCGGCCAGGTCACGCTGGCCTACGACCTCAACCTCTCGAAGCTGGCGGAGTTCGGCGGGCCAATTCCGGAGATGCTCAAGGGGTCTGGATCGCTACTCGATGGCGTCATCTCGCTACCCAGCAACGATCTACCAAAGGATGCCGCCGGCTGGATCACGGCTCTGATCACCAACGCCGACCTACAAGTGAAGGCACTCGACATCGGTGGCTTCGCGCTGCGCGACTTCGGCCTCAACATCAACATGTTGGACGGCGCCCTCACCATCGCAACGACCGAAGCCACCAAGCTCGATGGCGGCGCGTTGTTGATCGGCGTCAACGTCGACCTCAACAACCTCATGACGATGCCGGTGTCCGCATCGATCAAGTGGGATGGCGGCCAACTGACCGGCGGTGCCACGCAGACGCTGCGCTACGTCATGCCGCTGTTCGCTGGCCTCGACGCCAACGCCGCGCGCATTGTTGGCGACGTCAACCTCGAGCTGAGTGTCGGCGGCCCGGCAATGATGAAGGAGAGCGACACACTGCTCGGCTGGCTCGACGCATGGACTGGCAGCGGGTCGCTTGGCTTGGCCAACACGGCATTCGCACCTTCCAAGCAACTCGAGGGCTTGCTCGCACCGCTTGGACCATTGACCAAGAACGCCGTGCCCGTCGGCGACAAGGGACGGCTCAAGATCGAGGGCTTCAAGGCGCCGTTCTCGTTCTCGAAGGGCGTCGTCACGAGCACGTCGAGCGAGTGGTCGGCAGCCGGACAGAAGATCGGCTTGTCGGGCACCGTCGGCTTCGACGGCAAAATGGACTACTCGATGGACTTCAGCTCGCTGCTGAAGGGCCACAAGGATGGCCAGAAGGTCTTGAAGGCGCTCAACGGCAAGCTGCCTCCAGCGAGCCTCAACGGTTCGATTGACGATCCGAAACTGGGCTTGCCCAAGTTGGAGAACATCGCGAAGCGCCTGCTCGAACAGGAAGGCAAGGATTTGCTGAACAAGGGCCTCCAGAAGGGGCTCAAGAGCCTGTTCGGCAAATAGCTACTGCTCGCGATAGCGGTGACTGACCGGCATGCGCCGACCGCGCCAACAACGATCGCTCAAGCGCAGCGTCGGCGGATACTGGTAGCGCTTCCACTCGCTGTTCTGCACCAGACAAAAGAGTCGTTCGACTTCTGCCCGCGGCATACCGGTGCGCACAGCGGTGTCCTCGACGGACAGTTCTTCTTCGACAAGGCAACGCAACACCGGGTCGAGACCAGAATAGTCCGGCAAGCTGTCCGAGTCCAATTGATCGGGGCGCAACTCGGCGCTCGGCGGCTTCTCAATCGAGTTGGCGGGAATGCGTTCCCCATCGCGATTGAGCCAGCGACTCATCTGCCAGACCTCGGTCTTCCACAAGTCCGCGATCGGCGCGAGCGCGCCATTGGTGTCGCCGTAGATCGTGCAATAGCCGACCGCGCATTCGCTCTTGTTGCCGGTGGTCAGCAGCAGATTGCCATGCTTGTTGGCGAACGCCATCAACAACACACCGCGCGCGCGTGACTGCAGGTTCTCTTCGGCCAGCCCAGCTTCGGTGCCAGCAAAGACAGGTTCGAGCACCGCGGCGAACGCTTCCTGTAGCGGCGCAATCGACAGGTTGTGAAACGCGATGCCAAGGTTCGTCGCGAGTTGCTCGGCATCACTAACGCTGTGGCTGCTGCTATAGCTCGACGGCATGCCGATGCCAGTCACGTTATCGGCACCCAACGCATCGACAGCGAGCGTCGCGACCAACGCCGAATCGATGCCGCCGGACAGGCCGATCACGACCTTCTGGAAACCGAATTTCTGCACGTAGGCGCGGATGCCCTGCACGCACGCGGCGTGCTGCATCGGGAGGAGTTCTGGCTCAACCAGCTCTTCGGACCACGGTTGCTCGGTGTCGACCACCGTCACGGCCGCCGCAAATGCGACCGGCTGCGCGGCGATGCCTTCTGCCTTCGCAGCAATCGAACCACCGTCGAACTGCAACTCGACGTCGCCGCCAACCTGGTTGACGTAAATCATCGGCACGCCATGCCGCATGGCGGCGGCGGCAACCATGCGCGCCCGAAACGCCTGACGACCGCGAGCCCACGGACTCGCGCTCAGATTGACGACCAGCTGGGCCCCGGCCTCGACGACCCGTGCAACCGGGTCAATCGCGTAGGCGCGGCGACCAAAGAACTGCTCGTCGTTCCAACTGTCTTCGCAGACAACCACGCCAACCTTTGTGCCCGCCAGTTCGAACAGGTTCTGCTCGGGCGTCTGGAACGGCTCGAAGTAGCGCGACTCGTCAAAAACGTCGTAGGTCGGCAACAGGCACTTGCGCGCAACGATCTGCACCGTGCCATCACGCAACAGCGCGACTGCGTTGTGCAGTTCGCGGCCGCCGGTCTCCGCCGCATTGGCATTGGCTTCGAGACAGCCGACCAGAACGTCGATGCCGCGCGGCACCGCCTTTTGCAGCTCGGCCAGCGCCGCATCGTGCGCAGCCAAGAACGACTTGCGCAGCAGCAAGTCTTCGGCCGGATAGCCGCATACCGACAGCTCGGGGAATACGGCCAGCTCGGCACCTTGGGCCACCGCATCCTCAGCCGCCGCAACGATGCGTTCGCGGTTGCCGACAAAGTCGCCAACCGTCGTATCGATCTGGCAAAGCGCGACGCGCATCGAGCCTAGGTCCGTAGCTCGAGAGGCAGGGTGAACTCGATCGTCTCGCGAATGCCGTCAACTTCTTCGACGTCGGTCACGCCAAGTTCCTTCAGGCGGTCGACCACCGCGAGCACGCTGCTCTCGGGCGTGCTTGCACCAGATGTCAGGCCGATGGACGAGATGCCTTCGAACCACTCGGCTCGCACTTCTGAGGGGCCGAGCAGTAAGTGCGCCGGCACGCCGGAGTCCGCACCGAGTTCGCGCAGGCGATTGCTGTTGCTGCTCATCGGGTCACCGATGACGAGCCAGATGTCGACCTTGCCGCGCAAACTCTTGACCGCCATCTGACGGTTGGTCGTCGCGTAGCAGATGTCTTCCTTACGAGGCGTGCGCAGTTCCGGGAAGCGACGCTTCAGCACCGCCATCACCTGCATCGCTTCGTCGACGCTCAATGTTGTCTGGGTCACGACACCAATCTTGGCCGGATCCGGCACCTCAACTTTCTCGGCTTCGGCAGCCGTCGCCACGACAATCGTGCGCTCCGGCGCTTCGCCAACAACACCCTCGACCTCGACGTGGTCGGCGTGGCCGATCAACAAGATCGTGAAGTCGCGAGCGGCAAAGCGGCGCGCTTCGAGATGCACCTTGGTCACCAACGGGCACGTCGCATCAATCGCGTGCAACTGGTATTTCTCCGCCTGGTCAAACACTTCAGGCGCCACGCCATGAGCGCTGAAAATCACGTGGCTGCCCTTAGGCACCGTCGCTAGGTCCTCAACGAACAGCGCGCCCTTTTGCTCGAGGTCCTGCACAACAACTTTGTTATGCACGATCTCGTGACGGACGTAGACGGGACGGCCCCACTTATCGAGGGCACGCTCAACCGTTTCGATCGCGCGTTCGACACCAGCACAGAAGCCACGGGGGCGACAAAGGAGAACCTTCATTGGGGCGAACAGTTTCGGCCCCAGCGCTGGTTAGGGCAAGGGAGCGGAACTCCCTGGCCGAGAACTGATCAAAAGACTTCGAGTACTAGACCCACGCCCAATGACCGTGTACCGGAAGTTGGCGGCGGTGGCGGGGGTGTTGCAGTGCCGTCATAGAACTGGAAGATTCGGGTCACACCGAGGGGGCCACAGATGGTCGAACTCCGCCCCTTGGACGTAATCAGGAACATGGGGTTGGCGGTCGGCGCCAGCACAATCGCTTGGCTGTGGATCGTAACGCCGACGAATTCGCGCCCGGCCGGAAGACTAAGGTTTGCATGTCCGATGCCCGCTGCGTCGGTAACGCCAGACAACTCCACGTCGGCGTTGATGTTGATCCAGCAGTCTGGCGCCGGATTATCCAAGCCGATCAACATCATCGCGGGGGACGACATGGTCGGGTCGGCCGGGTCGAACATTGGGTATGGAAGCGGCCAAGCCGCGTTACCGAGCAAGCTGCCGCCACCACTGAGGCTGAGCCGCAGGGAGAACGGAACGGTCGCCGGAGCGTTCGCGATATCCCACGTGTAGTTGCTGCCCGCCTGCATCGACTGGCCGCTATCCAGCACAACCGGGCTGTTGCCCGGGATCGCGCAAGCCGGACCCGCGTTGCCGAACTCAACCCAAGGCGCCGTGCAACTGCTCATGTTGTCAACGCGGTAGGAGCCGCTCGGCTGCGAATGGATCCAAATCTCGACCAACAGATTCTTGGGTTCGGGAAAGCCGGCGATGATCGGCGCCAAGCCAAACACCCACGGCGCATCGAACAGCAAGTCGATGTTGGCGGCCCGCGGCACAATCGGCGTCGCCGGCAACTGTGGCTGCGCCGGCAACTGAATGACGCGGTTCTCGATCACCCAATCCGCATCCGAACCGTAGTTCTCATGGAAGATCGAACTCGAGGTCGCTGACGTGCGAGGAGTCGTCGACACCAGCACCGAGATCTCAAGGAAGCCCTTCGCCGGAACCGCGTTGCCATTGTTGAAGTCCGGCCGAATGCGGATGCCGGTCATCACGTGCGCCCCAGTCCACGGCAGTTCTTCGCCGTCATAGACGCACTGGTAGCGGCAAGCTTGGCTGCCACCAAATGGAATGCCTGTGCCCCCGCCGCCTTCGAGGCCGTTCATATTTGAAGGCACGGTGACGTTCTGCGCCGCGAGCCCGGCAGTTAGACACAGCGAGATAGCGAGGGTCGTGAGGGTTTGCGTTTGCATGCGGTTCTCCTGCCCTTGCTATCGGCCGTTCCGCGCCGCGCCTTCAGTTTGTCCGGCAACGCCGGCGTCTCGGCAAGAGACAGGACGGTCAAGCAATGCCCTGATTACGCCGATCTCGGAACGCCGCAGTGTCCTGATCTTCAACAGGTACCAAGGAATAGCCCGTGCAAATAGAAAGTCATGCGACCCCGTTTGGGAGTACGCCACAACAACGCTACGCCACGCTTCATCGGGCAATCGAGAATGGACTCGACTCTGATGACGTCTGGTTCGAACTGGCCTCGGTCAGCGCCCAGCTTGGCCATTCTGGCGAAGCCGTGCGCTGTGCCGCGCGCATCAGCAATGATGCTCGCCGCACTAGGGCCGAGCACAACCTGCTGAGTTCTACTGGGCGGTCGACGGCCGCTGGCGACAAGCCCGAAGCAGTCAAGAAGGTCGGTCGAAGAGATCCTGACGCGGCGCCAGCAACCCGCAATGCTGGACCTACAAAGGGCCATGCCAATGCTGCCGCGGACAGCCCGCCGCGCGTCGTCGATCATCTAGTCGATGCCGTGCATTATTTGATGCACCAACACATGCCGTGGCTGGTGTTGACGACCATGCTGGCGTTCCCGTTGGTCGTCGGAGTTGGCGGCTTCCTAACAGCTGGCGGTTCTCCGTTGCTGTTGGCGGCGCTCGCAGCGCTTCCTGGGTTGTCGGTGCTGATCGTCGTCGCGGCGATGGGCCACGAAATCCTGCGCAGTAGCAGTGCTGGCGACGGCGACGTGCCGAACCT
>JBNMND010000335.1:0-6199 GCA_051274975.1 Planctomycetota bacterium | reverse complement strand
ACGGCTGCTACTCGACAGCCGATTCTTGCTCGACGGCCGACTCCTGCTCTACAGCCTGGGCTACCAATTCCGTCACGATGTTCGCCAACGGCATCTCGGGCACCCAACCGTTCGCAGCGCGCAATCGGTCGAGCGACGGCACGCGCCGCGGTGGATCGATGAAGCCTTCGGGGAAGATGTCGCCGAAAGGCACATGGCGAACCGGCGACGAACTCTCCGCCGCAGCACGAACCATCTCAGCTAACTTGCCGACCGGAGTCTCGATGGCGCTGCCGACATTGACGACGCGACCGGGAACACTCGCCGACGTGGCCAGGCCAAGTAACGCGCGCGCAACATCACGAACGTGCGCAAAGCAGCGAGTCTGCTCACCGCCGCCGTAGACGGTCATCGGCTCGCCGCGCACGGCTTGCCGAACGAAGCGCGGCAACACCATGCCGTGGTCGCCCGTTTGACGCGGACCAACCGTGTTGAACAGACGCGCCACCACGACCTTCAAACCACTCTGCTCGGCATGCGCGGATGCCAACCATTCGCCCATCGCTTTGGCGCAGGCGTAACCGCCACGCAAGCCTTCAGTAGAACCGGGACGCACTGGCGCCGCTTCAATGAATGGCACGGGCCCATCGCCATATACTTCGCTGCTCGACGTCACCAGCACCGGCACGGAGTGCGCGGCGCAGGAGCGAAGCACGGCTTCGGTCGAGTGCAAGTTCGCTTGCATAACGTCGAGCGGCTCTTCGGCCAGGCGACGAACGCCAACGACCCCCGCCAGGTGAAAGACAACATCCGCCGACTCAATGGCGTGGTCCGCGACGCGAGCATCAGCAACAGATCCGACCGTGATCGTCAGCTTAGGATTGCCAGTGACGGTCGCGAGATTCTCGACGCGCCCGGTCGACAGGTCGTCGACAACGTGCACCGAGTAACCCTTCTGCAGCAGCAGTTCGACCAAGTGCGAACCGATGAATCCGGCACCGCCGGTGACTACGGCGAGGCCCGGTCGTGACGACAGCGGGCCGCGGACGGATGCCGGAGCATCGCAGTTAGAGTTCGGTCGGGACATGCGCGAGTAAGGGAAGATAGAGCGTCGGCGGCATGAGGTCGCCAGTCCATGCTCTGGCTAATCATTTGTGCCGCCGACGTCAGGTCCGGTTGGACCCCCCATCGACGCAAAGTATTCCCGAGCGTTCTCAGCGGCGATCGCGGCGCAGCTTCTCAAGCAGCACACGCAGCTCCTTTAGCTCCTGGCGCAGCTCCGACAGCTCACGCTGCAGGTTGTATTCGCTGTCCCTAACGCCCTTGCCACGGCTCGGACTGCTCGGGCGGGCCGGCCTTGAAGAGCCGACCGGACGAGGCGGACGGGGCTGCTGGACCGAGCGAGTCGGACGAGGCGGATTGGCCGCGCGGGCTGGCTTGGCCGCGCGAGTCGGACGAGCAATACGGCGCGGGCTGGTCGAACCGGCCGTGCCGCCCGTCGTGCGACGAACCGAACGGGTGGTCGTGCCTGTCGCGCGGCGATCTGAACGGATCACGCGACGGCTGGGCTTGGCTTCGCTCGGAACGACTTCCGTCACGACACCTTCGGCGGTCTCGGTCGGAACGAGCTCGATGACGCGGCCGCGCGCGGGCTGTGCCGTCACGGTGACATTGGGACGCGGCTCCTCGATCACCTCGATGATCTGCACCGGCTTATCCATCGCCATGCGACCTTGGCCCGGACGTCGCCCAACCTTGATCACCAACGACTTCTTCGCAGTCTTGCTAATGACGCCAACCGGAACCTTGCGGCCGGGACGGATCTTCTTCAACGCGCCATCAAGGTCATCCAACGAGCGAACGCGATGGTCGCCAATCACGTGCAACACGTCGCCTTTCTTGAGGCCAGACTTGGCGCTAGGGCCACCTTCGAGGATGCGATCGACAACCAGGCCGCCTTCGCCTTCGCGAACGCTGATACCGAGGTAGCCCTTTTCCTTGCTGGCAACGCTGTCTTGACCACGCGGGGCCACTTCAACAGCAGGCGCCGAACGCGTCGGCTTGGAAACGCCTACTGGCTTCGGATTGCGAGCCGGCTTGCGCGGCTTGGCGACTTCGACCACGTCGGCACCGGCGCCGGCGCCACTGCTCTCCGGCCGCTCGCCGAGTCGTACGACAACCACTTGCACTCGCTTATTGCGGCGCAGCTTGATCTTGACCCGTGTGCCCGGCTTCGTCTTCTGGATCTCCGCCGTGAACTTGTCCCGGGTCGGCGTCTTGATATCGCCGACAGCGAGCAGAACATCACCGCTCTTGAGCCCAGCCTTCGCGGCTGGCGTGCCTGGAATCACCTCGGAGACGACAGCCTCCTTCGAATCCTGTGAGAGGTAGACACCGAGATAGCCACTGGCGAGCGGGGCCATCAGGAAGAGAGACAACAGGGAAGCTGTAAGTGCGTGCATCTTGAGGAGGGACTCCATGCCGGTCGCGAATGGCGATCCGGTTGTGACGTAGCTACGTGGACGCGGCGTCGAACGCAGAGTTTGGCCGAACATTCCTGAATCGACAAACATGTGTCGCGCAACTAAGGGCGATTGCGGCCAACGCGCCAAGATGTTCCAGGCACCGAACATCGGTTCCTTGACCGATTTCGGCTAGCCCGTATCCTTCAGACCAGGACTTGTCGCGATTGCGTGACGAGCAAGAACGCCCGCTAGCCACGCCCGTCAGGGCTCTCCCCCGCAAGGTCCCCAGAAGCGTCTCATGGTCTGGTTGCGCCGCGAAGACCACGAAGACCGCGAACTGCACTGGCTGAGCCCTTGGGCGACGCCAAGCTGCCAGGCCGGGCCCCGACGCATGCCGGAGGCGGACGACCCCCTGCGCACGCCGTTTCAGCGCGACCGCGACCGCATCCTGCACGCATCGTCGTTCCGCCGCATGCAGCACAAGACGCAGGTCATGGCGGCGTTCGAGGGCGACCACTTCCGCAGCCGCATGACCCACTCGCTAGAAGTCGCGCAGATGGGCCGCGGGGTCGCGCGGGCGTTGCGCTGCAACGATGACCTCGCCGAAGCAATTGCGTTGGCACACGACCTCGGCCACCCACCGTTCGGCCACGTCGGCGAAGAAGCGCTTCACGAAGTCATGCGCGACCACGGCGGCTTCCGACACAACGCGCAAGGCGCGCGCACTGTCGACTACCTCGAGGATCGTTACGGCCATGGACTAGGCCTCAACCTGACGTTCGCCGTTCGCACCAGCTTGCTGAAGGGCCGCATCCCGGATGGATTCCCGGTCAGTGACGACCTGCTGATTGACGGTGCCAAACAGCCGGTGCCGCTTGAGGCCGACCTGGTCGACCAGTGTGACAAGATCGCCTATCTCAGCCACGACCTAGATGATGGCCTGCGCGCGAATCTGTTCGCCGAAGAAGAAGCCGCCGAGCTCAGCTTGTGGCGCGATGCCGTCGCCAGCTGCGGCAGCAACAACCGACAACGCATCGTCAGCGAAATCACCTCGCTGCTGATCCACGACCTAGTCACCACCGTTGACGAAGCACTGGCCAAGGCACCTGCTGGCGGCAAGCAACCGCGCATTCGCCACAGCGACGCAGTGATCGTGCAAGCGCAGGAGTTGCTCACGTTCTTACGCGAACGATTCTACCGAGCGCCCAGTGTGCTCGCGGTCATGCAAGACGGCGCCCAACGCATCGGGACGTTGTTCGCAAAGCTCGTCGACGACCCCAGCCAACTGTCGGCAAGCACCCGTGGTCGCATTGCCCGCGACGGCGTCCAACGAACCATCTGCGACTACATCGCCGGCATGACGGATCGCTTCCTGATCCGCGCCAGCAGCTAAACGCCAAAGCCCCATCCGCCATGCACGACCGCCGGCACTTCGTCACCAGCCTCGCACTGGTCCTCACGTTCTGCTCTGCCTTGCGCAGCCAAGAAGCGGCCCGAAAGCAGCCGAACATCATCTACATCATGCTCGATGATGCAGGCTGGGGCGACCTCGGTTGCTACGGCCAGGAGAAGCTAAAGACGCCCAACATGGACCGCCTGGCCAAACAGGGTATGCGGTTCACGCAGCACTATTCGGGCAGCACGGTGTGTGCGCCGACGCGCAGTTGCTTGATGACCGGGCAGCACACCGGCCACACACCAATTCGCGGCAACGGCAACGCCGGGGACCAGCCAGAGCGCGTCTTTCCGATCGGCGCGAACACGGCCACAGTGGCGTCGCTACTCAAAGGTGCGGGCTACCAAACCGGCGCCTTCGGCAAGTGGGGACTCGGCGGTCCGGGCAGCACAAGCGATGCCTTGGCACTCGGCTTCGACCACTTCACCGGCTTCTACAGCCAAGCGTTCGCGCACGACTTCTATCCGCGCTGGTTGTGGCGTGACGGCAAGAAGCTCGAACTCGATCGCAAGCAGTACGCGCACACCGTCTACATGGACGACGCACTGCGGTTCATTGCCAATAACAAGGACAAGCCGTTCTTCTGCTACCTGCCGGTGACGATTCCGCACGCGGCCATGCAGGCGCCGCCCGAGTATCACGAACGCTTCCGCAAGCTCTACCCACAGTTCGATCAAAAAGTAGGCAAGTACGGCGGCGATGCACGCACGACCAAGGTGCCCAACCCAATCGCCGGCTTCGCGGCCATGATGACCAAGATGGACGACGACGTTGGCGCGTTGATGCACCTGCTCGTCAAGCTCGGCATCGATGACAACACCATCGTCATGCTGACGTCGGACAACGGCCCCCACCACGAAGGCGGCCACGACCCGAAGTTTTGGAACAGCAACGGTCCGTTCCAAGGCAACAAGCGCAGCCTCTACGACGGCGGCATCCGCGTGCCGTTGCTGGCGCGCTGGCCCGGCAAGATCACCCCCGGCTCAGACAACGACCACATCAGTGCGCATTGGGACCTTCTGCCAACGCTGTGCGACCTTGCCAACGTGCCCGCACCGAAGGGCATCGACGGCATCTCGATGATGGCAACGCTGACCGGCGAGCTGGGCCAGCGCGAACACGACTACCTCTACTGGGAGTTCTACGAAGCCGGCGGCAAGCGCGCGCTGCGCATGGGCAAGTGGAAGGCGGTTCGCAACAACCTGCGCGATCAGCCCGATGGCCCGATCGAGCTTTACGACATCACCACGGATCTGGCCGAAGCGCGTGATGTCGCGGCCAAGCATCCGGAAGTAGTGGCACGAGCGCAGCGCTACTTTGCCGCGGCACACACGCCTGATCCGCGCTGGCGGTACGGCGGCCGTCGCAAGAAGAAGTAGGCCGAAGTAGCCCCCCAGCACCCGCCCAGACCGGCCATTCGCCCCAAAAAACCCGGGGTACAAAAAGCAACCGCTCCGCTACACGTTTGCACGCACAGCGGAGCGGTCATGGTTACCCCGCCTGGACTTGAACCAGGAACCAACAGTACCAAAAACTGCTGTGCTACCGATTACACCACGGGGCATCGCGGCGAAAAGTCTAGCAACCGATGGCTCGAGTTCAAGGATGTCTTCGACAGGATTTCCTGGGCCCCGAGGGAACTCGGCGAAGGAATCCTACCGCTGGCTACCACATCCCGACGCCAGACTATCCAAGCCTAGCTCCTCCAGCGCCGCTCGCGCCGGCATCAGTTTCGGCTGCGCCCTGGCCATCACGATTTGCTGGGCCTGAACAAGACTGTGCTTTGGGCGACCAGACAATTGGTGGCACCGATATGCCGAACCAGCGAAACACCAAAGGCAACGCGGCGATCAGCGTGAACACGAAGACCTCGCGACGCGCCCAGCGAACGTCACGGGCAACGAGAAGTGACGGCCAGCGTGCATGTTGTGTGGACTTACTGTGTGGACCTACTGTGTGGACCTACTTAGCAGTCGAGCTCGAAGCCACCGGCACCGCCTGCTCAAGAATCATGATCTTCTGCCAGATCTTGCGGCTCAGCGACGTCGTCAGGTTCTCAATATCGTCGACACCCTGAAGTGCCACTGGGTCCGGAAACCCCTGCACGTAGAGCGCGGCGACCTTGCCGATCAACGAGAGCATCTCGCTGCAATAGTCTAAGTAGCGCACCAGTTCGTCACGAGAGAGCGTGCGCTTGGGCGAACTCTTGGTCTCACCGTCGGGATGCACGATGCGATCAGGATCCTTGGTCAACTGATGCATGTCGACGATGTGCGCCATCGCGCGCATTTCGTGGATC
>JBNMND010000334.1:0-6218 GCA_051274975.1 Planctomycetota bacterium | reverse complement strand
ACCGAGCTCGAGCACGACGTCGTTGTCGATGAACAACACCCGCTCGTTGCTAGCAGCCTTGGCGCCGACGTTGCGGGCGTGGCACGGCCCGCCGTTGAAGCCGGTATCGATCAACTGCACCTGCGGGTACAGCTCCGATACGACCGAACGGGATTCGTCATCCGAGTGGTTATCGACCACGATTACTTCGGCTGGCGGCGGATCCTGAGCCAGAAGGGCGTCGAGGCACTCAGGCAGATAGTTCTGCCCGTTCCAGTTGATTACGACTGCGCTGACCACGAGAGAGCCGGGCATGGTAGCGACGAGAACTGCCGATGTCCGCAGTGGAAGTGAACCCCAAGAATCCTCCCCACACCAAGGGTGCCCAAAAAAAACGGGGTGACCGTCCAGTTGAGAGACGGCGCTGACCGAGTCCGAGACAACCGAAGAAAATCTACGGCGAGGCGCTGGCAGCGGCGATTCACGCTGCCCCGCGCGGCGATTTCGCCTACTTGAGCGGCGGCTCGAAGTCCGGATGCTTGCAGACTTCGCGGTGGCGGATGCAGTAGGGCAGGTTCCAGATCGCGGCGAGCGTCGCCTTGATGCAGATCCACCAACCCATCTTGACGCCCTTGATGTTGTCAAACAGACCGATCGTGCCGACTGCATCGGCAACCTCACCACCGTCCGACTTCTTCTTGCCGCCGAGACCCTTCTTGAGGAAACGGAACGGGAACATCATCACCTGGCTCCAGGGCAGGTATTTGAACGCGTAGAGCCAGAAGTTGCGAACGTGGTAGTAGAGGCTGCGTTTGCCGTGACGCATGCCGAACGGCGCCTTGTGGAAGACCTCCACCGTCGGGAACATCTTCACCCGGAAACCGAGGTTGAGCAGCCGTGTGGTCAGGTCGCGTTCGTTGCCAAAGATGAAGAACCGGATGTCGTACCAGTTGGCTTTACGGATTGCGTCGGCGCGCGCCATCGAACCACAGCCGCGGAACGTCGACAGGTAGCGTTCGCGATTGATCGTCTTCGACGTCAGATACCACTCGGGCATCTCCGGCTCAACGACCTTCGGCGACAGGATCGCCGTCGTGTCGGGCTCTTCGGCGAACTTGTTGACCATGTCTTCGACGAATGTCACCGGCAGGATCACATCGTCGTCGAGAATGCCAACGAACTCGCCCTTAGCACTGGCGAAGCCGACATTGAAGGTCTCGCAAGCGCCGTAGTCCGAGTGCGGCATGCGGATCAGCTGCACCTCGGGGAACTCAGCGATCACCATCTCGGGCGTGCCGTCCGAACTGTTGTTGTCGACGACGATGACCTGATCAGCCGGCACCGTCTGCTGGTAGATCGTGGCGAGATTTTCGCGCAAGTCGTCTTTGCGGTTCCAGACGGAGATCACGAGGCTGACGGTCTTCTTGCCGCCGCCAGTGCTACTGGGTGTTTCGTTGCTCGCGTCGCTCACGTACCTGCTCCGTCGTTCAAAGTCGGGTCTCGCTGCACGAATCGATGCAACCGATCGTGCATCACATGCAGTTCAGCAATCTCGCGCGGCAACACATCCAAGAACATCTCGCCGTAGAGCACACCACCAATATCGAGATTGACGGTCGCTGCACGTTCGCGGTGCTCACTCATGCCCGGCAAATCGATGTAGGCGTTCTGACTCACGTAGGCTTTCAGCGCTTCGTAGTTCTTTGCGTACATGTCCGTGGTGTCGAACAGCGTGCCACCGGAAGGCACGAAGTTGACGCCATAGAGCAAGCAGCGGCACGCTTCAGGCAACGCGTGCGCGGCGTCGGCGGTTGCCTTGGCAATCGCTCGGTGGTCGCGGTGCGCTTCGCCAGCGTGGAACGAATACAGCGTCTTCGGTTGGATCTCGCGAATCACCGCCTCGATTCGCTGGGTCAGGTCCGCGAGGCTTTCCGGCAACTGGCCGTCGGGCAAGTCCCAGTGTCGCGCCGGCTCGACGCCGAGACGCCGCAAGGCCTCGATGCCCTCGGCGCGACGCACATCGCGGATGTCGCCGGTCTCGCGGTTGTTCGGATCACCACCTGCCCCATCGGTCGCATGCACGACGGTCACCGCGTGGCCACGACTCGCGTGGTAGGCCAGCATGCTGCCCGCACCGATCACCTCGTCATCCGGATGCGCAGCCAAGACCAACACCGGTCCCTCGAGGGGATCGCGCGGCAACAGCGGAGAGAACAAGTGGTTCATCGCAGCGATTGGTAGATGTCGAGGTGACGTTGGGCGGAGACGGCAATCGTCGGCAGTTGCTGAGGGATAGCTTCGCGCAAAGCCGACAAGCGCTGCTGAGAAGCTACCAGCTCTGTAAGCACGTTCGCCAACGCATCGAGTTCTGTCACGACAACACCCGGTGTCACCGAGCGCTCGGCAAGTGCTCCAAAGTTGGAAACGACGACCGGCACGCCGTGCGCGAGCGCTTCTTCGACGACCAAGCCATACGTCTCCTGGCATTTTGACGGGAACACCGCCAGGTGCAGGTCGCGGGCGGGATGGCGGTCAAAATGGCTGTAGCGACCTGTTTCGACCAAGGTCAGGCCGCCGTTCTTGGCAAGCTGGCGCAGTTGCTCGGCGAACCGATCGTCATACCAAGGGCCGGAGAGATGCAGTTCGCAGGCGTGCCCGGCAGTCACCACTGAGACGCACGCCTCAACCAATTCGCGCACCCCCTTCTCCGGCACTAGGCCACCGAAGGTGCCGATGCGCAGCGGTCCAGCAGCAGGTAGCTCGGCTGCGTGTTCGCTCGGAATCTCGCGCAGCAGTCCGTGGGGCACCACCTCGATCTCAGCGGTGATCGGCAACGAACTCGCCACCGCGCGAGCCGCGGTCTGGCTCGGCGCCGTGCAAATGTTTGCAGCGGCAAGCTCCGCAGTCACAAGTTGATCGCGGCGCAGCAAGCCTTGTGCAATCATCATTGCATCCATCGGCAGCGTCGCGCCAACACAGGTTACGCACGCCGTGCGATTGGTATCAGTGGGGCACGTCACATCGCCCTTGGGCAACCGGAAGAAGCGCGCGCAGGTCGCCCAGAGGTCGTGGAACGTCACGACGACTGGAACACCGAGATCGCGACAAACACCGGTAATGCCGAGACCCAACCCCGAGAACGAGTGGATGTGCACGACATCGGGTTGCTGATCGAGCACCCACTGGCGCACGGCAGTCAGCAGTCGAGGCCGCACAAACTCGGTGTGGCCAAACTCATCGACCTTCGTGAAGACCCGCAGCACGTCAACGTCTTCGAAGCATTCGTGCCGCGAATCGTCGCCGCTGTGAGCAACATCGCTGCCGCTGATTGCCGCGACCTGCACTCCGCGGTCACGCAGCTCGCGCGCCAACGCAACGACCACCTGTTCTGTGCCGCCAGTAGCCTCGGGCGGGTAGTTCGCGGTCACGAAGCCGACCTTCACGACTGCCACAGCTCCCGTTGCGACGCGCGCAGGTGATCACGTTCGGCCTTCTTGCGGCCCGGGTCGTTCTTGTTGCGGCGCCCGATGCGCCACCACTCTTCCCAGATTCGCAGCCGCACACACATGCGCACCCAGATGCCGCCGAACGCGCCGTAGTGCTTCTTGTAGTAGGCCAGTCGATTCTTGTGCCAGATGACCAACATCTTGGCGAAGTTGCGGGTGCTCGCGCCGCGGTGGTGCATGACCTCGGCTTCGGCGATGTAGCGGATCTTGCGCTTGCGGTGCGCGAGTCGCTTGCACAAATCGACGTCGTTGTAGAACAACGCGAGCTGCTCATCGAAGCCGCCGAGTTCGCGCCACTCCTTGGTGCGCAGCATGCAGACCGCGCCGGGCGGCTGGTCGACGTCACGCGACGTGAGGTGGTCGAAGTCGCGCATGTTGTAGCGATCAACGAGGCGCGAACCGGGCCAGAACGATCCGAACCACGAGTCGAAGCACAGCGCCGTCAGTAGAGTTGGGAAGCGTTGGCAGGCGTGCTGCACGCTGCCATCCGGATCACTCAGCCGCGGCGCCACCGCGCCATAGTCGCCGTGTTCGCGCAGGTAGTCGACCAACTGATCGAGCGCCCCTTCGCGCACTTCGGTATCGGAGTTTAGCGTGACGACCAACTCGCCGAGCGCCATCGCCGCGCCCTGATTGTTGCCTTCGGCATACAAGCGGTTGTCCGGGTTGCGCAGCACACGAACCTGCGGGAACTGCTTTTCGATCGCGTCGGCCGAACCATCCTCGCTGCCGTTGTCGACGACGATGATCTCGCGGGTGTGCTTAGGGGTTTCGGCATACAGCGCCGTCAGGCAAGCGAGCGTCAACTGCTGGGTATTCCAGCTGAGCACGACGACCGACAGCACCGGCGCGTTGGTTTCGGTGGCACTCACGACGGCCCCTTTTCGGTTGCCTGCCCAGGTTCTTGATCTTCCGGCACCAAAGCGTCCGGCATCGGAACCGGAACGCCGAGGTGCGACATGCAGTAGTAGCGCCACGTGCCCAAGAACTCGGGCTTGTCGTTCGAGATGTCGAAGACGCAGAAGAAGAAGTTCGCGTTGACGAATACTTTGAACGCGTTCGCACTCGGCGTCCACTCATCGCCGCTGCCGTAGATCCCGGCGGACAGGAAGAACCGCAGGTCCAGTGACATCAGCACGAGGTAGCGCTCGCACTTGCGCGGCAACTTCAGAACCGGCGGCTTCTGGGTCTGGCCGAGGTCGATGTAGGGTTCGCGCGCACGGATCTGTCGGCATCGCGACAGCATCTTGCTGTTCAGTACCCACCCGGTCATCGACAGCGTCAGCTTGCCGAGGAAGCCGTACCACTTGCGGTAGTACTTGCCACGACTCTCGGCGTGGCGCGACCACATCGTTTCGAGGTCGCTCATGCCCGAACGATTCACGAAGTGCACCAGGTGCGCATCCGGCACCTGTGTGATCGTGCGGCCGCTCTTGATGATCTTCACTGACAGATCAGCGTCTTCGTAATAGAGCGGGTAGCGCTCATCGAACTTGCCGATCGACTCGAAGTAGTCGCGATCGACCAAGAACATGCAACCTGACATCATCGGCAACGCAACCGGCTGGTCCGACTGCCAAACGCGCTGCCATTGCTTGACCAGACGTTTGACGCGCCACTGACGGAAGCGACTCGAGTAGACGCCAAACACCTCGGCCCAAGCATCGCCAATCGTCGGCAGCGTGTTTGGCGGTAGGTGGCCAGAATAGTCGGTATCCCAGAAGCCCTTGGGCACCGCGATGCCCACCTTGGGATCGTTCTCAAGTTGCCGCAGCAGACTAGAGACCAAGCCATCCGAAAACAGCACGTCGGGGTTGCTGACCAGGATCCACTTGCCGCGACTGTGCGACAGCGCCAGGTTCATGCCCTTCGAGTAGCCACTGTTCTCGGTGTGCATCACCAAGACGCCAGCCTTCTCATCGCCCTGCTGTTCGCGCAGCAACTTCAGTTCGCGCTCGACTGACGCGATCATGCCGGGCGACTGCCTCGGCGACAGATTGTCGACGACAATGACTTCGAACGGCATCGCGCTGCCATCCGGGCGCGTCGGGCCGAACTCGCGCAACGTCGCAATCGCCTGCACGCACTCGCGCCAGGAGTTGTAGTTAACGATGAGTACGGACAGCTCTGGCATGGCGCGGATCCCAAGCACAAATCGGCGCTTGGCGGCCGACAAGGAAAGCACAAGCCTCACGCAGTTGCCAACTTGCAGGCAAGCTTCGATGCCATGGGCCGAAGAAGAGTCTCAGCGATAGAGGAACTGGGCGGTCGCGGTGCAATCTTCGCTGGCCTGAAGGCGCAGCCAATAGGCACTCCACATGGATGGCATCGCTCCGCTGAGACCACCTGCCGGAATCGTGAACTGCTCGACGATCGTCCAGCGACCATCGCCGCACACATCCGCTTCCATCGTGAAGACCACGGCATGGTCCTGGTCGTGGGAGAACTCGTAGTCGTGCGCGACATAGCCGGTCGCGAGGTATGGATCACTCGGCGCATGTGCCTTGACCGCCGTTTGCGCCCATGGCCCGCCCACGCCGCCCGGGGCCCCCAGGCGCCACAGATCGTCGATCGCTCCCACCCACAAGGCCGCCTTGCCATCGGCGGAACGCACGACGTGGTCGCCCGCGACAACCGACGGATTCAGGCCACTCATGACCAACAAGCCGCGATACGAACAGAAGTCGTGCACGAAGAGTTCGTGCGAGGCGATCGGCCGGAGCTTGCGAAAGC
>JBNMND010000333.1:0-6264 GCA_051274975.1 Planctomycetota bacterium | reverse complement strand
GCCGTCGACATTGCTGCCGTCACCAGCCTCCAGCGGTTGCAGCGACAAGACCGAACGCAAATCGTCGTCGACGGCATCGCCTAGCCAGCCGATGGCCTTCTGCGACCAGCGCAACGAGTGCGAGTCGCCAGCGGCCTGTGCCAGGTTGCTCGATGGGAAGAACATGTTGATGCCGAATACGCCGGCAAGCACGACGCACGCGCCAGTGGCCACGCCCAGGACGCCGCCTCCGAGTCGGTCGAAGAATCCGAGTCCGGCGCGATCTGCGAGCTTCTTGATCAGCATCGCCAGCAGGCTCAATACGATCAGAACCCCAACGAACAGCAGGCAATAGGCGACGTAAATTGTGGTCTCACCCTGCGCAACCTCGGGGACCGCGTAGGCGAGCGTGCCGGAGCCGTCGACGCCTACGGGCACCGGCTCCGCTGGGCTCGCTCCCAGCATCAAGGCGACGTCGTGGCCAAATCGGCCGGCGACGAAGTAGGCCGCGAGCAGGATGCCGATCCGGCTGACCTGCCAGATCAGGCCTTTGAACAGGCCGAGCACGAAGAACACCAACAAGACGGCAAGGGCGGTCTTGTCGACCCAGCCCAGCGACTGCAGGGCGGCGACGAGGCTGTCGGTTGTGGAGGTGGCGGCGGAGGGGTCCTGGAAGGCGATCACTGGTGGTCCATTGTGCCCGGGGGGCGGGGGTTTGTCGCGTACCGTAACGATGTCTAGCAGTCTTGCCTTTGCAATTCAGCCCGACCTGGGCCACCCTGCGCCGCGCGATCCCAAGCATTTCCGTAAGTATGACCCGAGACGAAGTTCAGCGGCAGACCGAGTGCATCGCCCAATTGGCGACGCAGCTTTCCAAACAACCACGATTGCAGGCGGAGCTGCAGCGAGCTCGTCGGCAATTTTTTGGCGACGATTTGCTCGGCGCCGGCAACGATGCCGCGGAGCATCGCTTCGCGGAATGGTTCCTGATGGAGCGCGAGAGTGAATCTCTTGGCGTCGTGCCCGTGACGATCCCGCCTTACTCGCGCGATATCGAACCACTCGAAGGTTCTCTCGTCGGACTGTTCTTGGTCGAGTCCGTTGGCGACACCGTCACCGCGATCGACATGCAGGATGAAGAGGTCGTCGAGTTGGCGGAAGCTGGCACACTCAAGGTCGGCGACTTGTTGGTTGGTCGCATGTATCCCGTGTCCGGCGAACGCTGGGCGCCGTCTGCCGCGACGCCCGCATTACGACCCGGGCGCGCCTTGGCGAAGGCGTTCCTGCAGGACCTTGCCAAGCTCGAACTCGGTCGTCGTTTGCTACAGATCGAACTTGAGCACTTGCTGCTGCGCGAGCACGGTGGGACTTCGGTATCGCTTGGTGGTGGTTCCGCCGAAGAGCCGGCGTCAGCCGAGATGGTGGTGGCCCCCGATGCTCCACTGGAACATCTCGAAGCCGATCTCGAGCAGTTGATGCTGGCTGTCGGCCTAGAACACAGCGTCACCGACATCAGTGAACAGCTTGCTCAGACGCTGCACCCTGGTGCTGTGATGGGCCCGTTGCTCGACCAGTTGGCGTTTGATACCGACATCGATCTTGATCGCATACGCCGCGTGCTGCTAGAGATCTGGAACGCACATCACGCGGGCCAGACGCGCAGCACCGAAGAACCAGGCAGCGGCTTAGGGCCACCTGGTGAGACCCTTGGCGAGCAGTTGGCGCGCAAACTCGAAGATGGCATCGGTGAGCAAGAGGACGTGGAAGACTTGTTCAAGCAGATGGAGAGCATGGCTGGCATCGAGCCGGATGAGGACGACTCAGTGCAAGACGGGCGCAACACTGCGATCGTTGCCGAGGTGTTCGAGACCGGAGAAACCGATGGTGATGCCGGCGATCTAGCACCGCTGGTTGCCGAGTTCCACTGGGAGAATGGCAACAACGAGCCGGAACAGTCCGCGTTGACGTTGTGGATCGAACTGCAGCGCAGCGCGGCCGTGCCCAACACGGATGTCGAATTGATTCCGGCAGGCGACTTGATGCGGTTGTTGCTGCACGTGTATCTGCGCTCGGCGCCGGGCGAACGGGTTGCGCAGGTGCGCGGTGCTTTCGACGAGCTGCGTCGCTTCTATGACTGGATCGTGGAGACGCAGGAAATCGACCAGCGCGAGGTTCTGAAGCGCTGTCAGGGCGCACTGCTTGATCAACTCGAGCGATTGCAAGCCGCTGGCATTGCGTTGTCCAACGATCAAGCGCCGGTGCAGTCGCCTGGCTTGATGCAGGTCGAAGAGACCGGTGCTGATGGCTTCGGGGCGCGCGATGATGATGGCGGCAGCCACTGGTTGTTAGCTGCCAAGAACGCCGTCGATCTACTTGCCGCGGGCGACATTGTGCTCGGCGGGTTCGCTCCGATAGCAGGCGACGAACCAACCTCGTTGCACCGTCGTTTGGCGGGCATGGTCGTCGTGCTGCCGATCGACGCGCGGTCGCTGATCGAGTAACAAATTGCGCTAGCGCTGCCGCGGGGTCGCTCGCAGCGACCATCGCAAGGCTTCTAAAGCCTCGATGGCCAGCCCGCCCCCTCTGTGACCCGATAATGGTCACATGGGTTGGGAAACCGCACTAGATCGTCTGCTAATGCAGCAGATTCACATCGCCGAGAAGGACAAGACCAAGACCGAGCAGGTGCAGCGGCAGTTGCTCGACTACGGCGAGGTTGCTGCTGGACGGCCCGGCATGAGCTTCTTGCTCGGCTACGCCTCGGCGCTGCTCAATATTGAGTTGCCGGTGGTCTGCACCGAAGAACGAAGTCGTCGCTGGCGGCTGTTTGGTAAGGTGCGCGCCTACGACCGGAGAGGTGATCGTGAGCGCATCGCCGCGACGCTCGAAGACCCGCAGATGCTGCTCGACTTGCTTGGCGATCCGATGGTCGCCGGCAATGCGCTGCCAATGGTGGTGCGTTCGTTGTTCTGGTCGGGAGACATCAAGCTGGCGGTGCGAGCCATCCAATACCTCGCGGCCGAGCCGGACTCGAGCGAGCTAGAGACGATCGTCGATGCCGCCGTCACCGATTTGCTGACGCGACTCGAGACGCGTGTGGATGCCGACGACCAAGAGAGCACGGCTTCGATCCTCGGCAAGATCCTCGGTATGTCCGGGTTCGATCGTTTGCCGAACGATGTGCAGGCACGCTACCACCGCGCGTTGGCCGAACGGCTGCTGGAAGCGAGCGAGTGGGAGTTGGCGATCGAGAGTGCCGAGAAGGCCTTCGAAATGGCGCAGGGTCATGCGATGTTGGAAAGTTCGGCGTCGCTGGTTGCTGCGCTCGGAGAACTGCGTGAACACGATACGGTGAGCGTCGATCCGCTTAGCGAGAGAGTCGAGCGAGAGGCAGCGCTCAAGCGTCTGCAGCACGTCGCTGACCAACCCGACGATGCGAGTCCTGAGGCCCTCTACTTGCGCAGCTTGCTGGCCTACGAAACCGGCGACCTGCAGATTGCGGCCCGCGGCTTCGAACGTGCCATCCAGGGTCTGCGCCGACTCGAAGGGCGCGATGTCTTGCTGCGTGACCGCGCCAGGTTCTTCCAATCTGCGGCGTTGTTGACGGCGGGTGATGCCACCGAGACGACGCGTGCGTTGAAGCTGATGGAGCAGGCGCTCGAAACCGTGAAGCCGGACCTCGAGAGCTTCTACTCGGTGCACGAAGCGCTGAAGACCCACGATCGCAAACTGTCGCTGCGCTTCCTGGATGCAGTCGATGTTGGTCGTGGCTCGACGCCGGACCAACTGCTGTTCGTCGCCCTCGAATACATCACGCTGGGCGAAGCGGCGCCGGCTTCGTTGGCTGCGCGTCGAGTTCTAGAAGTGGCGCTCGACCTCGATCAACGCATCGAAGCACTGCGCGTTGTCTTGACTGCGCACAACATGCTTGGCGAACGCGACCAAGCGCGGGCGTGCTACGCCGAGATGCGCGAGCTGTTGGTGCAACGTGGCAAGTTTGAGCAACTCGAGAACTTGCTGCTGAACGAAGAGTTTGTCGGCCAGGCGCTCGACCACTTGGAGATCAAGCTGGAGTTGGTGAACGTCTACGACGAGTTGGAGGGGCGCGAATACGAGCGTGCGGCGCTACAGGTTGCGATCGCTCGGTCCCTGAAGGCGCGCAAGGACGTCGATGGCCTGCAGCAGGCCTACGGGTTGTTGCAGGAAGTGCAATGCGTCTACCCCGAGTTGGCGCCCGACGAACTCTGTGCCATCGAGAAGCTACTCGAGCTCAACGATGAGAAGCCGCACACTGCCGATGGAGCGCGGTCCGCGGTGCAAGCGTTGGCGAAGTCGCTTGGCAGAACGCCAAGTGTGCTTGTCGTCGGCGGCAACGAACGCCAACGTCGCCACCACCCGCGCCTCGACAAGCTTGGTAAGGAGTGGGGTTTCGAAGGCGAGTGGTTGATGACCAACTACACGTCGCCGCAGAAGGTTGTGTCGACGATTACCGATCGCCTGAAGGGCGGCGTCGACCTGTTGATCCTGCTGCACTGGAACCGTCACGAGACTACGGAGCCGGCACTCGAGATTGCGCGGGGCTGCGACGTGCCGGCGCGCACGGTGCATTACGCAGGGTTCACCAGCCTGCAGGTGGCGCTCGCCGAGCAATGGCAGCGCATGGTGCCGGTTGCCAGCTAGGACTTAGCTGAGCCACAACGCGCGCACTGTCCGGCCACGCGTCTGGTAGCTTCTGCATGTGCGCACGCGGAAGCTTGATTGCCTGATCGTCGGTGGTGGACCTGGTGGAGCCGCTTTGGCTCTGCACCTCGCCCAACGGGGTGTCGGTGTGGCCCTCGTCGACCACGGCCGCGCCCACTACAGCGGTCCGTTCGAAACGGTGATCGCATCGACGAAGTCAACCTGGCAACGCATGGGCTTGCTGGAAACCGTCGCGGATGGTGTTGCTGAGGATCCGCTGCGGCATGGCGCGATCTGGGGCAGTGACGCGTTGCAGTGGCGGCAAGGTGAAGAGGCGGGGTTGTTGCTGCGTCGCGGCATCTTCGACCAAGCATTGCGGGCGACTGCCAGAGACGCCGGTGCCGAAGTTTACGAAGGGGGCCGAGTCGAGCGCGTCGAGCATGGTTGGCAGTTGCTGGCAGGCGACGGCGAACCGATCCTGCTGCAGCCGACGCTGCTCGCCTATGCGACTGGCCGTGCCGCGTTGCCAGGCCTCCCCAAGAGTCAGCCAGTCGGCCCCGAGACGACTGCGGTCACGGTGCTTGGCGAACCGGCTAGCGATGACCGCGGCTCGGCGGTGGTCGAGGCGGTGCGCACCGGTTGGATTTGGACGCACGTTCCACGAACGGGTGAGGCAAGTGCGGCAGTTCTGGTCGATCGCGAACTACTGAAGGATCGCAACACGGAAGACGTCATCGAAGCGATGTTCGCAGAGGCTTTGGGGCCAGCGCGGCGTCTTCGCAATTGGCGGGTGGCTCACGCCAATGACGCGACCATGTGGAATCGGGAGGCTGCTTCAGACTGTCTGTTGCTCGGCGACGCTGCGGCCACAATTGATCCACTCGCAAGTCAAGGTGTCGAGAAGGCGATCTCTGCGGCCGAGCACGCCTCAGTGGTGATCGCGACTGCGCTCGAGCATCCCGAATGGTGGGGGCGCCTGCGTGGAATGCACACGCGCTGGGAGCACGGTCTGCAGGCGGCGCACAGTCGCTCCGCGAATGCGTTCTATGAGGTGGAATCGCGCTTTGCTGCCGAGCCGTTCTGGCAGCGTCGTCAAGTGACGGGACCAGACCCCACCCAGGTATCTAACGACCAGGTGCTGCGCAAGTCGACGACGGTGCAAACGGGGCGCGTGTTGATGCGGCACGGCCCGCGCATCATTGAGGTGGACGGTGCGATGGATACCGCGACCGGCGAAGAGCTCGCGCGCATTTCGAGGGCTTCGGTGGCTGCCGTGCTCGGGCTGTTTCGCGAGCCAGTGACGTTTGCCAATGCCGTGGCGCTAGCGAGCAAGGACCCGAGCCTGTTCGTGCTGACGCCTCACGATGTGCACGAGGCCATCGTGCAACTTGTCATGCGTCGATGGCTCGTTGCCGGTGAGTCGGCTAGTTAGGTTCCCGCTGCCCCTGCGCTGCGCGCAGTAGGCACCCGGTAACCGAAGCCACCGCCAGGCTGTCGCCGCGCGCAATCAGCTTGCGCCCGCCGTCGGCATCACGTGGTGGTAGCGGCGAAGCGAACCAGACCAGGCGCGGGCCGTGGGAACGCATCTCCGGCATCTGCGGTAGC
>JBNMND010000332.1:0-6309 GCA_051274975.1 Planctomycetota bacterium | reverse complement strand
GGATTGGGTCGGTGGCCGTACGTCGATTACATCCGCAGTCGGGCTGTTGCCGGGCGCGTTGATCGGCATGGATGTGCGCGCGTTCTTGGCTGGTGCTGCGGCGATGGACGACGCCACCCGCAACCCGGACATCTGGCAGAACCCGGCAGCGATGCTCGCCGCATTCTGGCATCACGAAGGCCGTGGCAAGGGCGACCGCGCGATGGTCGTGTTGCCCTACAAGGATCGCATGGTGCTGTTGTCGCGCTATATGCAGCAGCTTGTCATGGAGTCGTTGGGCAAGGAACACGATCGCCAAGGCAACGTTGTCAATCAAGGCATCGCCGTCTACGGCAACAAGGGCTCGACCGACCAGCACGCCTACGTGCAGCAACTGCGCGATGGCCGCCACGATTTCTTCGCGACGTTCGTGCGCGTGCTGCAGGATCGCGACGGCGACGAGCACTTCGAAGTCGAAGACGGCGTGACGGCCGGCGACTTCCTAGATGGCTTCTGGCAAGGCACGCGCACGGCGTTGCACGACAAGGGTCGACGATCAGCAACCATCGCTGTCGATCGCATCGATGAACGCGTGCTCGGTGCGTTGGTCGGGTTGTTCGAACGCACGGTTTCGATTTACGCGGAACTGATCGATACCAATGCCTACCACCAGCCCGGTGTTGAAGCCGGCAAGAAGGCGGCGGCGGTGGTGCTCGATCTGCAGGGCAAGCTGCTGACCGCGATCACGGCCGATGCGGCTAGCGTCACGGCGCTCGCCGAGAAGGTCTCGGCCGACCCCGCCGATTGCTGGCCGATTCTGCAGCACCTCGCGGCCAACCGTTCGGACGTGCATGTGGTGCGCGGTCACGAGCCAGCCGACGCGACGTTCTTGCGCCGATGAAGGCTCGCTTGATCGCGTTGCTGATGGCGTTGCTGGCGATCAGCTGCGCCGGGACCGGTAGCCAGTCCCTGCCGGTCATCGATCCGTCTGTGGGACAGGAGCAGCTGTTCCCAGTCGCGATCGTTTTCGAGCCTGCGCTATCGATGCAGGGCACATTGTCGGTTCGTCACGAATCGGGTTGGTCGGTCGAGGTCATAGCGCCGCCATCGGGTGTCGACCTAGCTGTGCCCGAAGGCCCGGCAAGTTTGCTGTTGGTCGTGGGGGAGCATCAGTTCGAGCGCACCCTCAAGGTGGCGGCCCGTAGTGACGGCAACGCTTCGAGTTGCGTCTGGCGGCTGCTTCAGTAGTGGCGGGTTGTTCCGTCGTCGGATCCGGCGCCGGCAATGGCATGTCCAGGGGTGGTGATGACCACTGTCCGAATGCCCAACAAGTAGTGCTTTCCTGGCCGAACTCGAGAACTGTGCATGGCGTTCGCCGCGCCGAGTCGCTACAGTCTTCACGCTTTCCCTACCCAACCAGGAGAAAGCAATTTGGCAGAGTTTCTCGGCGAAGGCCTCACCTACGACGACGTCCTGTTGGTGCCGCAAATGGCATCGGCGCTGCCACGTGACGTGGTCACGACGACTCGGTTCTGCCGTGGCGTGACCGTGCAAGCGCCGATTGCTTCCGCAGCGATGGACACGGTTACCGAGTCCCGCATGGCGGTCGGACTCGCCCAGCAAGGTGGCATCGGCATCGTGCACAAGAACCTCTCGATCGAAGGTCAGTGCCACGAAGTCGACAAGGTCAAGCGCTCGGCCAACGGCATCATCCTCGATCCGGTCGCGCTGTCGCCCGACGATTCCGTCGGTCAGGCCAAGGACCTGATGCGATCGCACAAGATCAGCGGCTTGCCGGTCATCGATGACAGGCGCGTTGTCGTTGGCATCCTGACAAACCGTGACCTGCGCTTCGTCGATGATCGTGATGCTTTGGTTGGGGCCGTCATGACCAAACAGAACCTGGTCAAGGCGCAGCCTGGCACGACGCTCGATCAAGCGCGCCAGATCCTGCGCACCAACAAGGTCGAAAAGCTGATCCTGGTCAAGGCAGACGGCACCTTGGCTGGCCTGATCACGATGCGCGACATTCGCGGCACCGAGGAATACCCGATGGCGGCGCGCGACGAGCGCGGCCGACTGATGGTTGGTGCCGCGGTCGGCGTGCACGATCTCGAGCGGGTCAGCAAGTTGGTTGAAGCCGGCGTCGACGTTGTTGTTGTTGATACGGCGCACGGGCACAGCAAGAACGTCATCGATACGGTCGTGGCGATCAAAAAAGAGTTGTCGATCCCGGTGGTTGCCGGCAACGTCGGCAGCTACGACGGCGCCAAGGCTCTGGTCGATGTGGGCGTCGATGGCGTCAAGGTCGGCATTGGTCCCGGCTCGATCTGCACCACGCGCGTGGTCACCGGCTGTGGCGTGCCACAGTTGACGGCTGTGCTCGACGCCGTTCGCGCTTGTGAGTCGGCCGACGTGCCGGTGATCGCCGACGGTGGCATCCGCCAGTCGGGCGACATCGTCAAGGCACTCGCCGCAGGCGCTTCGACCGTCATGCTCGGCTCACTACTTGCCGGACTCGATGAGTCTCCCGGCGAAACGATTCTCTACCGCGGCCGTTCGTTCAAGACCGTGCGTGGCATGGGTTCGCTCGGTGCCATGGAAAAGGGCTCCGCCGATCGCTACTCGCAGGGCGACGTGCAGGACAAGATGAAGTTCGTGCCCGAAGGCGTTGAGGGCATGGTGCCCTACAAGGGCGCGATCGCCGACTACGTCTACCAGCTCGTCGGCGGCATCCGTTCCGGCATGGGCTACTGCGGTTCGCGCACGCTGAAGGAACTCACCGACAAGGCCAAGTTCTTGCGAGTCAGCCCGGCGACGTTGCGCGAGTCGCATCCACACGACATTCAAATCACCAAGGAAGCGCCGAACTACTCCGGCGAAGCATGAGCCAGCAAGCAGACCAGGGAAGCAGTGTTGTCGAAGAGGTGTCGGGCGGCGTCCTGATCATCGACTTCGGCGCGCAATACTGTCAGTTGATCGCGCGTCGTATCCGAGAGCTCGGGGTCTACTCGCGCATCACGGTGCCCGAGCGCGCGATGTTCACGCTCAAGCATATGCGGCCGAAGGCGATCATTCTCAGCGGTGGTCCGTGTTCGGTGTATGCCGACGATGCTCCGTCTCTCGATCCCGTGATCCTCGAGCAAGGCATCCCTGTGCTCGGTATCTGCTATGGCTTGCAGTGGTTGGCACAGCACACCGGTGGTGCGGTGCTGGCTGCGGAAAGCGGCGCCGAGTATGGGCGCACCGAGTTGCAGCCGACCGACACCGAAGACCTGCTCGCCGGCGTTCGTCAGGATGGCATCGTTTGGATGTCACACGGCGACAAGGTGCAGAAGCTAGGTCCGGGCTTCGAAGTCATGGCCAAGAGCGAGCCGTGCCCGTTTGCCGTCGTCGGCGATCGCAAGCGCAAGATGTTTGGCCTGCAGTTCCACCCCGAGGTGAACCACACGGTCGACGGCCAACGCATCCTCGAGAACTTCGTGCTCCGCATCGCCGAATGTGACAACGACTGGAACCCCGGCAATTTGGCCGAGCGCAAGATCCAGGCGGTCAAGGATCTGGTCGGTGAGACCGGCGAAGTCGTGCTCGGATTGTCCGGTGGCGTCGACAGTTCGGTTGCCGCCGTGCTAGTTCATCGTGCGATCGGCACGCGCTTGCACTGTGTATTCGTCGACAATGGGCTGCTGCGTCAAGGCGAACGCGAAGGCGTCGAAGAGCTGTTCCGCGACGACTATCATATGGACCTGAAGGTCGTGGATGGCGCCGACCGGTTCTTGTCCGAGCTGAAGGGTGTCACCGATCCCGAGCAGAAGCGTAAGATCATCGGCCGGATCTTCGTCGAGATCTTCGAAGAGGAATCCAAGGGCTACGAGAACGCCAACTTCCTCGGCCAAGGCACCCTCTACCCGGACGTTATCGAGTCGGTCGCCGCTCATGGTGGCGCGACGTCGACGATCAAGAGTCATCACAATGTTGGGGGTTTACCCGAACACATGAAGATGAAGTTGGTCGAACCGCTGCGCGACCTCTTTAAGGATGAGGTGCGCGCGTTGGGTCGCGAGCTCGGTTTGCCATCTTCGTTGGTCGATCGCCAACCGTTTCCCGGACCCGGTCTAGCCGTGCGCTGTCTCGGCGAAGTGACACTCGAGAAACTCGAACCACTTCGTCAAGCGGACGCCATCGTTCGCGAAGAGATCGAGTCACGCGAGTTGCATGGGGAACTCTGGCAATACTTTGCGGTTTATTTGCCCCAAAAAACCGTAGGTGTGAAGGGCGATGCGCGTGTTTATCAGGACGTGTGCGTAGTGCGATTGGTGTCGAGCGAAGACGCTATGACGGCGGATTGGGAGACGCTTCCAACCGATGTTATGCGTCGCGTTTCGAGCCGTATCCTCAATGAGGTGGACGGTTTCGCGCGGGTGTGCCTCGACATCAGTTCGAAGCCACCTGGCACGATTGAGTGGGAATAGTGCGATGCATGGCTGATACGTTTACGGGTATTCCCCCGATGGTTTGTCCTCTGGGCCCCCTTTCGGTAAGGGCAAGACCCGTTGTGTTCGACTGATCCTCTGGCCGAATTGCTTGGTTGCCAAGGCGAAGTGCCTGTGGCTCATGCCATGCGATCAATCAGGAGGAATCGATGAGTGCAACCGACGCACCGGACGCGACGTCCGTATGTGATGCAGCCGTGGGGCAAACCCCCGCGGAGGCCGCTCGCCAGGTGACCAGTGAGGCGAAGTCTCAGGCTTCTAAGGAGCCCGAAGCGGCGACGCCCGCCAAAGTAGAAGTGCCGCCAGCTTTGCGCGGCAATGCTGACCAAGATAGCCACACCTCACAGGTCGTGAGCTTCCGTCTTGGTGAAGAAGAGTACGGAGTCAACATCATGACCGTGCAGGAGATCATCCTGCTCGGCTGCATCACGCAGGTGCCAGAGGTCCCTGAGCATGTGCTCGGTGTGATCAACTTGCGTGGCAATGTGATTCCGATCCTCAACCTTCGGCGCCGCTTTGGCATGCCGGATCAAGAGCCGGAGGACGCGACACGAATCGTCGTGATGAACCTCAACGGTCGCACGGTGGGAGTTGTCGTCGACGCGGTCAGCGAAGTGCTGCGCCTGTCGCTAGACGACATTTCACCGACGCCACAGTCGCTCTCGAGCGCGGGCAAGGACTACATCACTGGCCTCGCCCAAAGCGGCGAGCGCCTACTTATTCTGTTGGACATGGCTCGATTGCTTGGTGGCAACGAGCTCGGGGAAATCACCAATCAAATTTCGAAGGGAGAGTCGTAAAAGATGACAACCAAAATGAACCAGCCTGACCTTGCGCAGGCGTTGAATGTTGCGACGGCGAACGTGTTCGTCATCGATTCGGATCTGCAGATTGAGTTCTGCAATCGCCAATCATTGCAGTCCTGCAACCAGCTCCAACAGGCTCTGGCATCGGTTGGGCTGGCTGTGAATCAGCTGGTCGGCAGTCCGTTGGAGCGGCTCGTTGGTAGTGCGGCGAACCAGTTGCAACAAGCGGCTGGCGGTGCTTGGAGCTGTCAAGTGGATCTTGGCGACGAGACCTTGAAGTTCGAAGGCAACGCCATGCAGGGCGAAGATGGCAGCTTCTCTGGTGCCGTGGTGACTTGGGAGATCGTTACCACCTCGCTCGAAGAAAACGCACTTGCCGGCGAGCAGCGCAAGCTCGTTGATGCGATGAGTTCCCAGCAGGCGGTCATTGAGTTCGACATGTCTGGCATCGTGCAGACGGCGAACAACAACTTCTGCTCAACGCTCGGCTATTCGTTGGCTGAGATCAAGGGGCAGCACCACCGTCAGTTTGTGACGCCGCAGTATGCGGAGTCGGCAGACTACCGCGAGTTTTGGGCCAAGCTCAATCGAGGCGAATCGGACTCCGGCGATTACCTTCGCCTGGCGAAGGACGGCCGCGAGGTGTGGATCCACGCTACCTACTTCCCGATCACTGACGAGAGCGGCAAGCCGGTCAAGGTCGTCAAGTTTGCGACGGACATCACCGCAGAGAAACAACGCGCCGAGCAGGCGAACGAGTCCGGCAAGCTCGTGGACGCCGTTGGCCAGCAGCAAGCCGTCATCGAGTTCGATCTCGCAGGCAATGTCGTGACAGCCAACGACAACTTCTGTTCGGCGCTCGGTTACTCACTGGGTGAGATCCAAGGCAAGCATCACCGGACGTTCGTTACGCCTGATTACGCCGATTCGCCGGACTACCCTAAGTTCTGGAAGAAGCTCAACCGGGGTGAGTCAGACTCTGGTGACTACTTGCGCATTTGCAAGGACGGAAGCGAACTCTGGATCAACGC
>JBNMND010000331.1:0-6338 GCA_051274975.1 Planctomycetota bacterium | reverse complement strand
AGGATCTGACGAAGCATGCGGGAGAGTCTCTGGTATCAGTAACGGAGCCTGTGACAATCAGGCTGCCACATAACGTTCGGGTAGCCGAACGCTCCCAGCAACTGTCGACTTCCGGTCGCCGCCCACAAACTGACTACGATGCCGAAACCACCGCTCGATCGTCGCACGTTCCTACTCGCATCCGGCGCCGTCCCGGCCGCTATCGTCCTTGGCAAGGACGACGACCCCTCCGACATGGCGGCGTTCGGCAGGCTCGCCGATCTTGAGTTCACCGAGCAGGAACGGGAGCAGGCCGACGACCAACTCGACAGCTTGCGTGGCGACTACAGAAAGTTGCGGCAGCAGAAGATCAGCTTCGAGATGTCGCCGAGCACGCACTTCGACCCGCAGCCGATGGGTGTGCCGCGAGCCACAGCAACGGAGCGCACGGCCGTCAACATCCCGATGGACGTCGCGATGCCCGAGTCGGATCACGACCTGGCGTTCGCGACCGTGCTCGAACTCGCAAGCCTACTGCGCCAAGGCAAGGTCACGTCGCGGGAGCTGACCGAACTGAGCCTCGCCCGGCTGCAACGGTTTGACGGCGACTTGTTCTGTGTCGTGAACTTGCTGCGCGACGAAGCACTCGCGCAAGCAGACGAACGCGACAAAGAACTCGCCGCCGGCACCGATCGCGGTCCCCTGCATGGCATCCCGTACGGTGCGAAAGACCTGTTCGCGTGGCCGACTGCGCCAACGACGTTCGGCGCCGCGCCCTACAAGGATCAGATCTGGAAGGTCAAGGCAACGCCGCTGCAACGACTCCAAGAAGCGGGAGCCGTTCTGTGTGCGAAGCTCTCGCTCGGGGCCTTGGCAATGGGAGATCTCTGGCACGGTGGCCGCACCCGTAACCCCTTCAATCCCGAACAAGGCAGCAGCGGTTCGTCGGCCGGTTCGGCAAGTTCGGTCGCGGCGGGCTTGTTGCCGTTCGCGCTGGGAACCGAAACGCTCGGTTCGATTGTCTCGCCGTGCAGCCGCTGTGGCGTCGGCGGCTTGCGCCCCACCTTTGGCGCCGTCAGCCGCTACGGCGCGATGCCGCTGTCGTGGACGATGGACAAGGTCGGAGCAATCGCTCGCTGCGCCGTCGATGCCGGCATCGTGTTCGACGTCATGCGCGGAGCCGACGGCAAAGATCCATCCGCGCGAGACACGGCGCTGGCATGGCAACCCGGTCGCGACCTGAGCAAGTTGCGCATCGGCATCCTGAAGATGCGCGGCTGGCCACGCACCGACGAGGACAAGGCCTTCGTCGCTTGGCTCGAACAACAGACGACCAAGCCCATCGAGGTCACGCTGCCAAAGGCCGCCTACGGATCCATGCTGGTCATGCTGCACGCGGAAGCCGCGGCCGCGTTCGATGAACTGACCCGCAGCGGTGGCGACGAGCAGCTACCTGGTCAACGTGCCAATGACTGGCCCAACCAGTTCCGTTCAGCCCGCACAATCCCTGCAGTCGAGTACATCCAGGCGAGTCGCTTGCGCCAGCAGTTGGTGCAGGACATGCACAAATCGCTAGCGAACATCGACGTGCTAATCGCCCCCACCCATGGCGGCCCAACCCTGACGGCAACCAACCTGACGGGACATCCAACGTATGTGCTTCCCGTTGCCAAGAGCACCCGCGAACGCGACGGCGGTCGCCCGCGCCTACTGGCGTTGGTTGGACAACTCGATGGCGAAGGTGCGCTGCTCGAAGTCGCCGAAGCATGGCAGCGCAGCACCGAGTGGCATCGTGTTCGCCCCGCACTCACCAACCAATAATCATGACGACGCCTGCCAATAACCCGAACGGCACCCTGAACAACCCCCGCATGCGCTGGGGCATCGGCGCCAGCATGGTCGGCGTGTGCCTGCTGCTGTTCATCCGTTGCGTCAACAATCCAAGACGTTCGACCCAGCCTGCACTCAAGCCGTATGCGGGCGCCGACTGCATCATCGTCGCCGGCGAACGCATCCCAATCGGTACGCGCGTGGTCACGTGGCAAGAACCCAACGGCTACAGCGCCTACCGCCGCGGCAAGCACTTCGATCGCAGCAAACCCGCAGACGGCAAGCCGCGCTACAGCCAACGCTCCGACCTGCCTCCCGGCATGCAGGGAAACAACCTCAGCCACAACGACCTGAAGCAGGTCGTGCATCAGTTCGTCCTGCACTACGACACGTGTGGTTGCTCGCGACAGTGCTTCAAGGTGTTGCAAGACGTGCGCACCCTGTCGGTGCACTTCATGCTCGACGTCGACGGCACGATCTACCAGACCCTCGACCTGCGCGAAAAGGCCTGGCACGCAACGACCTCCAACAACTTCGGGGTCGGCATTGAGATCGCCCATCCAGGCTCGTGGCTGTCACCGCTCAACGCCGACATGCGCAGGTGGTATGAACAGGACGAACAAGGATGGCGCCAGAAGTTCCCCAAGTGGATGCCTGAGACGGGGCTTCAAACCAAAGGCTTCGTGCCACGCCCGGACCGACCGAAGTTCGTCAGCGGCCGCGTAAATGGCGTCACCTACCACCAGTTCGACTTCACCAGCCAACAATACGAGGCGTTGCCCAAACTGATGGCGGCACTCAACAAGGCCTTGCCGCGCATTCGTCTCGATGCGCCACGCGACGCGCGCGGCGAGATCATCGATCGCGCCTTGCCGGCGTCGACGCTGCGTGGCTTCGATGGCGTCGTTGGCCACTTCCACGTGCAGGTCAACAAGCGGGACCCGGGCCCCGCGTTCCAGTGGGAACGCGTACTGCGCGAAGCGCGCGAGTTACGGGCGCGCTAGCCCCACTGCCTGCACGAAGCGACTACGTCCGGCTGCGGCCGCTGTCGCGGATCTGCTGCAACTTCGCCGTCAACTCGGCAACGATCTCCGGATGGAGCTTTGCGACATCGTTGGCCTCACCGAGGTCCGCATCGAGGTCGAACAACTGGAACGGCTGTGCAAACGGCTTGCCCTTCGGTTGCTGACGACCACCGGAGCCATTACCTGCGACCAACTTCCACTTGCCCGAGCGAATAGCGAACATGCCGGAGCCCGAGTGATGGATGACTGGCGCACGAGGCTCTGACTGCTCGCCCTTAGCCAAGGGCAAGAAGCTGAAGCTGTCTTCGGCACGGTTCTCACCCAACGGCACATTGACGACTTCGGCGCATGTCGCAAAGAAGTCGGTCAAGCAGACCGTTTGCTCGCAACGTGTGCCGGCCTTGACCACACCCGGCCAGCGCACGAAGAACGGCACGCGATGACCAGCCTCCCAGATGTCCGCCTTGGTGCCGCGCAGCGGACCGTTGGCTAGATGATGCTCGGGTCGGTAGCCCTGCACGCGCACGTCCTCGACGTGATCCTTCTTTTCGGCATCATCGATGCGGTGCATGTACGAACCGTTGTCCGACGTGTAAACCAGCAACGTGTTACCGCTAACACCCGCCGCCTCGATGGCCGCCAAGACGCGACCAACCGTGCCATCGACTTGCGCAATGAAGTCGCCGTAGTCGTTGAGCCCCGTCTTGCCACGGTAGTTCTTGTGCGGCAACACCGGCTTGTGCGGCGCCGGCAACGGCAGATACAGAAAGAACGGCTGCGCCGTCTTCGACTGTGTCTCAATCACTTCACAGGCGTGATCGGCAAGGTGGTCGAGCACGTCGACCATGATCAGATCCTTGGCGCGCGGCCCCTTGCGCAAGAACGCTGGGAAGCGCTGGCCGGGCTGCGTGACCACATCTGCATCGGTGACGTTGCCGTCCTCGATGTAGACGTAGGGCGGGAAGTCGAGCGAAGCCGGAATGATGTAGCTGTGGTCAAAGCCGTAGCCGTTGGGCACCGAACCGATCGGCTCTGCGAAGTTGATCTGCTCCTGCTTCGCGCCCTCATTGCGCGGCCAGTCCAAGCCAAGGTGCCACTTGCCAACAATATTCGTGTGGTAACCCACTGAACCGAGCAACGTGGCAACCGTGTCGCGGTCCTTCTCAATCACTGGCTTGCCATAACCATTGATCACGCCGCGCTTCAACCGACCCCGCCAACAGTAACGGCCAGTCACCACGCCATAGCGCGTCGGCGTGCACACCGCCGATGGCGTGTGCGCATCCACGAACGTCATGCCCTCAGCGGCTAGCCCATCGAGATGCGGCGTCGGGATCTTCGAACGCACGTTGATCGCATGCACATCCCCGTAGCCCATGTCGTCCGCCATGATGAAGACGATGTTGGGCTTGCCACGCAACGCTTCGGGCAAAAACGCTGTGGGCAGCTCAGCAGCGGTAGGCACCGCGCAGCTAGAAGTCAGCGAGAGCAGTAAGAACGCGGCCAGCGACGTTGTACGCATGGCCAGATAATGAAAGAGCCGGGTGCGCACAGCAAGTGCGACACCCGGCTCTTCATCAAGCATTCCCGGAACAGTGTCTAGGAGCTCAGCAGCAACTAGAAGCTCGAGATGAAGCTCCTGATGCCGTTGCTGGTGGTCAGACCAAAGGTGTTCTGACCGTTCGGCAGGCTGTTCGGCTGCACGAGGTTGATGGACTGCGAGAAGATCTCGAAGCCGCTCGGCACGTTGACCGGAATGGGGAACGTGACCGACTGGGTCGAGCTCGTGCCGGCCATCGCCTGCGTGAAGGCAAGCGACCCGACGTAGGCCTGGCAGCCGGGCGCACCGAGGAACGCCAGCGGCACGCCCGGGTTCGATTGGATCGTACTGATGATGTTCAGGCCGATGAAAACGCCACCGCCGAACTCGATCATGTTCGAGGTCGTGTAGGTGACGGTCGAGCTGGTCGTGCTGGTCGAAATCGGGGAACCCGAAGCGGTCAACGACAGGCTGTCAACGTTGACGGTGGAAACAATCGCAGCAGCGGTCGCGCTCAGGTCAACCGGAGCGACTTGCGTCGACGGGCCGGGCGGCGAGTAGCCGACGAGGAAGTTCTCGGGGTTGGTCAAGCCAGTGGCGCCGAACTCGATCGAGAAGTTACCGGAGGTGGTGTCATACGTGATCTGGATGAAGTTCAGGTCCGTCGTGCCCCAACCGTAGACGCCGTCGTAGGTGACGGTGGCCAAGCTGCCGGTTTCGTCGTAGAAGACTTGGCCACTGCCAGCAGCGTTCGGCTGAAGGTCGGTCCATCCCGAGACTTGATCGTTCGGCTGGTTCAGGAACGTCGCAACCGACGGCGTGAAGGCGAGGCTGTTACCAGCGGCCGTGGCCACCCAACCGTTCGAACCAACCGACAGGCCAAGCGTGCCAGCGGCCATTTCCGCATCGTCGCCCAGGCCGACGAGCGCAACCGCAGTCGGGCCGGGGGTCAGGTTGCCAACACCGGGGCCAACCGTGACGACGTAACCCGTGCCGGGCGCGCCGCCATTGCTGATGCCGGTGATGACCAGGCCGGTGAGGTCCATCGCAACCGGATCCATCAGCTCGAAGATCGAGTCCGAGATGTTGTAGCAACCTTCGCCGTAGCTAGTGTTGTTGGCCGGGGTGCAAGGGCCGGAGACCGTGACGAAGCCGGCGCCTGCGTTGAGGAAGTTCACCGCGTTGTCGGCGAGGTCAAACGGAGTGCCCGTAAGGAACTCCTCGTAGACGCAGAAGCTCGCGAGCTGGGTCTGCGAAATGGTCAGGTCCATCGAACCCGGGTCGACAACACCGTTGCCTTCCGAGACACCACAGCGCACGGCGATCTGCGCCGGGTTGGGCAGGTTGGCGCAGTTGGGACCGTAATAGAAGACGACCTCACCGGTGTCGAACAACTGAGCTTGGAAGGTGAAGATGGCGGGTTGGCCAGCTTGCGTCGTCGACCACCACTCGACCATGTTCTCCCACGTAACCACGAACTTGCCCGGGAGCGAGTCGTTGATCCAGACACCGCCACCATTGACCGCGTCCGACCACAGGTCGCCGAAGAACGGCGCGATGCGCGGGTCATCACCAGGTTGGCCAACCAGGTAGCCCAAGTTCTGGTAGCCGTTGCCAGCACCGGTCGCACCGTTCGACGGGCCGCCCGTCGTCAGGTACATGATGCCGTTGTCACTGATGCTCGCGTGCGTGTAGGACGGCGAAATGCCGCCGAGCGGGAAGCTGATGTTCATCGGCGCGAGGTCAAACGTAACGTCGTCGCCGTAACCTGCCGAACCGGTCGACAGCGGTGCAAGCACACCGAAGTTCTGCTCGAAGCAGGGGGACTGTGCGGTGGCGATCGCGGCCAACACTGGAACGGCGGCGATGGAAAGAATCAGGCGTTGCATGGTTGCCTAGGGCAAGGGTAAGAGAGCTTGCGAACGGTTGAGACGAATCGTCCGGTCGCATGGGACACACCAGAA
>JBNMND010000330.1:0-6340 GCA_051274975.1 Planctomycetota bacterium | reverse complement strand
CTTGGCTCATGGTCGCGCCTATCCGGTCGACCAAGCAGGGCGCTGCTACTTGCCGGACCTGCGTGCTGGTGACGGGATACTGGTGCGTTCGCGGTCTGTGCCAGTGACCGACGGCGATGCCGTCAAGGTCATCGATCTGCCGTCACGCTTTGTGCTCAGTGGTGAGGGGCCATGGGTACTTCGACAACATGGCGGCGAACTGCTGCTCGACGTTCGCACGGCGAATGCTACGAAGAGATCGCCGGCCGTCACGATCGGCGACCGGTTGGTTCATCTGCACGGACGCACTATCTTGCGCGGCCTGGCTCCAGGTTCGCACGAGTTGTTCTTGGCTGCGCCGGAACATCAATCGGCTCGCGTCCGTGTCACGGTCGAGGCGAGTGGGGGCCAACCAGTGCGTGTGACACTGCCAGCTCGTTGAAGGTGCGCGACTACCGCGCACCTTCAATCGCGGTACGCAACGGCTCTGAATCGGGATCGACGCTGCATGGGTAGAAGCCGAGCAGTTCCAATTCGCCTGCTCATGCTGACGGCAAGCGCCTAGGACGCGCCAACCGTCAACTGCAGCCTACACGTCGTGGTGATTTCAACGGCGACCCCAGTGTGTTCAGGTCTGCCAATACCATTTGCAGGCGATCTACTCCCCCTTTGGCACGGGACCCTGGCTGACCAGCAATGCGTTGCTGTGCGCTATCGGGCATATCTAGGTTGGCCGGCCGCGTGAACGGCCAGTTCACCGCTCGCCTAGCGCGCTCGGTAGACGCGCTCGACTTCTTGCCCGTCTGACCACCACTTGGTCGTGAAGGTGCGCACGCCGCGTTGGTAGGAACGCTTCGCCATGTTGGCGGCCTGCGGCTTTGACGACACTTCGCGGTTGTTGATCGACAGTAGAACGTCGTCCGTCTGAATGCCGAACTTCGTCGCTAGCTCTGGCTTGATGCTGCGCACGACCAGTCCGCGCGTATCGCTAAAGCGGCTGACGAAGGTGTCGAGGTGCACGCTGGCGAACAGGTCCTTCGGATCTTCGAACATGCGTTCGTCTTTGCGTCCGATGTGGAACTCGTTGCCGATGCGCGTCGTCGTTTCGACGTCGAGCCAATCGCGGGTAGTCGGGTTGCTGACGATAGTCGTCGGCACACCTTCGCGTCCTTGCAGTTGACGCAACGCGAGAGCCAGCTTCTGGGAGATCCCCGCGCTGGTCTTCAGAAGTTCTTCTTCCTTAGGCTCGACCTTGGGCTGGCCATCCACTGCGGGAACGTCGCGAACAAACCACGCCGACTCACCACTCGGATCGACACGCACCAATCGGATGTTGCTGTAGTCGCCCCACAGGTTGCTGGCGCGGCGCAGATCGCCTTGCGCGTCAACTGACAGGTGCTGTAGCACTTCACGGCCGGCCATGGAAGCTTGAGGTGGCGGCGAAGGTTGCTGAGGCGTCGTGCTCCGGTTGCCGATGCGGGCCCTTGGTTGCGCGAGCAAGTGACGGGTGGTCGACCCAGCGCGCGCAATGGATGTGTTCTCATCGACCCACCATTGGGGCGGTTCGACCAGGGCTTCTTGCTTGTAGCGAATGACGATGTGGGACTGCACACCTTCGTCACTGATCGGACTGTTGAAGCAGACGACGAGTTCGAAGATGTCTTCGAGTGGCGTTGCGAGAGGGGGCCCTGGCGCAACGATGCCGGGGCCGCGATGTCCGGGAGCTTCGACCTTAGGCATAAACCCAATCAGGTTGACGCCCTTCATCTGTTCCCACCAAGCCTCCGCACCGTAGTTCCAGTCGCCGGTCGTGCGCACCTGGCCCTTACCGAACGCCGTCAACTTGATGGCATTGTCGCGACCTCTCACCGTCGCATCGGTCGCCGTCTTCTGATTCCACAACTCGCGTGAGCCGTAGACCAGCCACGCAGAGCCAACAATCATCGCCGCACTGGCGGCATACAGAATGAACGGAAGGGGCACTCTCATTGGTGTTCGCTCCTGCGACGCAAACCCGTTGGCCCAAACCGGACCGCTGCGGGAACCAAGCGGCGAATTGGACGAGAGGCGCGGTGTGCCTATTCCGCGACCTTTGCACCCATTCCACTTCTGGGGGTGCCAGGTGCTAGTGCTTACTCTGCAAACGCCGGCGGACTGCGGCGAGCACGGAACTGGCGCGCTCCTGCTGTTCCTTGCGAACGTGCTTCGGCAGCGCGGCTGCTATTAAACTCGTTCGAGCGCGCCCACTTCACGAGGCGAGGCAGGAACTGAGCATGTTGCGCCACGCCTGCCGCTCGCAGTGCCCATTGTAGCTTGGCGGGTGCGCTAGTGAATCTCCCGGATGGGATGAAGCTATTGATCAGCGGTGACAGGCTCTCGGCGGCGAACGCCTTCTCCAAGCGTGATGTCACTGCTGTGAACTTGCCACCGTGAGCAGTGTCCTGCAGCTCTTGCAAGACTTGCCACTGCTTGATAATCGACTCTGGCGCACGAACATGCATGAGCACAACCAGCGCCCTCAACCTGACGATCGCTTCCTCGTGGCCTAACGCTGCCGTGACCCACTCTTCGATGGGTAGAACGCACCGTGCACAACCAAATGGAACGGCGTCGTGCACGCTCGGTGACTTGAGGAAGTCGCGCACGTCCTCGTCGAACTGCTGGAACGGTTCACTGGGGGGCTCGCCATATGTTGTCCACTCGATTTCCTCTGACGGTGGCTCGGATTCGTGCGTCGATGGTTCCGGCAGTGGGATCGCGATCGCTGTTGCTCCGTGTTTCCAAACAGCTAACGCTTCGGCAACCTCAGGCGAGGGCGTGCTTGCGCCAAGACCAATAACACTGGGACCAATAACACTGGGACCAATAACACTGGAACCGGTTGGCGGAGAGTCCGTGGGGTCGTCGGCAGGTTGCGCTGGACCATCACAGCTTGCGGCCAGCAATACCGACAGCCAAACGGGGATAGCAGTATGCACTGCGTCGTCAAACGCTTGCATCCAGTTCCGGTTCAGCCGCTGCTTGCGCGCAGCCGGAAAAATGGCGGTGGGGGAGGGATTCGAACCCCCGGAAGACGTGAATCCTCGTCGGTTTTCAAAACCGGTGCATTCGGCCACTCTGCCACCCCACCGCGGGGTTGGACGCCAGCATTGCTGCGCCCTCTGCGGCGCACACGCTAGCGCGAGCCGCGGTCGAACGCCAACGCGTTAGTCGTAGAGGTGCGGGAAGTCGTCGAACATCGACATCAGCTGGCCCTTGTCCGTGCGGGTCGCATCGGTCTCGGTGTCGAGCACGTCGCGCGTTCGCTGGTAGAGGTCGGCGGCTTCCTTGGGGCTGTTGCCGATGCAGATCACGCCGATCTTGCCGTATTGCGACAGCGCGCCAATCATGTGGAACAGCACGCCGGTCTCGGTCGACGGGCTGAAGTGTAGGCCGTGGTGGATGACGATTTCGAGGAAGTCCTGCGGCAGCAGGCCGCGATACGAACTCGAGGTCAGTACGTCCGTGGCGAAGTAGAACTTGGCGACGCCCGTTCGGGTTCGGTAGTCACCCGATCCGGCCAGCGACCCGCCGGTCAGGAAATCGAGGGCGATGAAGGGGAACGTGGTTCCACCCATGCGCAAGTTGATTTCGATCGCCGAGCAGCGCCACTCTTCGCCGGGATCGCGGAAAACGAGGAAGTCGATTGCGAAGCGGCCGATGACGCCTTGGTCGCGCAGCACCTCGCCAACGAAGTGGGCGCGCTCGGTGATCATCGCGCGGTATTCGTTGCTGGCCGGGAACGAACAGCCGAGGTAGACCTGGCCCGATTCGCCGCCGAGCGCTTGGTCGTGCGTGGAGATGATCCGCAGTTCGCCGGCCGGCGTAATGCGCAGCTGCACACTCGGTGAGCGTACCTCTTCGGCTTCGAGGAACTCTTCGACGACGCCGCCCATCTCGGCGTACTTCTCGAAGAACAGTCGCTCGGAATGGTCCTTGGCGGCGAACTTCAGCGAGTGCATCGCTTCGCGAATCGCCTTGTCCCGGGCAGCCGGCTCCTTGGGCATCGGCGTCGGGAACTCGAACAGCGCGTTGCCTTCGCCGGAGAAACCCTCGTTGAGCTTGACGACGGCGCGTTTCATCTCGGGCTTGTTGGTCTTGAGCTCGTCGAGCGCGGCGACGGCGGCATCGAGGCTCTCGAGGTTTTCGGTGCCGTCGGGCAACTCAATTCCAGCTGCCCGGAACGCTTCGCGCGAACCGCTCTTGCTACCGAGGTGCAGCAGGTCCGGATCGGCGCCGTTGAGTGGGATACCGAGGGCGACAGCCAGTGTGCGTTCGAGCGGCGAGGTCGTGAAGCACGACATGTAAGCGCGGTCCTTATCACCGATCCACTGGCGGATGCGATCGATGACGCGCGGTCGCTCGAGGATCTTCTCGGTCAACGCGCGCGGGCTGGCGTCTTGCACGCACAGCATCGTCAGGCGCCGGCGCGCGTGTGTTGGCGGCACGCCGACCAGCATTTGCAGGTAGTAGTCGACGATGTCCGCGTCGACAGGTTGGCTGGTGATGTACATCAGCCGGGCGCCGGGGCGACGCAGCCGCATCAGCATGAACATCAACCGCTCTTCGTAGAACGGCACGCCCGTGACCTTGCGCAGTTCTTCTTGGTCGAAGCTCAGCGATGGAATGACCAGGCACGAATGCGGCGCACGCGGCTGGTTTTGCACGTCCTCCCAAATGCTCTGGAGTCGTCCTTGCAGCGCCTTGAAGGCCTCGCGCTCGTCCTGATCAGCAGTCATCTGGAGTCAGCGTCGCGATCGGGAAAGTTTGGAGCAAGAGGTGATTACGGAATTGCACCTCCGGCACAAACGGCCACGGCCTCGCACGACGGTGCGGCCGGAGACGGTCCGCCGGAGACGCTGCCGCCGGAGTTACTGCCGCCGGAGTTGCTGCCGCCAGAGTTACTGCCGCCAGAGTTACTGCCGCCGGAGTTACTGCCGCCGGAATCGAAAACTAGTCGACCGCAACTTGTTCGAACACATCGCGGGCGACCAGAATCGGCGCACTGGTCTGCACGGCGAGCGCGATTGCGTCTGATGGCCGGCAATCGATCGTCTGCTCCGAACCGCCGGTCGACGTGCCCTGCTCGCGTGGCACCAGGATCAGCGTCGCGAAGAAGGTCCCTTCGCGCAGTTCGCCAATGACCACGCGGTGCAGGCGGTGGCCTAGGCGCAGCAGAATCCGGCCAATCAGGTCGTGGGTCAGCGGCCGCGGCGGCTCGACGGCGCACAGCTTGCGGTTGATCTCCTCGACTTCATTGTAGCCGATCACGATCGGGAAGCTGCGAGTGCCATGCCGTTCGCGCAGGTGGATGTACTGCTGATCACCCTTTTGGTGAATGACTACACGTGCGAGTTCGACTTCGACCAGATCCATGGGGAGGCGAAGGTTATAGGGGCCAGCGGGCGAGCAAGCGAGGGCGCGTCGGGCTTGGCTTGGCTATAACCAACGAGTGCCTCCCGAACTGTCTCCCCAGCAGGTGTCGTCGCCGAACCCGATTCTGTCCGTCGCTACGCGCAGTGGCCGGGTCGAATCCTGGCATCGCGGCTCGGTCGCGGTCTTCCATGACGGGGCCCCGGCCTTGTTGTTGGGCGACACCGAATTGCCGACCTTTGCGCGCTCGGCGGTCAAACCGTTGCAGGCGCTGCCGCTGATTGAACGGGGCGTGCCGCAGCGTTTGGGGCTGCCCGCGGAGGAGCTGGCGGTGCTTTGCGCCAGCCACGATGGCGCCGAGGCGCACGTGGCGGCGGTGCGTTCGTTCTTGGCGCGAGGTGGTCTGAGCGAGGAGTTGCTTGGCTGCGGCCCGCACGCGCCGTTCGCCAAGGCGAGTCGGTTGCAGATGCTCGGTCGCGGCGAAAAGCCACTGAAGGTGCACAACAACTGCAGCGGCAAGCACACCGGATTTCTGCACCTGGCCGCTGAATGCGGCGACGACCTGGCGAACTACCTGAGCCCGGATTCCGCGACGCAGCGCATCGTCAGCGAGGCGGTTCAGGAGATGGCCGGCCTGCCGGCACCGCTGCTGACCGGTCTCGACGGATGCGGTGCGCCGACCTTCGTCCTGTCGCTGGCGGCGTTGGCACGGGCTTTCTGCCAACTAGCGAACCCAGATGGGGTTTCGCCCGTTCGAGCGGCCGCATGCCGCACCATTTTCGAGGCCGTAGGCCAAGCACCCGTTCTGCTCGCCGGCGAGCAGCGGTTGTGCACGGCGTTGGTGCGCACGTGGCCCGGCAAGTCGTTCGCCAAGAACGGTGCCGAGGGGGTCTACGTGATCTCGCTTTCGCCCGATGCCAAGCGCAAGCGGTGGCCGGGAGCGCTCGGC
>JBNMND010000329.1:0-6368 GCA_051274975.1 Planctomycetota bacterium | reverse complement strand
ATACGATCATTAGCCCGGCGCCGACAAGTGCGGTGGCCAAGAACTTCAGGTCTGGAACAGCGGGATTGCGGCTCTGCTGGTCCATGCCGCGCGGTCAGACGGAGCACGCGGAGATCTATTCCCGTCGTCGTTCGGTAGCCATCGTGGCATCGGGTAGTGGCTCGGGCTCTGAGAGTTGGAGCTCGGTGGTCTTGCCTTCTGTGATCTCCACACGGGTCCAGCCGGTGGGGTCGCCGAAACTGCTGCCTCGCATACTCAATGCGCCCTTCGCGCGCTGGAAGCCGAATTGGAACTCCCCTGTAGGCACTAGTAGGCGAATCTTGCCGCGCAGATCGTTGAGCACGATACGCGTCGGGAAACCGTGCTTTTCCTCGCCCACAACGCAACCGAGAAGTGAGCTCATCGCGGGACGCGTTGCATCGCCATGTGGGATGACTTCGATCTCGATCGCGCCGGCCGTGACCACTAGGGCGCGCGCAGCAGCGAACGAACGATCGCGAGTGGCACGGCGACTCGTTCGTCGAGCACCAGGTTTCCGAAGTCGATTGACGTCAGCGTGCCGACCATCGTCTCTCTTGCCTGCACTTCGACCCGTTCGCCAAGCAGGCCGAGTCGCTCGCGGAACAGGTCAACGTGTTCGCGAAGATCACCGCGTTCGATCGCTGCAACCATCGCATCAGCGTGCGTCGCCAATGCGAGCACCAGCGCGTGTCGATCTTGTTGCTCACCACTGAGCATCGAAAGCGATGTGGCGGTGTCGGCGAGTGCGCCATCGAAGTTCGTGCGGTTGACGTTGATGCCAATCCCAATGCGGTAAGTGTCTGGCCGGGCGGTGTCGCGATCGATCAACACACCCGACAGCTTACGGTCTTGTGCGTAGACATCGTTCGGCCACTTGATGCGCAGCTGCTGTCCGGCGATTGGTTCGCAGGCCTGGAGAACGGCGACGGGTAACGCCGCCGGTAGCGCCAGCGGGTTGTCTAGCTTGGTGGTGACGCGCAGCGTTACTGCCAAATCTAGGCCGGCTTTGTCATCCCAAATCCGCTGCTGGCGACCGCGGCCCTGGGTTTGGTGGTCGGCCCAGAATACGCCGTCGCCGGATGTTGAGCTTGCGTCCGTAGGTTCTTGAGCCGCCAGATCTTGGGTCGAGTCGCAAGACACAACGTGGACCAGCTCCGCAAAGCGCGTTTGCCGCTTGAGCACCGATTCGAGTTTCTCGTCTGGGGTCATGTCGGGTGGTCCGGAACCGCCCACATCATCGCCGACTGAAGTTGTCAGTCCAGTTCTGTCGATGGTGTTGAGGTGTTGGACGGTTTGTCCAACCAGGCATAGGAATGGTTCAATCTGGCAACAACCTGCCGACTGGGTTTCTCGGTCCCGTGAAGGGATGGGGGAGCTTAGTGCCGACGGCACAGAAGACGCTACAGCTCCCTAGGGACTGGCAGCAGTGGCGTGCTGGTGCAGATTGCGATTCGGCCCATGACCTGATCGAACTGACTGCGTTTACCGAGTCGATGGGACGCGTCGAAGATGCGTTCTGCGACCTCTCGCGTCAGCTTGCTGATGGTGGCACGTTCCTTTGTGACGTCGACAACCTGCAGTCTGCACGGCAGCTTCGCTTGGTTGTTGAAGGGCGCCCGGGTTCGTTTGACCCCGTTGGCAGCTCGAAGGATCCGTCGCAACCGTTGTTGTTGCGGCGCGCGCTCGCGGCGACCGCAGCTGCGGGGTTGATGGTCCGCGATGTTCTTAGCGTGCCGTCTGGTGCCGAAGAGTTCGGCCCGAAGATGGCGAGTCAGCTGTTTGGCACGGGCTTGATGCCGCTTGATTGGCTGCGTGGCACACCGCCGTCTCGCTACTGGTTGCAGTGTGAGAAGGTTCGTTCGCTCGCTGGTTCGGTGGTGCTTGCTGGTGGCGATGCTGCTGCTCGTGTGCGCACCGAAGACGCGGTGCGCGCGTTCTTGCCGGATGATTGGGAAGTTGTCACGTCGGATGCGATTGGCGAATGCGCGCAATGGAACCGCGCGATCGCGAACTCTTGCGGCGATGTGATCTGGTTCTTGCGCGGCGGCATGACGCCGACTGCGGATGACTTTGAAGCGATGGCGCCGCGCGCATGCGTTGGCGCGGTTGCTCCTGCCCTCAACGATGGCATGCCTTCCGGCGGCGATGTCGCCGGCATGATGATGCCGCGCTTGGATGTGCTGTTTGTTGGGCCGTTGCCCGAGCAGACGGCCAATACTCGCGTCGCACTCGAAGAGTATGCGATGCTGCTCGACAGCAAGCTTCCGGCCGCATGGGTCGTCGATGCTGACCTCGTGGTGCCACAGGCCCCGATCGAGCGCCCCGAACAATTCGAAGCTGAGACGAAGGGTCTGATCCAACGTTGGTCGGTTGTCGAAGATAGTGCCCACATCCGTTCTGCAGAGAAATCGCCTGCGAGCATCGCGCCGCCGGCGCCGTGGGCTGGTCGTACACCGAAGGTCACGCTGTGCATGATTGCGCGCGACGAGGAGCAGTTCCTCGGCGATTGCTTGCAACATGTCCGCGGCGCCTTTGACGAGTTCATTCTTGTCGATACTGGATCGAAGGATCGCACGGTCGAGATTGCAGAGTCGTTCGGCGCGAAGGTGTTGCATCGCGCGTGGGATGATGACTTCTCCGCGCCGCGTAACCTGGGCCTGCAATCGGCGACGGGCGATTGGATCCTGGTGCTCGATGCGGATGAGATCGTTCACGATGGCGGCTGCGAACGCATTCGCGAGCTCGTGCAGAATCCGTTCGCGCTCGGCTATCACCTACGCTTCACCAACAACTACGGCAGCGGCAAGACCATTGGCGTGATGATGGTGCGCTTGTTCCGGAACCTTCCGGGCATCGCCTACGAGAACATCATTCACGAGCAAGTCACGCCGAGCCTGCAGCGCCTTGGTGGCGAGATGGGTCTGTCGCTGTTGAGCTGCGAGATCGAAGTTGAACACTACGGCTACACCGATCAGGTGATGACCGGTCGCAGCAAGAACGAGCGCAACGAGCGTCTGTTCTTGAAGCAAGCTGAGCAGTCCCCTGACGACGTCTATGGCCACTACAAGTACGGCGACTTCTTGCGCCGTGTGCCGGGTCGCACCGTCGACGCCAAGCGTCTGCTCGATCGCTGCCTAGAACTCATTCTAAACGGCGAGCCGACCTTGCCGCGTTCATTGCCCTACGCCGGCGAAGTCGCCGCCCTGTGTGCGCTCGAAGCCGAACGTGCTGGCGAATCACAGCGCTCGCGCGAAGTCATCGACGTGGCCTTGCGTCGCTTCGTGCCAACGCCCAACTTGCACTACCTCGCTGCCAGTTTGGCGATTGCCGATGGTGACAGCGAAGCCGCGATTCATCACTACCGCCGCTGCATGGCCTACCGCGACCAAGTGTTGGTCGTGCCGATTCAAGAGGGCATCACGAGCTACGTGTCGCTCGCCGGCATCGCACAGGCTTGGTTGCTTCGCGGCGATCGTGAACGTGCCACGCGCTTGCTCAACCAAGCGATCGCGCTCGAACCTAGCTACGAAGTCGCCTACCTGGCGTTGTCGCGGTTGTGGCTCGAAGCCAACGAATTTCAGCGTGCGCTCAGCGTGCTGACCGACTTTTTGTCGGGCTACCCGGACTCTCCGGGAGCCTGTCAACAAACGATGCTCATCCTGCACCAGCTCGGTCGAAACGATGCTGCGCGTGCGATGGGCCAACACACCGTGCGCTTGCTCGAGGCTCGTTGTCTCGATCGCGAAGCCGCGGCTGTAACTGACCTTCTGGCCAAGTTGTAAGCGGCCAAATACCCCCCCGGAAATGGAGAAGACGATGACTGCAACTACTAGCAACCCGACGCCGACGATCCCGTCGCCGATCGCCCTGAACCAAGGCTTCCAGCCGATCCCGACTCGCATCCGCGACATGCGTGACACGCAGATCCCGGAGCTCGTGGTCGAGCCCGAGAAGGAAGCCGAGAAAGCTGCGATCCGCGAGAGCTTGGGCGAGCTTGGTCTGAAGCTCGCTGAGATCCACCGCACGGCCGCTGAGGCCTACCTGTCGCAAGGTCTCTACGAGCAGGCGTTGCCGCACCTCGAGACTTCTGCGACGTTCTCGCCGGCCGAGAACGAGTACCACATGCAGCTCGGTTTCGTGCAATACGTGACCGGCGACGATGCGAGTGCGATCAAGTCGTTCAACAAGGTCATCACCGAAGAGGAGAACAACGGCGAAGCCTGGTTCAACCTCGGCATGGTTGTGTTCGGCCAAGAGCAGTTCACCGAAGCGGAATACTGCTTCCGTCGTGCGAGCGAGCTGGAAGCCAATGACGCGCAGACGTGGAACAACCGCGGCGTGTGTCTATGGAAGCTCGAGCGCATCGACGAAGCCCGTACCTGCTTCACGAACGCGATGCAGCTTGACCCGGCCGATGAAGACGCGAAGTACAACCTGCAAAGCATCGGCTAACAACCCGGACTTAGCCGCGGCGTAAAGCGTCGCGGTCCGGGGGGGCCGGCCGTCATGGTCGGATAAGCACCCGTGTACCTTGGCTAGGATGCGTCCAAGTGGCGTGTTCCGATCGGAGTCTGCGTAGCTACATGGCATCTGCCATGAGTGACGTTTTCCGGGGTGGAACGCCTTCGATCCGAAAGTAGCCAGGTGTGCACGTGTGCGTGCATCTGCAGTTCGAACCCAACTGCACCGCACCTGCCATGAACAGGCGGCGACCAGCGACCCACGTGATGGGCCGCGGTCTGCGATGTGCGTCGGTTAGATGCCGATGGTTGCCGTGCCCAAGTGCGAGGTGATTAACCCCGTATTGTTGGCCGGTAGATCGAAGCCGACTGCTTGGTGGTAGATCGAGTATCCGAGCCAGATCGGGCTGTTCGGAATCGCGAGCGACCACTGACCTTCGCCTGCTGTAGCCGGCAGGATTTCGGTGGTGATGATCTGCAGGTCGAGCGTGCAGCCCGGCATGCCGATGCTGGTCAAGTCGAAGCTTGGGATGATCGGCGTGACGCCGGCAATCATCACGAAGGCCGTCATGACTCCCGGCACGCCGGTGACGTCGACCTTCATCGTCGAGCCGATTACCGGACGCGCGCTTGGTACGCCTGCCAGCGCTATCGAGCTGCCACTCGAACCGACGCAGCCAGCGCCTGTCGTTGTGTGCGTGGCAATTGGCTCAGCGGTGCCGCTCCAGACGTTCTCGGCACGCGCGAACGCTTCCTCACCAATCTCCTGACCCATTTCGCGGCCGGGAATGTCGTCAGCTGGTGGGTGGATACCGCCCCAGATGCGTGATAGCGAACACTGATCGGATGCGTCGTAGTAGCTCGCCCATTGCAGCGTGATGTTGACGCTCGGACCTTCTTCGAAGACGAGGAACTGGTTCTGCACGCATTGGAACTCGCCGAGTCCACCGGGGAACCATGGCGAACCGGTGAACTGATCGAGCACTACCGCGGCGGCGCGGCTGTAGGTGCTGTGGCCCGAGACGTAACCGGCGAATGGCGGCGTCACGAACGACGGGCGTTGGTATGGCCAGAAATTGCCGGCAAGGATCCAACCGACGCCCGCCATGTCGACCGCTGGGTCGGTGATGTAGTCAGGGCCGCGCCACGCGAGGATCGCAACTTCGCCGACGTGCGTCGATAGGTGCGCGTGGCGTTGGTTGGGTGCCGAGCTGGCGGGTGTGATTGCTTCGATCAAACCGGGGTGCAGCGTGATCGCGTGTGGATCGTTCGGGTCGACCGCGTAGCGATCGGCCATGTAACGCAGCGCGCTGATCGGGCGCAGGTAGTCATACCAACCCTTCACGCCCCACGCGGCGATCGCGCAGTCGTGCATAGCACCGCCGAGCACGAGGTAGGCCTTCACGTCCCACTCGAGTTCCGTGACCGTTGGGCCGGTGCCGCCGATCTGCTTCAGGGTCTGCGGGTGATCCGAGACGTAGTTGAGCAGCGTGAACCAGTGGCCGGGTGGTGTTTCGGAGTCGGGACCATCCGCCCAGAATTCCGCGAGCACGCGGCCGTAGTCGCCGCGCGGCACCACTTGCGGTGCGTAGGGTTGGCCGGTGACCGGGTTAACTGCGTGGCCCGTTCCGGAGTCACCGCCGTTCGTGAAGTCGTAGTACTGTGCGAACTGCGCGGAGCTTGGCAGCGTCGGCGAGTTGCCGATTGCGCCCGGTGAGATGTCGATCATCACGCCGTCGCTCGGATCGAGGTGTGACGACCATGCCGACACCATCTCGAAGCCCCATTTGTAGTCGGCTGCGGTCGGCGTATCGAGCATTGGCGGGCCGCCCGGATCCTTGTAGACCCAGTAGTCGAAGCCGTAGCGGTTGTAGACCGTCAGATCGT
>JBNMND010000328.1:0-6408 GCA_051274975.1 Planctomycetota bacterium | reverse complement strand
CAACCAGAAGAACTGCGGGAGGTCGTCCAGCAGTTTGCAATCCCCGGAAAGCTCAAAGATGTGCGGCGACTGCAGCGTGGCCACATCCACGACACCTTCGTTTCGACTTGGTCGCACAGCGCCCCAGACTCCAAAAACGCCCCAGACTCCAAAAACGCCCCAGGCTCCAAAAACGCCCCAGACTCCGACAGCGCCACTGGCACCGCCACCGACGTGCGCTTCCTGCACCAACGCATGAACGACAAGGTGTTTCACGACATCCCGGCGGTCATGCACAACATCGAAACCGTCAGCCGCCACCTGCGAATGAAGATGGCCGGCAACAGCACGCTGGACGGGTTTCGAGTGCTCGACCTCGTCAACACCAGCGAGGACCGCTCGTATCTGGTCGGCGACGCCGGGCAATGGCGCACCTATTCGTTCATCGAGAACACCACCAGCTTCGACCACTGCAGCGGCCCCAAACAAGCCTTTGAAGCGGCCAAGGCGTTTGGCTGGTTCCAATCACAACTTGCCGATCTCGACGCGAACAACTTGCGCGAGACGCTGCCAAAGTTCTTTAGCACGCCGCACCGCCTGCAACAATTTCGGGACGCGCTCGACGAAGACCCGCGTAACCGCGCCAAGGACTGCGCCGATGACATCCACTTTGCAAAGACGCGCAGCGAGATGGCGCTCGTCATCGATCGCCTGCTGAGGACCGGCGAGATTCCGATTCGCACCGTGCACGGCGACACCAAACTCAACAACGTATTGTTCTGCGACCGCACCGGCCGCGCACAATGCATCGTCGATCTCGACACGTGCATGCCAGGCTACTCACTGTATGACTTCGGCGATCTGGTGCGCTTCACCGCGGCAACCAGTGATGAAGACGAGCGTGACCTTAGCAAGGTCGGCACCGACCTGACGCTGTACCGAGCCCTCGTCGATGGCTACCTCGATGGCACGCGCGGCGCGTTGTCGAAGGTCGAAGTCGAGCTGATGCCGTTTGCCGCGCGCCTCGTCACCTACACCATTGGTCTGCGATTTCTCGCCGACCACCTGGCTGGCGACGTCTACTTCAAGGTCAGCCGCAACAACCAGAACCTCGATCGTGCCCGGGTCCAATTCCGCATGGTCGAACGCATGGAAGACCAGGCCGACGCTATGGCGGTTGACCCACGCTGATTACGTTTGGGCCCGCCGACGCGACCGGCATCCCGATCTCATCGGAGCACTCGTCGCACAACAGTAACCGCGCTGCAATGAGCTTCGGACATCGCCATTAGGCCGATGCCATCGCTATCCTGGGCGTTACCGGGACCGCTAACCGCGCTAGGCCCCCGCAGCGTCGATCATGCACAACGCGGCACCTCGCTTGCCGTCCGACGCGCGTTTGTCCGCGCCTCGACGATCTGCCCCCATGCTCTTGGCGTCAATGCTGCCACACTCACGGCAGCAACCACTTAGAAGGGGTCCTGAATGCTTCGCACTCCGGTCCGTCGCTTCTGCTGGTCACGACCGCCATCGCGCAAACCAACCTTCCGCCGCCGACCCCATCGGCGCGCGCCAACGGTGATCAACAGTGGCTACCACACCCACCTCGGTTACGCGGGCGGCAAAGCCAGCCTCGAAGCTCTGATCTCGGTGCCGCTGCTCAACCCTGTGGCGATGGGCCATTCCGGCCGCACCTGGAACGACGTCACCCAAAAGCTAACCACGGTGCAACCGCTGAAGTTGGCGAGCAACCTACCAACGCGCCTGCAGAACTTCATCGCAGGAAAGACCTACCCGGACATGTTCCAACTCGCGTATGGCACCACGGTGCTAACCGAGCTAAACGTGACGCAGGCAATTGCGTCCTACATCCGCACCCTCAACTCGGACCAATCAAAGTGGGACAAGCACCTCAACAACCAGGCGGTGCTGACTCCACAAGAGCAACTCGGTCTGACGCTATTCACGGCACCGGTTGGCAATGCGGCTGCATGCAGTTCGCGCCACGGAGACTTTGAGTCCACGGTGACCTCGACAGGCCCGATTGCTGGCCAGATGTCGCAGAGCATGTCGGGTGGCTACTTCAGCTCGCTGATTCCGATACGACTCGTCTTCCACAACGGTGCGGTCGACACGCTCGAAGATGCCATCGAGTTCTACAACCAAGGTAGCAACGGCACCCTAACCAGGCCTCGGTCCTGACTCCGCGTAACTACACGCCAACGGAGAAGGCCGCACTCGTCGCCATCCTCAAGACCCTGACGGATCCGCGCGTCGCGGCGGGCACGTTCCCGTTTGACGCACCGACCATTGGTTCAGAGAACGGCTTGCTGACGAGCCAGATAGGCGTTGGCGAAACAACCGCTTCCGGCGAACTGGTCGCAACAGCACCGGTCGCTCCGCTAATCGGAGAAACGAACTTCAAGATCACGCTGACCGGTGTGACGCCGGGCACGCAGACGTTCTTGATATGGGATACGTCGCAGACGACCACTGTGCTGCCCAACAACTTGGAGCTGGCTCTGTCGCCGGCATTCCAGATGTTCGCCATGGGAACTGCGAACGACTATTGAACGATGCCGAACAGTGGTATCAAGATCGTCGACATGCCGACCCCGAACAACCCAGCGCTGAGTGGCCAAACGCTGTTTGTGCAGTGGCTTGCCCTTGAGGCGTCTGAGGATTGGATTGGCGCCACCTCGAACGCGGTGCGCATTCCGCTGCACTAGGCTGCAGACACTAGGCTGCGGGCACTAGCCGGAAGGTCGGTTACGACCGGCGTAACACACGCGCCGGTCGCATCACATACGACCGCGAGACACTCTCGCCCACGCGAGATGCCGCCCGGGGGTTAGAGTGAGCGGGCCATGCGCACGCTCCTCCTCTCGCTTCTCGCCTGCAGCGCGGCCTTCGCGCAGAGCCACAACGTGCTGCTGATCGTCGCCGATGACATCGGCGTCGACTACGTGGGCGCCTATCAAGAAGGCACCAATCCGCCGCCGACCCCCAACATCGACTCGCTGGCGAACAATGGCGTGCTGTTTCGCAATGCGTGGGCGAACCCGAGTTGCTCGCCGACACGCGCCTGCGTGATGACCGGCCGCTACCCGTTCCGCACATTGGTCGGCCGGTGGATTTCGCACAACGCCAACCCATCAACGGTCGGCCTGCTGCAACCGGAAGAACGCACACTGGCCGACGTGCTTGACACCGCGCAGTCCGGCTATTCGCACGCATTGATAGGCAAGTGGCACCTGAACAATGCGTTCGCGTCGCCCGACTCACCGCGCACGATTGGTGGCTATTCGTACCACGCTGGCTCGCTCGAAGGCCAGATCCCGAGCTACATCAATTGGACACGCCACGTCAACGGAATCGGCGCGGCAACGACGGCCTACTGCACGACACAGAACACCAACGACGCCCTCGCGTGGATCCAGTCGCAGACGAACCCGTGGGTTTGCGTGCTGACCTACCAAGCACCGCACATTCCGTATCACGCGCCACCGGCCAACCTGCACACGCAGAACCTCAATGGGCTGACGCCGCAGGCCACCACCCACACGCCTGCGAACATCCCGTTCTACCGCGCCATGGTAGAGTCGCTCGACACCGAGATCGGGCGCCTTCTCTCGACTCTTGGTAGTAGCGTCACGAACGACACCAACGTGGTCTTCATCGGTGACAACGGCTCGGTGCAACGCCAATCCGTGCCACCGTTCGATGGCCTTCGCGCCAAGGGCACGCCGTATGAAGGTGGCGTCAATGTGCCGCTGATCATTTCGGGACCGGCGGTGCAGCAACCGGGTCGCGAAGTCACGGCGCTCGCTTGCGCGGTCGACGTGTTTTCCACCGTGATCGACCTGACCGATGCAATGTCGGGGCTGCCACCGTTTGCCGTGCATGACAGTGTCAGCCTCGAACCGTATCTGAGCGACCCCAACCAAACGCCGCTGCGCCAATTCGCCTACACCGAGCAGTTCACCGGCACGAGCTGGCCAGCACCCAACAGCAATGGCCACGCCACCATTCGCGATGCGCAATACAAGTTGATCCACCGCTACTCGGGCGGCAATGATGAGATGTTCGACCTGGTCAACGATCCATGGGAAACGAGCAACCTCAACAACAGCGGCAACCCAACCATTCAACAGGCGCGCACCGTGTTGCTGGACGAGATCAACCGCTTGCGAGACACTGGCGGCGGCAGCAACTTCGCGGTCTTCGGTGACGGTGCGTGCGTTGGCACCAACGGCGTCCCGACGATCTCCGCCATCGGCAACCCAAGCCTTGGCGGCAACTACACGATCACAATCCAAGGCGGCAAGCCGTTGGCGTTCACGTTGTTTGTATTCGGCTACTCGTATACCTATACCGGCGCCGTTCCGCTGCCCCTCAACCTATCGGTGGTCGGCGCGCACCAAGACTGCATCCTGTCGTCATCGGCGGACCTCATGTTGCTGGCCATCACCGGCTTCACTGGCGCCGTCACGCAACTCGTCACGGTACCAAGCAATGCCGCACTGGTTGGCCAACAGCTGTTCACGGCAGGCGTCATCATCGACGCAACCGCGCCCAACAACCCCGGCGGCTACGTCTCGACCAACTCACTGGCGACGACCATCGGTCTATGAGCGCGGCCAACAACGCTGCAACGACCCAAACGACTCCTGCGACCAAGTCCCGCGTGCCGAATTCATCTCCGAAACTACTAATAGTAGTAGGCCTGCTGGTTGCCTTCTTGGCAAGCAGCTACGTGGTGCTGTGGAGCGTCGCGGACAGCTGGTTCTACAACCCGAACCAACAAGTCTACAGCGCAGGCGAAGAGTTCGACGTGCAGCCGAAGGATGTCACCTTCCACGCGCCAAACGGCCCGCAACTACACGGCTGGTGGCTCGCACCACACGGCAAGCACCGCGGCACCGTCGTCTACTGCCACGGCAATGCCGCCAACCTGACGTTGCATGCGCGCTACGCCGAATGGATGCCCAAGCAGGGCTTCGCCGTGCTCGTGTTCGACTATCGTGGCTACGGCAAGAGCGAAGGCTCGCCGACGCGTGACGGCACGATTGCTGACGCGCTCGCGGCCGTCGACTACGCGCTCGCACGTGACCCCAATCGCACCATCGTCTTCGGCCACAGTCTCGGCGGCGCCATCGCGATCGTAGCTGGCGCGCAACGGCAAGCGGTGCGCGCCGTCGTCGCCGAATCCACGTTCCCGAGTTACCGCGCCATCGCAGCAGCCTCCGCACCAGCACTCGACATCCTGGTGCCACTGTTCGTTTCTGAAGGCCAAGACCCGATCACCTATCTGCCAGTTCTCACGCCCCGGCCACTGCTCGTGATCCACGGCGAAGACGATCACATCGTACCAGTCGCGCTCGGTAAGAAGCTGTTCGAAGCGGCGAGCGAACCAAAGCAGTTGTGGATCGTGCCCGGCTCCCGCCACTTCACGCCGTGGCTGCACGTGCCGGAGGAGTTCGAACGGCGCGTCGACGCGTTCTTCACCAAGGCGCTGGCCCGCAAGTAGCATAGTTCGCCAACAAGCCCTGACCTGACAGCAGAATGCGATCGCCGCCTACGCGGGCTCGACAAGGCCACCATTAACGAGACCCTCCAACTGGTCGGACTCTCAGACGCCACCAATCGCAAGGCCAAGAACGACTCGCTCGGCATGAAGGGTCGCCTCGGCCTGGCCAACGCGCTGCTCGGTTCGCCCAAACTGGTGATCTTGGACGAACCGCGCAACGGCCTCGATCCGAGCGGCATTCGCGAAGTGCGCGCACTGATCAAGGCGAGGCGCTAGCGATGGCCCTGGGCGGAGGTGAATTGGCGCTGCTCGGCAGGCTGTTTCCGCGCCGAGCCGCTATTGCCGAACGCAACGTCGATCATCTCGCAGTACAGATCCATCGAGAATTCCATATCCGCGATGCGCTGCTCGCACCTTCTTGGGCGCGGCATTCGGCCACCGAACGCCGCCACGTATCCTACCGTGCAGGAGTGTAGCGCTCGTAGATCTAGATGATGTTGCCGTCTGGATCACGCACTTGGATCAGCCGCTGGTGGCACTGCGCGAACTTCAACACCTCTAACGCGCTACCCAGACGCGTCTCAAGCTTACTCACGATGGCCTGAAGATCAGCGACCTCGAAACCAACCTTCCGGATGCCTTTGGCGCGCTCGACGACGACGTCACGGTTATCGCGAATCAGCTCGACGAAGAAACCGTCATTGCTCAGATTCGCAATCCGCCACCGGCCATCTGGCGCAGTCGTATCGCTGACGCTTTTGAGATCGAAAGCACGGCAATACCACGCAAGCGATGCATTGACATCGGCCACGGACACCGCGAAATACTGCTGCAACATGCGCGCTTCGGCATCGACCGGCGAGCCAACTGGCCCCGCGCATGCAGTCAGAACGAGCACG
>JBNMND010000327.1:0-6435 GCA_051274975.1 Planctomycetota bacterium | reverse complement strand
GTGCGCGACGAGTTCGTTGAGTGTGCGCCGTAGATGCTGCTCGCCGAACAAGATCATCTTGCTCAGGCATTCGCTCTTGGCGGTTAGCACCCACCGTTCCGCCAGAGAGTTCATGTTCGGCGCTTGGATGGCTGTGTGAACAACCTTGGTGACGGTATCCTTGAGAATGCGCACGAACTGTTTGGTGTACAGCGCATCGTTGTCGAGGATCAGATGCTTCATGTCGCGCAGGAAGCCGTCGACTTGATCTGTCAGGTTGCGCGCAACTTGAGCCATGAACGCGCTGTTCGGGTTCGGAGTGATGCCAGCGATCTCGACCATGCGCGTGGCGTGATGGATCACGAAGAAGACGTAGTGCGTGACCAGGCCACGCTTCGTCCACACGTCGACGGTGAAGAAGTCAGCGGCACCGATGACGTCAGCATGAGACTTCAGAAACGTCGACCAAGTGGTCGGGCGATCAGGGCTCGGCGCAATGCCATTGTTCTTCAGCGTCGTGGCGATGGTTGTCTTCGCCACGCGATGCCCGACCTTCTTCAACTCGCCTCGGATCCTCAAGTAGCCCCAGCCAGCGTTCTCAGTTGCCATGCGCACGATCAGCTCACGGATGGCATTCATGATTGCGGGGCGGCCAACGCGTTTCTTGTGCGGGTAGGTGTGGTGCTCCGCGATCAGCCGTGACTGATCACGGTTGACGAAGCCGGCGAATGTGACGAGGAGCAGGTTGAGGGGGAAGTCGGCGGCCATCTGGCCGAATCTTTGGCATTTCAGTGGCCGATGTAACTCCTTCCGCCGAAGCGCGATAGAGTTGCCGGACACCACGGGATGCGGTAGTCCCGCAAGTCCGGATCTGTGGTAGGCCGGGGAGAGTGATCTCCCTGGTCCACCCGACACACACAGCCCCGCGAGTGCCGCTGCATCCGGCAAGTCGGCGCGAGAGCCGCGCGTTGGCACTGAAATCGTCGGAGTCATTGCGCCAACCCTGCGCATGGCTCGCGGCGACAAGCTCACCTGCATTGCGAGGGAAGCGCGATCGAGTTCCCGGATGCCACGGGAGTGAGGCGGCGGTTCACACCATTACTGCCTGTGTTCGACTCTGACCCTAGAATGCGCGACCAGCACGCAGCGCGCTGCCATGGTCGCTGTGACGGGCAACCATCCCTGATGGCGCAGGGGGCCGTGCCCCAAACACGCATTATGCCGCACACACTGCCGGCGTGCGCCATGATGCATCCATGAGTGATGCCTTATCGCCCGATGATCGTCGGGCAGTGACTCGGCTGCTCGACGCAGTCGATCGTGATGGGCACAGTGCCTCGGAGGAGTTGCTGCCGTTGGTCTACGCGGACCTGCGCCGACTCGCCGCTGCGCGCATGGCGCGGCTTGCGCCGGGTCAGACGCTGCAGGCAACGGCGTTGGTTCACGAGGCATACATTCGCCTCGTTGGTCGCGACGAACGCGGTTGGCAGGGGCGGGCGCACTTCTTCGGCGCGGCGGCGCGCGCGATGCGCAACATCGTTGCCGATCATCTGCAACAGAAGGGAAGCTTGAAGCGGGGCGGCCATTTGCGTCGCGCCGGGGAACAGACCGTTGCCGAGTTGACTTGTGATGGGCCGAGTTACGACTTGCTCATCGTCGAAGAGGCGCTCGGAGAACTCGAACGGGAGTATCCACGCAAGGCCGAGGTGGTGACGCTCAGCTTCTACGGCGGCCTTGAGGCTGTAGAGATCGCCGAAGTTATCGGCATCTCGCTTCGCACGGTCGAGCGGGAGCTGCGATTTGCGAAGGCTTGGCTCAACGACCGACTCACCGAAGAGGATGAATCATGACCGCAACGCTTACTGCTGAGGAGCGCGAGCTTCTCGAAGATCTGTTTGACCAAGCAGCGGAGATGCCGGCCGAGCAACGCGTGCCGTTCGCCGATCGCGAGTGCAAGGGCAAGGAGGCGCTTCACCGCCAACTCTTGCGATTGCTGCGCGGCCTCGAGGGCGACGATGTGCTGGCGGGATTCACCCCGGTGGCACCGCTCGCTGCCGGCACCCGCATTGATGGCTACGATCTGATTGAGCGCGTTGGGGAGGGCGGCATGGGCGACGTGTATGCCGCGGAACAGCGTGCACCGGTGGTGCGTCGCGTGGCCCTAAAGGTCCTCAAGCTTGGCATGAACAGTGAGCAGGTGATCACGCGCTTTGAGGCCGAACGTCAGGCACTCGCGCGCATGCAGCATGCGAACATCGCGCAGGTGTATGATGGCGGTACGACGCCGGATGGGCGCCCGTACTTCGTGATGGAGTTCGTCGATGGCGTAACGATCACGGACTACTGCAATCGCAAGCAGCTGACGACTCGTCAGCGACTGGAACTGTTCTTGGACGTTTGCGCTGGCGTGCAGCACGCGCACCTAAAGGGGATCATTCATCGCGATCTAAAGCCGTCGAATATTATGGTCGCGGCGCACGAGGGCCAGGCTACCGCGAAGATCATCGACTTCGGCATTGCCCGCGCGACCACCGGCAAACTCGCCGAGCGCACGATGCACACGATGCTTGGCCAGATCGTTGGCACCCTTGACTACATGAGTCCGGAGCAGGCCGATCCGTCTGCGATAGACATCGACACCCGCTCCGACGTCTATTCGCTAGGAGTGGTGCTGTACCAGTTGGTCAGCGGCCTGTTGCCGTTTGCGCACGACTCGACGGCACTGCCGTTGTCCGAAGTGCAACGCATCATCCGGGAGTTGCAGCCGCCGACGCCAAGCACGCAGTTGCGAAAGCAGACCAGCACGACGTTGCAACTGGCTCCTCAGCACGGCACCAACGGCCGGGCGTTGATTCGGCAGCTCACCGGTGACCTTGATTGGATTTGCCTGAAGGCGCTCGAGAAGGATCCAGGGCGGCGCTACCAGTCGGTCGCCGAGTTGGTCGACGACGTGCGTCGCCACCTCGCCGCCGAGCCGGTATCAGCTGGGCGGCCGACTGTGTCTTATCGGCTGAGTAAGTTCGTGCGCCGCCATCGGGCTGGCGTGGTTGTCGGCATGTTGGCGGCGGCACTCGCCGTCACGGGGTTCTTTGGCATGCTCTCGTTGCGCGCGGAGCAAGCGAGTCGACCATACGTCGCCTCGTTCCAGTTCCGGACATTGATGGATCGGGCCGAGGGTTTCTGGCCGATCCCTGCCGTCAAGATTGCCGACTTGGTTGAGTGGCGAGGTGACTTGGTGGAGCAAGGGGGCGCGTTGGCTGACTACCGCGCCGGCCTTGCGCAACTTGATGAGCGCGTGCTTGGGACCGACGAAGGGAGCTCGTTGGAATCGGTTCTGAAGGAACTGATTGAAGGATTGTCGCCTCTAGTCAAGAACCAGACGGATTTCATGAGCCGGAGTGGCGAGACAGGTGAGGTCGAGAATTGCTGGAGTGTGAAGAAGCGTCTCAAGATGGCGACGATGCTGGATGATGGCTTTGCCACTGGTGGCGCATATGCCAAAGCCTGGGCGAAGTGGTTGCCGAAGATCAACGAGGACTACCCTGACTTGGATTTGACGGTGCAGTCTGACCTGATGCCGCTTGGGAAAGATCCCCATAGCCAGCTGTACGAGTTTGCACATTTGATCAGTGGACGACCAGCCGAGCGAGGTGAGGGCGACGAGTTGCTGATGCGAGATGAGACGGGCATCGTCTTGGTGCTTCTTCCTGCCGGTGACTTTATGATGGGCGCGGAGGGTGAGTTCGAGGGAAGCGATCCCGCCACGCCGAACGGCAGGGAAGGCCCCGTCCACCTCGTCCCTGTCCATGCCTTCTTCATGTCGAAGTTCGAGATGACACAGGGACAGTGGCGGCGTTTCGTCGGCAACAACCCAAGCCTTGTGCACCCGGCGATCCCGAAGTCGGACTTGAATCCGGTGAATCAGGTCACCTGGACCGAATGCACGGACGTCACGCGCCGCATGGGGCTTGCGTTGCCCCACGAGCGGCAGTGGGAGTATGCCACGCGTGCGGGGACTAAGGGGCGCTGGTCGATTGGCAAAGGCGCACAATTGGAGCAAGGCGCACAAACGGTGGAAGAGGTGCAATCGGTGCGAATCGCCGACAACTTCGAGGGCGAGAAGGACGACGGGCATAGGACCATCGCACCCGTCAATACGCCCACTTTTGTGGCGAATCCCTTTGGCTTGCACAGCGTGCACGGCAACGTCACCGAGTGGTGTTGTAACCACCCTTGGTACTATGGCAGGGATCCCACACCCACACCTCAGACTGTGAAGCTCTATGCAACACGCGGTGGCAACACTCGATATTCTGTGGACTGGGGCCGTTCGGCCTTTCGGCCGCCACCGTTCCGGAGCGATTATGAGGAGCCTCATCTGGGTCTGCGTCCGTGCCGTGCCATCGAAGGCGGTCGTTGATCATTCCTCGCGGATTATTTGGGCCCTCGTGGCGGTCGCGGCTGCGCGATTCGGAACTACTGGTGGCAGGCCAGCCCTGGCGATTCCTTCGCCTCGAAGTTCCTGCTGCCCATTCGCCTTGCGCGGGCTGCTACCGCCAACCCTGTCGGCGGGCATTGCCACCCGTCACTTCCCAAACGATCTCATGACCGCACCATTGTCCCGCTGCCTTCTTCTCGCTGCCTTAGGGGCTGCGACCTTGGCCTTCTCAGGTTCTGCCCAGGCGCAGGTCCCGAAAAACCACGCTGTGGTTGGCACGTTCTCCGGGCCGAATGCCGTCGGCTGTTCCGGGCTGTTCACCGTGTCGCTCGCGAATGGGGCTGTGACTGCGATCACTGGCTTGCCACCAGCGCTGAAGCAGCCGGGCGGCATCAATTCTCCGCAAGGCGTGAGCTCGGTCGTCATCCGTCCGTCGGATGGCGCACTCATCGTTGGTTCGGTGGCCACGGGGAACGTAGCGACTGCGGCTCCGGTCTATATCTACGTATTACACCTGAATGCCGCTGCCGTCGTGTCGACGCAGCAGATCTGGGTTGGTAGCACGGTGACCTCTGGTGATGCCCGGGTGCTGATGATGCCAGACGAACGCGTTCTGGTCTCCGCCTCTAATGGGACAGGGGTCTTTACCATTGGTCCAATGGCCGGACACAGGGCGGCGATCTGGGACTTGTCGGTGTCACCGCCGACGTATTCGTTGCTGCCCAATACGGGGGGCAATGCATCTGGCGGTGGCTTCGCCGTCGATGCAACTGGCCAGTTCGTCTACAACCTTTTGACGGCGGGCGCGGGTACGCCGACCCCGACCGCATCGCTTTATCGCTGGGACATGACGAACCTAGCGTGCGTAGTTGCGAGTTGGCCCGGCCACTTTGCGAGAGGTCTTGTTTGCGACGATGACGGTGCGGTCTACGTCACGATGAACGACGCGGTGAGCCTGCAGCAATCAGTCGCCACGGTTTACCCCAACGCCTGCAACCCGGTGTCTTCGACCTCAGTCATGAGTGTGCCCCCGTCGCCATTGTTGCCGCCGGTGCCCGCGCATGGCGTGGCCCTAGATCGGGCATCCGGCAGCTTTGTCGTGGCTGCCGCCGGTTGGTACCCGGGGTTCCCGAACACGTTCTTCAATACGGTGTCACTAGTCGACCCTGCTGGCGCGACGAACGTTCTGACGCATGGGCCGATCGGTGGCTGGTGCACCATGGGCGGCCTTGCGGTCAACAACGCGATGGAAAGCTACGGCGCGCCGACGAATGGGGCGAACAGCTACTGGTTCGACAACTTCCCCAACCCGACCGGCCAGCCAGTGCTCGGCAGCACCTTCTCTATTACGATGCGTTCGGCGCCCGGCACGGCCATCATGTCGCTGCTGGGTCTATCATTGGGAACCGCGTCGATTCCGATCTTGGGCATCAACTTGCTGCTCGATCCGAGCACCTTACTCCTGATGGATTTGCCGACGCCGCCAACGTCGCCGATGTCCTACTCAATGTTGATCCCGGCGACTCCTGCTCTGATCGGTTTCGTGTTCCACGCACAGAGCCTGCACATCGAAGCGAATCTCGCGACGGCCGCGTCGCGCGGGTTGACTGTGAAACTCTGACGGTCCGGTGATCGTCGGAGGACCTTGGATGCTGAGTCAGGGTTAGGGGCCTCGATTTGGGGAGTCCGCGAAGTCGCGGCGGGTGCGCAGCCTGTCTGCGGAGCGGGCGTTGTTGTCCGCGTTGGCACCAGTTTTCGGACGCCGCGAGGCTTCGCACTGGGCCCGCAAGGATTACCAGCGATTCCGTGGCGGGCGGATCGTTCCCCTGCGGAATGTGCTTCTAGAAGCCCTCCGCGAACTGGTCGCCGCATCGGGTCATCCCACGACCACTGCCCGAACAACAGAACATCCATGCACCTCTACCGCCCGTTTCGCCGTTTCGCTTCGCTGTCGCCGGGCCAGGCGCTAATAACATCCGCCGTGCTTGCGGTGCTGGCAGTGCCAACTGTGGCTCAGT
>JBNMND010000326.1:0-6453 GCA_051274975.1 Planctomycetota bacterium | reverse complement strand
CGATAGTCTTCTCGACGACCGTGGACGCATCGAGATGACTGAGCACGCGGCAGAGCTCGGTGTTGATCGCTTCGTCCTTCGCGGGGAAGAGCGGGTCAAGCTTCGCAACAACCGCCTCAAGATCACCAGGCGTCGCCGAATCGAAGCGAGTCATGCAAAGCGAATACGCGCGCAACCACGCCAGCTTGTCGAAGCGCGACAGACTCTCGAATGCAACCGCGTTGAGTTTCTCAAGCAGACGACTCGCAAGCGACTTGTCGCCGTGCCGACAGAGCGCGATGGTCGCATGAATCACCGCACGCGCATCGTCTTCGGCAAAGACCCGATCACGCCACAGGCTCACATCTTGGTTCTCAATCGCAAGTCGCGCTGCATAACGAATACTTCGATCCTCATGCGACAGCTGCGGCCACGCCTGCTCGATTGCGGCAACGCCACCATCCGCGTTGCCGTGGAACTGTTCGAGGGAATGCCTGAGGTCACGCAGCTTCTGATTGTCGCTCCGCGCCTTCTTCTCGCCACTGCGTTCGCCGCCGGTATAGCGAACTCGATATAGCTTTGAATCCGTGTTGCGACCGCCAACCACGAAGTACATGTGCCCATCCGGACCAAACCGCATCGCAGAGATGTTCAGCGGCGTGCCGTTGAGGAACTCCTTCTTCGTCGCGGTGTAGCTCGCGCCGCTCTCCTCCATGTCGATCGTGAAAATCGTTCCGAACGTCCAATCACAGACGAACAACTTGTCTTGGTAGGCAGCGGGGAAGTTTGAATGGTGGCCAAAGCTGATCCCGGTGGGCGAACCCGGCCCCATCTCCATCACCGCGCCGTTGCTGTCCGCAAAGTACTCCGGCCACTTCGCCGAGCCCGCACGCCAACCGAACTCGCTGCCGGACGTGACGTGGTTGACGCGCGTCGGTCGATACCAAGGACTGCCAACGTCAAATTCGAGGTCCGAGTCACAGGTGAACAGTTCGCCCTCGGGATTGAGCGCCAGGTCAACCGAATTGCGCAAGCCGCAAGCGATCATGGTCCAGTCCTTGCCATCCGGTGAAATGCGGCAGATCCAACCACCGGGGGCATGCACGCCAGTCGCGTGGCCACTCGGATCGGGCATCGCCGGCAGCAGCGAATCCTTCGCCCATACCGGCGGCTCGAGACTATGCACGCCATCGGGCACCCTCGAGTGGTTGCCCGAACTCATGTAGAGACCTTTGCCATCTTCGGTCTTGATGATCGTGTGCGCCGAGTGCTCCCAACCGGGATGCAGCTTTTTGAGCAGCGTGAACTCGTCAAAGATGTCGTCGCCGTCGGTGTCGCGCACCCGATAGAAGCCCTTCATCGTCGACATGTAGAGGCTGTCGAACGCGAACAAGAAGCCGAGTGCGCCAGCCACCGTGCGCTTGCCCCAGGCGACTGGTTCGAACGGGAAGCCGGGCAGACTATCGACCTGGATCTCGCTATCCGGATCCTGTTCGTCAGCGAGCGTGACCCGGAACACGCCCTTGTCATCCTGATCCGAAACGATCATGCGCCCCTTGGGATCGAACGCCATCGCGACCCACGAGCCCTGCGACTCAGGCACGGTGTAGAGCAGTTCGGCATCGAACCCTTCGCGCAGACTGATCTGCGTGTCGGCATCGAGCAGGAACGCGTCCTGTTGTTCGTCCTGTTGTTCGTCCTGTTGTTCGGCCGGTTGTTCGGCCGGTTGTCCGGCCGGTTGCTCGACCGGTTGCTCTTCTTTCTCTTCTTCGTCGGCAGCTGAGCAACCAAGTGTGCCGTACGCCACGATCGCGAGAAGAATCAGGGGCCATCGCTGCTTCATTGCGGTCATCATGCAGAAACGCGTTCCGAAAGCACGGGTGAGAACGTCACCCTGTCGTCGCAAGCCTCCACCCACGCTTCCACCACACTATGCACGCCTTCACCTCCAAGTTCGCAGCGTTGCTATTCGCACTTGCTGTTGCCGGAACGGCAACCTGCCAAGCGCTGCCGAACATCATCATCATCTACGCCGATGATCTCGGCTATGGCGACCTGTCGAGCTACAACCCTGACGCCGCCTACAAGACCCCCCGACTTGATCGCATGGCGGCCGAAGGCGTGCGCTTCACCGACGCGCACAGTCCTGCGACGATCTGCTCGCCGTCGCGTTATGGCCTGTACTCGGGTCAACTGGTCTGTCGCACGGGCCGCCGACCGCGCGCATTCGAGGGGCCGGGCGGGCCGAGCTTCATCAAGCCCGGCGAACTGACGATCGCGCAGATGCTGCAACAGAAGGGCTATCGCACCGGGGTGTTCGGCAAGTGGCACGTCGGCCTTACCTGGCGGGACAAGGATGGCAAGCGGCTTGGCGGCGGCTTCAAGAACTCGCTACTGATCGACTACGCGAAGAGCACGCCACTGATCGATGGGCCGAACGCGCGCGGCTTCGATGAATCGTTCATCACGCCGAACTGCCCGACCACCGATCCACTCTACCTCTACATCGAGAACGGCTTGGTGCCGGTACCGGCGAGCCAGCGACACATCCGCGAAAACCTACCGAACCCTGGTGGCAAGTGGCGGTGGGATAACGACGAGGGCTGGATGTCGCCGGGCTATCGCTTCGTCGATGCCGACCTGCTGTTCTATGACAAGACGGTTGCGTTCATTCGCGAGCATCGCAAGAGCCGCAAGGAGCAGCCGTTCTTCGCGGTGTTTTCGACCCAGATCGCTCACGCACCGGTACTGCCAGCCGAAGAGTTTCGCGGCAAGACCAAGGCGGGCGCGCGAGGCGACTTCGTGTTCGAGCTCGATGCCTTGGTTGGGCGCGTTCTCGATGAAGTAGCAGCTCTCGGCATCGATGACAACACTCTGATTCTGTTCAACTCCGACAACGGGCCCGAGACGCTACACACCGTCTGGATGCGTAAGGACCATGATCACGATGCAGCCGGCGGCTTCCGCGGCATGAAGCGCGATGGCTGGGAAGGCGGCCATCGCGTGCCGTTCATCGCACGCTGGCCCGGCCGCATCCCGGCAAACCAAGTGTCATCGCAACTGACTAATACGACCGACATCTTCGCGACCGTGGCGTCCGTCGTTGGGTTCGCATTGCCCGACGACGCCGCAGTCGACAGCTTTGACATGCTGCCAGTGATGATCGGCACGCAGAAGGAAGGCGAGTCCGTGCGCCCGCACATGCTGACGCAAAGCTTCCGCGGCGAATTCCAACTTCGCATGGGTGATTGGAAACTCCTCAACCACACGGGGTCCGGCGGCAACGGCTACGACAAGGGGTTGCTGCAGCAGTACCGCCTACCGGAGTCCGAACCAAACGCCGCAGGTCAGCTGTTTGATCTAGCTACGGACCCGGGCGAAACCAAGAACCTGTTCGTCACCGAGACAGCCAAGCGGCAGGCCATGCAAGCCCAACTGGCAGTGCTCACGGATGGCCGCACCGCACCGACAAACAGAAAGCCCATCGGCATCGATGGCATTCGCCGGCTAGACAAGCGCTAGCCATAGCCAATGCCGCGAGCGCCGAACGACATTTGATTCAACGCTTGGCGCGCCGAAGAGCATCCGCAACCGCAATCTCGCCATCGGCAAACCTGATCACCTCTACTTCGGTTAGCTGGTCCTTACCGTCACGCGCAGCCTTGCGATCACGAACGACTACGGCATCACCTTCGCGCGTGATTGCATAGTCGGCGCGCACGCCTTGGAAGCACGCGACGTCCTTGCCGGCGCCACCATGAAGTGAGTTATTGCCGGCGTTGCCGATCAACACGTTGTCCTGATCGTTGCCGCGAATGCCGCTCGCCTTCGTTCCCGTTAGGCGCACCTCGACGAGATAACGCGACTTGTGCGTGTAGGCATGTTTGGCGTCGAACGTCATCAAGAACTCACCGTCGAACGACGGATCCAACAACGCCAGGTAGCCAACGAGGTATTCCGGCAAGAACTGCCTCAGCAATTCCTGGCCACGTGAATCCAGACGCTTCTGCTCCTTGCGATGCTTCGCACAGTAGATCCCCCACATGCCGCCAGGCTTCTCTTCGAACGCGCCCCAAAGGCCGTAGTAAGAATCAATCACCGACGCGATGTATTCCTGCGCCAGGCTGTTCTCCTCCTCCAACTCACGCAGCCATCGCTTCACTGAGTGATCGCCGCTGCCCCACCGACCGTCCTTGATCGCCTTCCTGGCTTCCGTATCCAGCGCTTCCTGATACGCCGGCATGGCGCCAGGCGCATCAGTGCCGATGCCCGTGTCGTGCACGAGGTGGAAGATCTCTTCGAACGCCGCGTCCCGATGTTCCCAGTCGTTGTCGAGATACCAACGCGACCCGTCCACCGGCGTCTCTGACTCATACAGTGGCTGCGCCGGAATGCGCGGCTCGCGCCCTTCCTCGTGCGCACCAGTCGGCATCATCAGCATTGCGTTGTTCTCGATCATCCTCGCGATGACGGCCTGCTTCTGCGCCACCTCGCCGCCACCCGCACCCGGCCGTGGCTTCAGATAGAACTGGAGCAAATTGCGGGCTCGGGCCACCGCGATGTCGCGCACCCCGGCCTGCGCCACGATCCAGATCGCGCCGTGCTCGCTCTTGTGCACAGCAACCCCCTTGGTGAAGCCTGCACGACGCAGGCGGCTAACTGAGACCCGCCCCAGCCGCAGATCGTCCGCCGCAGGCAACGCGTGAATCCCGAACGTCTCCGCGGCGGTGGCGCCATCCTGAATCGAGGTTGCGGGCGTCGCCGCAGGAGTAGGCCTCGCCGCGCGCTGACCAAAGACGGGCATCGTGAGGACAACCGAAAGAACCGTTCCAAGTAGAGCGAGTCGCTTGTGCATCATCAGAGTTTGGGAGGTTTCTGCAGTTCAAGTTCTCGCGACGATCCCAGGGGTGTCGGGACACCTTGTCGAACGCCATGCTTGGCTTGACTCGCAGTCGCGCTGGCACGGATGCAGCAACGCCCTCAATGGGCGCTACTGGAGCGTGATGACCGGCGCGTTGCCGCCAAAGGAAATGCCGCCACCGGTCACGACCAGACTCTGAAAAGCGAGTTGCAACCCGACCAGTCCGGGCTGAACCGGCAACGCCAAGTCGAACGCGACGTATTCCGAACTGGTGACAACCGCCAACGGAAAGGTCACCGACGTCGCCGCTTCAAGCAACAGCGTGCCGGCCACGCCGGGGATGGTAACGCCGGACCCAAGTCCAAACGCTGCGATCGGCACCAGCAGCGAGTTTGGCGCTGCATTGCCGGCGATGCGAAGGTCCGTGCCAAGCAAGCCGGAACCGAGCACCGTGGTCGCGCCGTCGGCAAGCACACCAGCGATCGCGAAGCCATCAACACACGCTTCCACCAACGAACCCACTTGGTCTTGGGCGCGCACCCTCACCATCATCCGATCGGTCATCGGGGTGCCGAGCGGCAGGTCCAAACGCAGCCACGAACCAGTCGGACTAAACGTCGAGAACAGCTGTGACCAATTGGCGCCACCATCGCGACTCACCGACACAACCAACGGATCATTGGCGGCACTCTCGGCATACCAATAGTCGAAGGACACCACGGCGGAACCGAGATGCGCGAGGTCCATGACAGGCGTCGCGAGATCCGTATGGCCAGAATCCACATCATTGGCACCGACCGACACGCCAGCTAGCGGATCCGTCACCCAACACAGGTTTCCGCCGCTCGTCGTTTGCGTGCCTGGCTGGATCGTGACGCCACCACTGCTCGTCATCTGCGGCGTGCCGCGTTCCCACAAACCCGTCGAGGCCGTGCCGCCAGGCTGACGTGCGAAGCCTCGATCGCGTTCAAAGTCGTCGTCCATGCATTGCCGCGGCCCGACCAATGGCACGTCCAACGCGTAGTCCTGGGTTCGGCCATCACCGGTCACCCGGATAACAATGGGCGCCAGTAAGCCGACATAATTGGCGGGCACACTGAAGGTCAACGGCGTGGCGACATTGTCGACCGTCGCAAACGCGGGGACCGATCCGAGGGCAACGACGTTTGTGCCAAGCACCAACGCCGGATCCCCGGCGAGCACTTCCAACTGCAGCGAAGCCGCCCCAGCACCAAGGTTACGCACCGTCACGACGACCTCGGCAGACTCGCCGGGCTCGACGATCATGTTGCCATTGCCACTGGCAGCCTCGTTCACCTGAACATCAAGCGCATCGAAGGTCGCGCCGGCCATCAACGCCGCGCGACGGAACATCGGTTGGTGACGACGGGCAATGATTTCAATGTCCGGACCCACCGGCCAAAAGCCGCCTTCGCTGGCCAAGCCGAGTTCGGGAGTCCACGCGTACGAACCACGTGCAGCATGGTGATGATCAATCGCGCCACCGGATGCGATGTAGAGCAAGCCAGTCACCGAGCCATGCGGGATGCCACTCTCTTCCGTCAAGAAGTCGCCCATGATGCCGTAGTCGGCGATGTTGGCCGGCGGCCCAG
>JBNMND010000325.1:0-6477 GCA_051274975.1 Planctomycetota bacterium | reverse complement strand
AGCACTCGGCCCACGCTTCGAATTGCTGTGGTCGGTCAAGGCCAACCCCTCGATCGCGGTCACCCAGTGCCTCAGGCTGGCGGGAACGGGTGCCGAGATCGCTTCCGTAGGCGAGCTCGAAGTGGCCCTGGCCGCCGGTCACCTGGCCGAGTCGTTGCGATTCGCGGGGCCCGGCAAGTCCGACGCCGAGCTAACGACTGCGCTAGCGCGAGGGCTCGGCACGTTCCATGTCGAGTCGTTGGACGAACTGCAACAACTCGCCCACCTCGCCAGCCAGCACGCGCAATCGGCCGGCGTCGCGATCCGCGTCAACCTACCGCAAGAACTGAAAGGCTCACGCATGCGCATGGGCGGCCGCAGCAGCCGGTTCGGTATTGACGTAGAACAGGTGCCGGAAGCGGTGCGCATGATCCAGGCGCACGACGCCTTGGAACTGCGCGGACTGCACGTCTACGGCGGCACCCAGTGCTTCGATGCCAACGCCTTCGTCGCCCATGCGACCGCGTTGACCGAGCAAGCTGCACGCTGGGAGCAAGAGCTCGATGTGCGCTTCGACGAACTCGACCTCGGTGGCGGGTTTGGCATGGCCGTGTTCCAAGGCGATCCAAGCTTCGATCTCGAGCTAGCCGCCGAAGGCCTCCACAAGCTGCTGGCCGAACACGACCGCAAAGGTCGCCGCTGGTTCATCGAACTCGGCCGCTACCTGGCCGCCCCGGCTGGTGTGTTCTTGAGCCGGGTCGTACGCCAAAAAACCAGCGGCGAGCAACAACACGTCGTGCTCGATGGCGGCATGCATCAAGCCGCCGCGGCAGCCGGCCTGGGCACCATCGTGCGCCGTCCCCCACTGCTGGTCGTGGCCGAACAACTACGCGAATTGACCGCCCAACCGGTCACCCTCGGTGGCCCCCTGTGCACACCCGCCGACCAATTCGCCGAGCAACTCGAGTTGCCCAAGCTGCAAACCGGCGACCTCATCGCGATCCTCAACGCCGGTGCTTACGGCTTGACCTACAGCCCAACCGGCTTCCTGAGCCACCCAACGCCAGCTGAGGTCCTGGTCGAAGACGGCAAGCCACGTGTCGTTCGCAGCCGCGGACTGCCCCAGGATGCCCTTCGCGGCCAGACCAACTAAGCCAGATAGACTGGATAACGAGGCCAGACGAGTAGGGCAACTAGCCCCAAAGCCGGGGCAACGGATCACAAACTGACACCAGCATGCGACACCTCTCGCCGCCAGTTCGGCTATTGTGCCGGACATGCGTCGTTCGCTGACCCCGCTAGTTTTGATTTCGTTGCTGACCTGCGCCCTGGCTCAGGAAGGTGTCCCGCAACCACAAGGCCTCGTCCCGGAGCAAATGTGGTACGCACCGACCGCCGCTGATTGGGCGAAGCCGGTGCAGATCCGTTGGCAGCGCACTTGGACCGATGCGGTCAAGCTGTCACAGCAGACCAAAAAGCCGATCCTCGTCTGCGTCAACATGGACGGCGAGATCGCCAGCGAGCACTACGCCGGCGTGCGCTACCGCGACAAAGAAATCGCCAAGCTGTTCGAGCCCTACATCTGCGTGATGGCGTCGGTCTACCGGCACAACCCGCGCGACTATGATGACCAAGGCCGACGCATTCCGTGTCCGCGCTTGGGCTGCGTCACTTGTGGCGAGCACATTGCGATGGAACCGCTGGTCTACAAGAAGTTCCTTGATGGCAAACGCATCTCGCCGCGCCACATCATGGTCGAGCTCGATGGCACACAGGTCTACGACGTGTTCTACACGTGGGATACCGACTCGGTTTGGAAGACGCTGAAGGACGGCATCGGCAACCGCAAGATCCAGGCGCCGCCGATCGTCAAAGGCGACCGCTCGCTGCGTGAACGCATTGCGAGCGCGGACAGCGAAGACCGAGAAGTCGTCGAGAAGGAGTTTGCTGCAGCGGACCCGGCGTTACGACAACGCATGCTCGACCTCGGTCTCGAAGCCGGCGCCAACGTGCCGCTCGAACTACTGCGCCAAGCTGCCTATGGCTTGGATCCCGACCTAGCCAAGAAGGCGCGTTCAGGCATGCAACAAACCAACGACCCGCTGGCAGTTGAGCTGATCGCCGACACCTTGCGCGGTCCGCTGTCGAAAGACGAACGCAACGGCCTTGTCAACGCGCTCGACGGCTTCAGTGACGTGTCTACGCACGCGCGCACGCTGGCCACGGCCCACAAAGGTCTCGATAGCAGCAAGTCGGCGATCGATGGCAAGAAGTGGCAGAGCGTATTGGTCGGCGCAGCTTACTCCGGCGCCGCACCGATCGATCGCGCCACGCAAGCGGGCGAGCGCGACGAAGCGCTCGCGATGAACCCCAACGATCCCAACGCGCGACTCGATGTCGCCGAGACCAACTTGCTGCAAGCCCTCGAAACGCGGCCCAGTGGCGGTCGCGGCAGCATGCGTCTGGCCCAACAACAACGCACGCTGTTGCTCGATGACTGCGAACGCCACCTCGAACTTGCCGACAAGGCGGGCGCCCGTGGCTGGCGCCCCACCGCGTTGCGCGCCGTCTTGCTAGCGCAGCAAGGCCAGCATCGATTAGCCCACGCATTAGCCGCGACAACGATGCCGCAGTTGCCGCCGGAAGCTCCCGGCCGCCTCGCCAAGGAACTGCTGACGCTGTTCGCTCACGGTCGTCAGTTCGCGATCCAAAAGGCAGTGCGCGAAAAGCAGAAGTGGCCGAGTGAGTGGATGACGGATGTGCACACCGCCTACAGCTTGCTGCTAAAGCACCCGCTCGGCACCGATGCGAACGTTGCCGACCACTACGACTTTCTCGACTTCTTCCGGTCGCCGGACACTGAGGTTGTGCTCGAGCACGGCATCAAGCGCTTCGGGGCGTCGGCCGCGTTGCACCAACGACTGCGCGCACAGTTGCTGCGCAAGGGTGGCATCAAACTGCTCGAAGCCGAATACACGCGCATGCTCGCAGCACCGGATGCACCCAGCACGACTCAGTGGTTCGCCGGCTACGCATCACTAGTTGCCGCCGAGCAACATCGCCGCCGCCAGAAGCCCGACAACGCCGTCGCCTCCTACCGCAAGGCGCTGACGCACTTCGCCAACTACAAGGCGAAGACACAAAGCGAAGGCGCTGTGCACTACGAAGCGATGGCGCACGGCGGCCTCGCGCGCTTGGCTTTGCAGAAGGGCGACCTCGACCTGACGTTCTCGGAGCTACAGCGAGTGTTCGCAATCTGCCCAACCGCGGCAGCCGCAACCGATGGCCTGAGCATTACTGCAATGCAGACCGCCGAGATGCTGCGTGGTCGCGCCATCGACGAGAAGGATACCGACCTGCTTGAGCGATTGGCCGAAGCCCTCAAGAAGCTGCCGCCGGAAGCGTTCGTGCTGCCAGAGTATGAGCAGCGGTCGCGCGGCCAACGCCGCTAGCTAACCGATAACGAAGTTAGCGGGCTAACCGATAACGAAGTTAGCGGTCTAACCGATAACGAAGTTAGCGGGCTAGGCATTACGCCGCTAGCGCAGACCTAACCGTCGAGCAGCATGTCGTCGAGCGAACGCTCGGCGCGCCATGCACTCAGCAGCGAAACATCGCGGGGCCGCAGCGGGTCCTGGCACTCGACCGACTCCAACGTGTCAGTCGCAAGCCCCTGCGCCGCACAGAAGCGCTGCGCCAACTGCCACCGCGAAACCCTCTCGGGACCGGGCAAGTGGAACATGTTCGGGCCGTCGGGTTCGGCCACAAAGCCGATCAATGCGCGCGCCGCATCGGCAGCGTGCAGTGGCGTGCGATACTCGTTGGTGAACAGCGACGAGTGAGCTCCGCTCGCGATCGCCTGCCGCAGCGACGCCGTCGCACCCCGCCCATCAGGGTCCGGACCGAACAGCAACGGCAACCGCACAACCCGACCACCGTGACCGCGAACACGTTCTTCGCCCTGCGCCTTGCTGGCTCCGTAGACCGACAAAGGACTCGGCGCATCGCTCTCGTCATACGGCGCACTGTGTCCATCGAAGACCATGTCGGTTGAGGAGAACAACAACCTGGCTCCGAAGCGCTTCGCCCATTCTTCGGGAAGCACGGTGTTGGCCCGCGCCGCGAGCGCCGGGTCGGCGTGGCACTGCCCCACTCGCGACAGCGCCGCGAGGTGCACGACGACATCTGGCTGCAAGCCTTCGATGACGGCGGCGACCATGCCCGGCGCTAGCAAATCCACTTGGGCATCGCCGCCGCTGCGGGAAGTCGTTAGCGCGGTGTGACCTGCGTTGCGCGCGGCCTCGACGACGTAACGACCGAGGAAGCCTTCAGAACCAGTAACGAGAATGCGGAGTGCGGCCATGCCGGTGCGTATGGTTACACGTTCGCGGGCAGAACAAAAGGCCTTGCCACGCCCAGGAGTCGCGATCAGGCCGGCGCCGCGAGCTCAGAACGTGTTGATGAAGCTGCGCACGCCGTTGCTGGTCACAGCACCGAACGCGTTTTGGCCGTTCGGCAGGCTGTTGGGGAATACCAGCGCAACCGACTGTGCGAACAACTGCACCCCCGCCGGAATAGCCGCGGGCAACGGCAACGCCGTAGTCTGGTTCGGCTGGGTGCCGACAAAGGGCACCGTGATATCCATCGTCGCCACGTGCAACCGGCAGCCCGGCATGCCAAAGAAACCCAGGTCGACACTCGGCAGCATCGGAAACAACGACAAGATCGTGATGCCGAAGTAGACTCCCGAATTAACGTTCGCGTCAGGGATGTTGCCGATGTGGTAGACGACCACGGTGCCCGATTGCGAGTTCGATACCGGTGGTGGCGATGCCGTCATTGCCATCGCGAACACATCCGGTGCGGTCACCAAGGGCATCGCCGCGGACAAGTCGGTCGTCCCCGGATCCTGCGAGTCGCCCGGCGCGTAGCCAACGATGCTGGGCCCGCCCGCTCCCGTTGCCAATTGATCCCAAACCATCACGACGGCGCCGGTGCTCAGATCGAACTGCATCTGTATGCGTTCGGGGCTCGCGCTGCCAAAACGCACAACGTCATGCCAGCTGACATAGAGCACGTTACCGATCTCCTCGGTCAAGACCGCGCCAGACGCACCTGGATCGAGGTCGGCATTGCTACGGAACGACGCGACCGGAGAATGCACCATGTCGAACACCGAACCATGGACGCCAACCAGGTTGCTACCCATCGGGCCAAGAGTGACGAACCCGTTGGAACTGACCGACATCGTCGCGATGACGTTGCCCTGGTGCGGGAACGGCTGCGACGGCGTCAAGTTGGCTTCCGCCTCGTCGCCCAACATCAAGTTGCTCGCGGCAGCACTCGGCACGACATAGGTCGCACTACTGTTAGTGACGACATACCCATCGGCCGATGCGGACGGAGTGAACAGCAACGCTGTGCCCTGTAACGCGGCTGCCATGCTCGATGGCAGAGCGAACGCCTCGTAAACACACTGCCGCGGCACGTCGTAACAACCGGTGCCATAAACTTGATGATTAGCCGCGGCCAGCATGCAGGTCCTTGCAAAGCTGAAGCCGCCCGTGCCGTTCGGCGAGAACGAAACCGAGCTGTGTTCAAGATCAAACGGCGGCCAGGTGTTCTCGTAGACGAGTCCCAACGCACCCGAATCGCCGCCGGCGTGCAGGTTCTGTGGCGACACAAACGCAGATCCAACCGCGTTGCCGATCGACACGCCGACGTAGTCCCAGATATTCAAGCCCGTGAAGCCTTGCGAGTAGTCAAACTGGATGGTGCCGCCAGCGCACAGCGTCACACTGCAATCCCAATCCTGGTTGGCACCGAAGCTGCTCCAGTCGACCCACGTAATCTTGCACTGCGACGGCACCGACTTGTCGACCAGGATCTGCGACGTCAACTGCTCGCCAGCGTTGTCGCCGCCCATCGCCATGACGCGCGCCGAGCCACCGGCGCCACCGCGCAGCGTTTGCAGCGCCGACGTGCCAAAGTTCGAAGGGTTGACGACGCCATTGCCGTCGGTCAGGTAGACCTCGCCATTGGAATCGACCACGCAGTGCGTGATCGCGTAGCCGACGCCCGCCATCGGGAACGTGAAGCCCAGCGACATCTCCGCGGTCTTACCTTCGTCGTTGGCCGGATAGTTCGGGACGTCGGCGAACAGCGGCTCAGGATTGCCAGTCGCCGTGAAGCAACCGGGCCCCTGCGCATGCAACGACGCAGTCGCCAAGCCGACCATCAGCAACAGCTGGGTGGCACGAATCAGCGAGGTATTGGACCCAAATGTGGCGAGCATGGGACTAGCAGCCTACCCGCCGATGGCTGCGACTCGGGCCCGGCCCGACGGTTCTTTTGGCGACGCCAACCAAACCCGTTTGCCAAGCGCACCCCGAATCGACGGGATTCCCGGCCCATGTGCTCGGTAACATGCGGCCAATGAGCGACTCCCCTGTCCGTGAAGTAAAGGTAGGCACTGTAGGTTTCGGCGGCGCGAATGGC
>JBNMND010000324.1:0-6491 GCA_051274975.1 Planctomycetota bacterium | reverse complement strand
CGTTCGTATCGCTCTAGGGCCTAGTCGCTCTAGGGCCTAGTCGCTCTAGGGCCTAGTCGCTCTAGGGCCAGAGGGCCAACTCGCCTAACCACTGCGGGGTCGCCAGAAGAAGTTACGCCCCTGACCATCGCTGGCCAGGGACGAATACTGGTGGAGTCGAGGGGATTCGAACCCCTGACCTCTGCGTTGCGAACGCAGCGCTCTACCAACTGAGCTACGACCCCGCATTGGGGGCGGATACGCTAGCGAGCGAACCCGGCCGGGTAAAGAGGTTAGCGAAGACGGAATTCCAGGCGGCCCGGGCGCGGCGGACCGCTGACGGCAAACCCGGGGATTCGGTCCCGCCCCAGCCGGTAGGTCCACTGCTCCGGCCCCGGCGGTCGTAACGAGATCTGCTGATGCTGCTTCGTGGCCGGACTTGCCAGTTTGGTGACCCCGTGGCGCAGCAGCAGCGGACCGTGCACGGTAGCGATTCCCGCCAGGTGGAGTTCGCCGCCAACCAGGATTCCCGCGTCGCAAACGATGTTGGTCGCGACTCCCGGCAGCCCGAGATACACGCTGCCGCTGCCCTCTGCCGGCCCCGAAAACGCATCTCCGGTGCGCAACAGGTCCCCGGCGGACCAGCCGCCACCGCCATCCTGATCGGAAAAGACGACTGGGGCGTCGCCGGCGTCGCTCACCAGCAACAACCGGCCCGGACCGTGGATGCGCAGCGACCGCAACAGGTGCAGATTGCCGGCTACGATTAGGACCAGGTCGGACTGGAGGGTGCATTCGAGCGGTCTGGAACCCGCTTCGATCCACAGGTTGCCCGGCACGACCAGGATCGCCGAGGAGGTCGAGTGCGCAAGCCCTTCCCCCGAACGCCAGACGAAGTCGGGGCGGTCCGTGCCAGCCGTCAGGTAGTGCAACGCGATCTCCGGGTCACGGTGGAACCCTCGCATCTCGCTGACGCGGCACGCCGCCGCGAGACCCCCGGTAGAAGGCATCGGCCACTCGGTCACCGACTCGTGGTAGCCCCCCCCCATTGCCTTGAGCGTCAGCGGGTCCGTGGCCACGCGAGCATGTGAAAACGCAAGCGGTGCAGCTCCCGTCAGACGGCGCGCAAAACTCTCGAATGGGTGCGCCGCACTCGACATGGAAATCAAGAACTGATCTGCATCACGATCGAGATCGACAGACAGGCCAGCGATGCTTCGCCGCGTCGGCAAGTCACTACCTTCGCGATACTGAAGCAGGGCGGTCTCTGCCGCCAGGCGCGCGCGCACCATCTCGACATCTTCTCGGATGGCGTTTGCGCGCTGCGTCACATGACCGAGTTCCAATACGGCCGGCACGAGTAACAACATGGCCACGGTGACCAGCACCATCGCCGGAGAAAGGGACCGCAACAGGCAAGCAACAGAAGAAGGGCGAGGTGCGTTCATCGCCCCTGCATCACGACGGGGCCGAGAGCGGTATCCAACGGCTGTCCTTCGAACGTCAGATACATGGCGTGCTCAATGCGCGAGCACGTCAATCGAGCGGTGGGAAAAAGAGACGCCACGACGGCCAACTCGGACTCGCTGGGCATCACGCCCATTTCACACGACCGCTGCAGCGCATGGGCAGCCGCGACCTTGGCCTGCCGTTCGTCGAGCGACGTATGTGCGGCCTGCAACGCCGAGTGCACGACGAGTGCCAGAACGATTAACAGAGTCAACGCCACCAAGCTGGTGCCCTTGACCCACCTACGTTCGCATAAATTTATCACGCTATTTCGTCCTCGTCATCGCTCTCGATTTCGAAGACATCTGCGTCCATGCGCACGCCGCTTGGCGGGTTGCGATTGAGCCATTCCAACATCCCGTTGCACTCGTGCAGCAACCGGCCGAGAGGCTCGCCACGACGCAAAGCGACGCGAAACCCGACATCTCCGGCCCGGATGCGTTGCATTGCTGCACGCACTTGTTGCTCGGGTCGGTGGAATCTCCGAGTGAAATTAGCCACCTCCGCGAGCAAGACGACGACGAGGCTCGCGACGAAGACTGATGCGGAAATCATCAACCCATCAGCGGCCGGCATAGCACCCGTTGTCAACGACCGAAGATGCGACACACACTCGGCAGCAAACCATGTTGCAGCGATGCACATTGCAACGACGACAGAGACCCGCAACAGCATGACTCGTGAAACCAAACTGCTCAAATCGGCGTTGCGATGGCGCACAGAGGACATTGTTTCAGAGTTAGACACTGCTAGAGAGCACGCGCAACGAACACCCGGTCGTTTGCATATCGCGCACCACTCTCTTCGACCATCTACGTAGAGATCCTGCGTGTCGCACAACGGGGTCGTCCCATACATGGACGCAAGATCAGGTACTGCAACGGCCGATGGAGGATCGCACGACGACTACTCGTCGAACTCAAGAACCACTATGGTCGAGCAATCGAACACGCCGCAGAAGAGCGGTAAACGCGCAACGATCTTCGCGGTGACGTCCGGAAAAGGAGGCGTCGGCAAGACGTCACTCTCCGTCAACCTCGCCTGTGAATTCAGCCGGCGCGACTACCGGACCATCATCATTGACACGGACCTAGGCCTAGCCAACGCACACATTCTCGCCGGCATCAAGCCAGAGAAAACGTTGTCGGACTACATCTCTGGCAACGCGGAGCTCGCCGACATCATTGTCGACGGCCCGTGCCAGGTAAAGTTCATCAGCGGTGGCAGTGGCGTGAAGGACATGGCCAACCTTGACGACAATGGCCGCGCGCAAATCTGCGTGGCTGTCGAGGACCTAGCGCAGTTCTGTGATGTCATTATTCTGGACACCGGTGCCGGTGTCTCGAAGGGCGTCACGGACTTCGTACACCTTGCGGATCAAGCGGTGCTCGTGACCACGAGCAACTTCGCCGCGATTGCCGATGCGTATGGCATCGTCAAGGTGATCGTGCAGGACGGCTTTGACAAGCCAATCCACGCGGTCGTCAATCGCGTGCGATCGCCAGAGGAAGCCGAGCAAGTTTTCCTCAAACTCAAGGGCTGCACGGAGCGCTTTTTAGGGTTCGACCTCAACTGGCTCGGACTGCTGCCGGAAGATAGCTCCGTTGAGGGCGCCGTTTTGAAGCGCGCGCCATTCAGCGAAGTCTTCCCCGGCAGTGTAGCAGCACGCTACCTCGCCAAACTGGTTTCAGGTCTCGAACGCTACGTCGGGACTCAAAAGCCAGTGCCGCAGGCCGCCAAGGACTAATGGGGATAGACAACAGGGAGCAGCACGCATGCGCGCGCTGCATTAAGGGATCACTGGGAAAGAGGATTGAAGGATGACGCGCACTACGAACCAAGACGCTGCCGCAAGCAAAGATCATGCAACGGGGCTGGCAGCCAACGCCGAGCAATTTGGTCGCCAGGCCAACAAGGGCATTCTCGCCGATAAGGTTGCCGAGGAACTCAATGTGCCGCGACGCACAGCCGCTCGTGTTCTTGATGCAGTGCTCGACGCGGTCAGCGACTTGCTGCACGCACGCGGCAAGGTTGCCGTAAAGGGCTTCGGGACTTTTGAACGCCGCATCCGTAAGGGCCGTGCCTACAAGCACCCCTTGACCGGCGCCAGCATCGAGGTCGCCAACAAAGAGACGATTATATTCAAGCCAAGCGACCAGCTGATCGCCGAAACGAAGTCCAACGCGGCTCCGCGGGCCAAGAAGAAGACCGGCACTCCGACCGACGACATCCTGTTCAAGGGCTAGTCGGGAGAATCCGAATCGAGTAACAGGGAGGCAGGCTCTAAGCCAGCCTCCTTGTTTCGTACCCGGAGAAGGTTCTCGGCAACCACTAATCGAGCTATCGTTGCAAACGTGACAGCGCCCGAGGAATACTACGCCGCCTGCGTCCAGTTCGATGTCGCCTCTGGCGATATCGCCGCCAACGTTGTGTCGATGCAGACTGGCATCGAAGAAGCAGCTGCGGCTGGAGCACGCCTATGTGTGCTGCCAGAGCTCTGGTCGACTTCGTTCTTGGAGTCCTTCGACGACGAGCTGTTCGCTCGCGTCAAGGAAGCCGACCAAGCCCTGCAGGATCTCTCCAAAGAGCACTCGTTGGTCATCGTCGGCAGCTCGATTGAGCCGGAGAACGAACAGGTATTCAACACCGCGCGGATCTACCAGCGCGGCGAACTCCTGGGGTCGTATCGCAAGATCCACCTGTTCTCGGCCAACCTAGAACATCGCCACCACGCCGCTGGTGATCAACCGTGTGTCGTCGAGACGGAAGTCGGCAAGCTAGGCGTGATGCTTTGCTACGACATCCGCTTCCCGGAGCTAGCGCGGCATTACTTCCACCAAGGTGCGGAGGTTCTGGTTGTGCCAGGACAGTGGCCGGAAGCGCGTGCCCAGCATTGGCGCACCCTGCTGCGTGCGCGTGCCATTGAGAACGAGCTGTTCGTGATTGGCTGCAATCGCACCGGACAAGAGCCCTCGCTGCGCAACGACGAGCCGATGTCGTTTCTGGGTGATGGGCGCATCATCGACCCAATGGGAGAGATCCTCGCGACTGGAAATGGCGACGCGGGCGCGACGCTCGCCGCCATCGAACTGCGTAAGGTCCGCACGATGCGACGGGTGTTACCTATTGCCGCTGACTTGCGACCTGACGTCTACAAGCGGCTGCTCGACGACGCGTACGACAACATCGTTGCCGGCACGCGCAGCGAGCAGGACCGCGAATCACTCGACGAACGCCCGTAGGCGATTCATCTTGCCTGGGCGCTTGATGCGCCCGAGCGCCGCGTTCTGCAACTGACGAACTCGCTCGGCGGTGATGCCGAGGTCGTCGGCAATCTCACCAAGCGTTTCCGGCTCTTCGCCACCGAGACCGAAGCGGCGCGACAGGATGCCTTGCTCACGCTCTGGCAAGTCGGACATCACTTCGGCCAAGACGGCGCGCAAGTCACCCGCGGGGATGGCTTCCGGAACCGGCACCTGATCCACATCAGGCAACAGCTGACCGAGTGTCGCGCCACCGTCCTCGCCACCCACCGCAGCATCTAGGCTGACGGCATAGCGACGAGTCGACAACACCCACGCGACCTTCGATTCTGAAACATCGATTCGCGATGCGATCTCCGCATTCGTCAACTCTCGACCTTCACGACGGCCAGCTTCTTGCGCGCGCCGAATCTTGCCTAGGATCTTCTGCACCCAGATCGGCACGCGAACGGTGCGCGAACTGTTGTAGAGCATCTTCAGCACAGCTTGATGCACCCAGTATTGACCGTAGGTCCGGAAGCGAACATCGCGACGCCAATCAAAGCCATCGATCGCCTGGAACAACGATGCGTTGCCTTCCTGCACGAGGTCCTGCGAATCGACACCGAGGTTGCGGTAGCGATTGACAGTGCTCAACACGATGTAGAGAGCACCCTCAACGTAGAGGTTTCGCAGGTGCTCGAATTGCAGAACCATCTGCTCAACCCAACGGCGCGATAGGCCGCGTGGCTCGGCACGGTCACCAATAGCCGCGAGCATGCGACTGCTCGGTTGCTTCAGCAGCGGAGCAATCGCTGCGTCCTCGACGCCAAAGCGCGACAACGACCACGTCAGCAAACCAGCGAGGAACTCATGGCGCCGCGCCATGCGGAACTCTTCCTCACGATCCATCTGTGGCATGCGCTTCAAGTCCGCGGAGTAAACCGCGTCGCGAATGTCAGGTAGGTCGGATGCGTCTGTCAGGCTGACAGCGTCGAACCGCTGCTGACGATACGTCTCGAGATCGAGCGTCGCTTCCGACTTGGCGAAAAGCTTGGCGACCTTCTTGACGTTGGCACCGAAGTCATCGGTATCAACATCAAGCAAGACGTCGAGCTCAGCCAACGCAACCAGCTGTTGCGGGCGAAGCTTCGGAAGCGAGCGACGGAGGATCTTGGCTAGCACCATGGTTATGTCACAGGTAGGGGTCGCACGTGATACGACTCACGCAGGCAATCGGAACTTCGTTCCTCTGCGTAAGTCGGACGCACTTACCTGCGGAACAGAACAATAAGCGTGCCTATTGCCGGGCCGGGTTTGACCAATTAGCCCCTTGCGCTCGCACATCAGCCGCTATCACCGACACTTCGGTCGGTGAAATTCTGATGGAGCCGCTGCTGCAGTCACAAGATCCTGGACTGCGCACTGTCGAGGTGCCAGCCAATGCGGCACCTACCTGACAGATCGGCTGCTACTTCTTGCGCATCAGCAACAGCACAATGAGGAGCATGAACACGCCGCCACCGGCAATCAGCACGTAGGGCATGCTGCTATCGCCAGTCTCCGTCGGCGGCAAGTCGTCAGACGTCGTCGGCTCGCCAACCTCGACCGGCTCCGGAACTGCAACGGGAACGTTCGCCGCCGTGCCACCCATCGCGTTGCTGTCGAGCGTGGTCGGGTTCGCGTTCGTCACTTCGTTAGACGCAGGCTCTGGCGGAGCAACAGGAACGGACTCAGGCTCAACCTTCTGCTTCGCGGAGC
>JBNMND010000323.1:0-6558 GCA_051274975.1 Planctomycetota bacterium | reverse complement strand
CGAACGGCATCTCGCTTACCGTCGGCGAGATGTAGTCGGCAGTCCGACCCTGACGGCGCGCGCTGCGCGCGTGCCCTGGGCGCAGGTGTGCCGTCATGGCAGTGAACTTCGACGTTCAACAACCGCTCCGGAAACACCGTGACAACAATCTCGTTCGCCTTGGACCTTGTTGCCGATCGATGACTCGCTGTTCCTCGTCGCTGACGGGGACGCTTACTCACGAGCTGAGCAGGAGCGTGCTACTGAAGTTCGAACTAATGTGCGTGCGTCGTCTGGAAACTCTCATTCCGCGCGGCCGAACGCAGCACGCCGCTTTGAATGGCCAGCGTCGTTCCGGAGAACCCGGTTGGCGTGACTAACGAGTAGTTCTCTGACCAAGTCGCTTGCTCAGATCTTCTGCCGGTGACGGACGCTGGCTATGGTCGGGCGATGCGTCAACTCGACCCACTCTTATTGATCTGCGCCCTCTTGGTAGCCGCATGCGGCGACACTCGTAGCACGTTCGCGCACTCAACGAAGGCCGAGCTCGAGAAGACATACCCTGACGCATCACTGTGTTACTCGCACTACGGCTTCCAACGGAACGCGCAGCCCTACTTCCCGTTCATCGCAGACGATGCCCAGTTCGTCGGCATCGGGTATGAGACCAACGTCGTCAACCCCGACAACCCTGACGGTCCAGGGATTGCACCAAAGGTCGGGCGTTGGATCTACCACTACGACGATCGCAAGGGCCCCCGACTCGCGATCGGCGAGAACGACATGGACAAGCATGTCGGCCCATGGCAATTCTGGCATCGAAATGGCAGCGTGCGCGCCAAAGGCACGTTCACCGCGGGCAAGCTGCACGGCGAGTGGCGCATCTGGCGCAAGGACGGCAAAGTCGATCCAGGTTTTACAGGTGTCTACGAAGACGGCAAACGCACCGGCGACCTGCCGCAAAAACACTGACAGGGAATGGGGTGTACGCGCTCTACTTCCCCTGGTCTGACTCGCGCAAAAGCATTCGCCGGCAACGGGGCTCTACATCCCGAGCTTTGCCTTACCGCCGTTCGACGTGACCAAACCAATCGCGTTCGCCTGGGCGTCAAGCACGACCCATTGGTAGAAGATCTCGAAGCCATCCAAGGCGGCCGAGTTTGGCACCAGGATGGTGTGGCTCGTTACTCCGTTCGCGTCGGTGATAAGAGCTTCCAGTGCGCCAGGTGACACCAACAGATCGCAGCCTAGCGTGCCCGGCAACGTGGCCGGCAAGACACCGCCTGGGTAGGACTGATCAGAGAGGCCTTGCACAAGCACGGCGAACGTCGTGCCCAGCGCTTCTGCGAGCTCTACGTCAAACGACGACCCGAGTGTTGGTGCACCGACGTTGTCGAGGGCCGGGACCTTAAAGCTTGGCGAGCAGTTGATGACGAACGACGGGCGCACTGGCTGCACGGTCCACGAGGCACCTGGAGTCGGTCGTGAGTAGGCGACGTTGATGAGGCCGGTCTGAACGATTGGCAGGTAAACGTTGAGTGCCGAGGTGTCGATGCCGACGCAGTACGTGCTGGAGACGGCGACCGGTGTAGCGAAGGTTGCCGTGTAGTAGCCAGGTGCGCCGCCGACCGTCATGGTGGTCGAGGCGACCGGTACATTGCCAGGGACGTTGCCGAGGTAGAGGAATGCTGGCACGGTGACCGAACCACCTCCGGCTGACTCGCAGTAGAACTCGAAGCTGGCTACTTGTTGCGTGGCTGTGTTGCCGACCCGAAACACCCACTCCTCGCTACTCGTTTGGTTCGTTAGCGAGCCGCCGCCTGAGTTCCACTGTTGGCACGGTGGCGACGGGATCACGGTCGAGCCAGCACAGCCCGCGCCAAACGTCAAGAACGACGCGAGGCCGGTGTCGAGATCGGCATTCGCGCAAAGGGCGAAGCCCGATGGGCCGACAGCGACGGTTGGTGCTGACACTTCGAAGGTCCACGTACCCGATTGTGGTGAGGCGATCGCAACGCGCTCGACGTTGTTCTTGAGATCGGAGGCGCCACCGGCCGCGGACCAGCCGCCGGCGAACACATTGCCACGATAGGTCGTTCCGTTCGGCGCGGTCACGATCAGGTCGAGGTTGTTGACGACTGGGTTCGAGGAATTGACCGTGCCAGCGTAGTCGGTGAAGCAAAGCGTCACCTCGAGTGGCCGTAAGTTGCTGACGACATCGACTGTGAACTGACGCGTTTGGCCAGTCGTCATGCCGCCAGCTCGGCGCTGATCTTCGATCCACAGTTTGTTGAGATCTCCGTTGAAGAACAACGAGTCATCGAGCACCACGCGGCCCCAGCCTTCCGAGTTACTGGGATAGCCGCCAACACCAGTCATGTCGCGACTGGTGTTGATCAGCACCGCCTTCATCAACGCATTCGTTGGCGTCAGTGTGTCGGCTGGCGTGGGCGCACCGGTCGGGTAGAAGCCCTCAACGAAGTATTGGCGCACCAACGCGGCAGCGGCGGTCGCACCCGGACAAGCCATGCTCGTGCCGGTCAACGACGTTGTGCCACACGAGCTTGTGCTGGCCGAAATGATGCTACAGCCGGGCGTGAACAGATCTGGCTTGCGTCGACCGTCAGCGGTTGGGCCGACACCGCCACCGCACTTCGAATTGGCGGCCGCGCCGTTTTGGCCATTGCCAACAGCTACCAGGTTCTTGGCGTTCTCTGGGTTACGTAGCGTCGACTGGTTGGTCTCGGCGAAGAAGACGAGGTTGTCCTCGAAGTTCCACTGGAACAGGTCGATCGCGTTGCAGTGCGAGTTGTACGCCGTCGTGTTGTCGTTGCCCCACGAGTTGGTATGCAGACGTGCGCCGTTGTTGCGATGGGTGGTGGAGCGCGAGTACCAAACACTTGCCGAGTAGTTGGAGCTGTGCGCGAGGCGCGCCATGTAGGCCAAGCCGCGGTTCGACGCGCTACCGCTGATTGGTTGTGCATTGCCAGCCGCCGTTCCTGCGGTGTGCGTGCCGTGTGTGCTCGAACTGGTGCTGCCCGACTGATAAACAACCTTGCGGTGGTTGGGCCCGATCGCATTCGACGGATCGCTGAAGTAGCACGACGACATGTTGATGGCGCCATCCATGTGACCGATGATCTGGCCTTCGCCGTGCAAGCCTTGGTTCCAGATCGGGGTGCTGCCCGAAACGCCGGATTGCACCGTCCAGACCATCTGGTTGTTGCGATCGGTGACGATGCTCTCAGCTTCGACCCATTGCACGTCGTGGCAGTTGGCAACGACGCGCAGATCCTTCTGGGCGACGGTCGCGATGATCAGCCAGCGCGAGCCAATGAGGTTCTGTTCGGCGATCGTTGCACCCGCAGCTTTGAGTTGCGCGACCAAGGTTGCAGCGGGCACACCGTCGAACCCAAGAATAGCCAGTCGACCTTGAGTGGGCTGGCGAAGCAACAGCGGGTCAATGCGCCATGCGGGGTGCATCGGTGACGACCAGACGATGTCGTTGCCGGCCATGCTAGCGGCAATCTGCACTTTGGTACCACGTACCATAAAGGCGTTGTTCGGCACGTAGTCGAGCACGTCGATGCCGCGTTGGCGCAGAGCCTGCTGCTGGGTCTCGGTGACAGGACCTCGTAGCTGCACGACGAAGTAGTCATCGCCTTCACCCGGTTCGCCTTGTAGCTCGGCGGGCACTGCGGGCGTTGCTCCCGTCGTGTCGAAGTCGCCAAACTTCAGCGACAGCCAGCGCGGCAGGGCGGCGCGGCGATTTGCCTCGCCGAACGTAATTGCGCCTTCGACGGGCAGCAGTTCCTGAGCGAGGGTCGGAGCAGAGAGCCCCAAAGCCATGAGAATGGCAGAGACGAGTAGACGCATGGGAGAGGAGTGTTGGACCTGTCGGGGCTGGCAGGTCACGAGGGCGAGGACTAGCAACTATCCCACCATTTGGGAGTGCGTCAAGTGACCCTCGGGGACTTGCGCGCCAAGTCCCAACGCCAAGGGAGACTGCGGCCCCATATCTTGGCGGCTCAAAAAACCCCGGGTCCCGGCACGGCTCGAAGCGATTCGCAGTGGCACAACATCGTTCACGCCTGACCTCTGACGCCTTGGCATCGCTGGGTCAGCGGTACGTGACAGGTTAGATCCTGCAGTGCGAGAGCACCATGCGGCTCTGCATGCACCAATGCACTGAAGCTGAGGATCAGAGCCGCCTGGCCGGGCTAGTTGGCAGCGACTGCCTTCGCCGCAACCTGACAGCCTGCAAACCTATCGCGCGTCGATCGCCGAACGGGCGCCGTCCTTGCCCCACGATGCCGACGGTGCGGTAATGATCGAATCGAGTGCATCGCCTTCGGTTCCGATCCTGGAAGGCCACCGCATACCTGGCAGCACTTGCACGTCGAACACTTCGTAGATATCCGCTTCGGACCTCAAGAAGGCGATGACCTCGGCCTTGCATAGATCTACGACGGATACGCCGCAGGTCCGCTCCTCAACGAATGAGCATTCGGTGATTGGCTTGCTGGAGAACAGGTCTTGCTCACATGCCTGGGACAGCCCGACGTAAGCGTAGTGGCGGAATAGCGCGAGGCCACGGGCATACCCCTTGAGTGCAACCACCACGGTGCCTTCCCCGTTGTGCGGACTGACAGTGCACAATGCCGCTGGCGGCCTACGAAAAACGGGGCGTCTAGACGCCCCGTTCTCTAGCTCTGCTTAAGGCGAGCTGCCCTTAGCTGCAACCGCTCGTGCCACCGCACGAGATGCACTTCAAGCACGTGCCATTGCGCACCAAGGTGAACGCACCACAACTGCCGCACGGATCCCCCTCATAGCCCTTGAGGCGAGCCTCAGCGACTAGCAGGCGGGCTTGGCGGCCTTCTGACACGCGACTGTCCGCCATCGCCGTGCGAGTTTCCGCGCGCATTAGCGCCACGTTCTCGCCGGCGGCTGCCGTCGGGACGTGCGCGTCGGCACCACGCTGAATGCCGTGGCTTGGCGGATGCAGGTGCTGGTTCTCGTGCACCGGCTTCGGTGCTTGTTCCGCAGCTTCGTAGACCGTCTCCGAGACGACCTCTTCCCCGATGAACTCAGGGTCGGCCGTCTTGGCGCCCATCGTGGTGTTGCTGAGGTCTTCACTCGAAACCTGGGCGAGCTCTTCGCGGCCGAGGTAGCTGATCGCGACTTCGCGGAACACGTAGTCGATAACCGACGTGACCATCTTGATCTGGTCGTGACCCTGCACCATGCCGTTCGGCTCGAAGCGCGTGAACACGAACGCGTCGACGAACTCGTCCAGCGGCACACCGTGTTGCAGGCCGAGGGACACCGAGATCGCGAAGCAGTTCATCAGGCTCCGGAAGGCAGCACCTTCCTTGTGCATGTCGAGGAAGATCTCGCCGAGCGAGCCATCCTCGTATTCACCGGTGCGCAGGTAGATCTTGTGACCACCGACGTTGGCTTTCTGCGTGTAGCCGGCGCGGCGACCCGGCAGGCGACGACGCTTGGCGATGTAGCGGTGCACGACGCGCTCAGTAATGCGCGCGGCAAGTGCCTGCACATCTGGCGATGCTGCCATCGTCGAGGTCGCTTCGAAGTCCTCTTCATCACCGACCGTCGAACTAAGCGGCTGACTGAGCTTCGAACCATCGCGGTAGAGCGCGACAGCCTTCAGCATCAACTCACTACCAAGACGGTAGGCGTGCTTGACGTCCTTGATATCGGCGTCGACCGGCATGTTGATGGTCTTGCTGATCGCACCGCTGATGAACGGTTGCGCAGCGGCCATCATGTAGAGGTGCGCCTCGTACGGGATGTAGCGCTTGCCCTTGCGGCCGCACCGGTTGGCGCAGTCGAACACCGGCAGGTGCTTGTCCTTGAGGTGCGGCGCACCCTCGATAGTCATCGTGCCGCAGACAAAGTCCGTGGCAGCTTGGATCTGAGGCTTGCTGTAGCCGAGATGCTCGAGCAGGTTGAAGCTCCAGTCGTCGAGTTGCTCCGCGCTCAGGCCGAGCTTCGTCGTCAGGAACTCCTCGCCGAGGATGCCCTTGTTGAAGGCGAACGTGACGTCGAACGCACTTTCGAGCGCGCCTTCGATCTTCTGCAATGCCGCGTCGTCGAAGCCGTGCTTTAGCAGCGACTCGTGATTGATTTCCGGCGCGCCGGCGAGCGTCTTGCGACCGACCACGTAGGTGACGATTTCGTCAATCTGCGCAGGGTCGTAGCCGAGGTTCTTCAACGCCGGAGCAATGCTCTGGTTGGCGATCTTGAAGTAGCCACCGCCAGCAAGCTTCTTAAACTTGACCAACGCGAAGTCCGGCTCGACGCCAGTCGTGTCGCAATCCATCAGCAAGCCGATGGTGCCGGTCGGCGCAATGCAGGTGACCTGCGCGTTGCGGTAGCCGTGCTTTTCACCGAGCACCAGCGCGCGATCCCAGCACTCGCGTGCGGATTCGAGTAGCTGGCTCGGGCACAGCTGCGGATCGATGCCGCGCGGCGTGATCGACAGCTCCTCGTATTCGGTCTCGCTGGCGTGGTAGGCGGCGCGACGGTGGTTGCGAACCACGCGCAGCATCGCTT
>JBNMND010000322.1:0-6567 GCA_051274975.1 Planctomycetota bacterium | reverse complement strand
TTCGTCATCGGTCTCTCGAGTGTGCTCACCTGCATCAATGAGAAGCGCGTCGCGAGGCACGTGATGATCTACCAATCCGCGCAACGAGATCCGTGGGAAGCCGATCCGGATGCATGGAAGCGTGGCAGCGACTCCCACGCCGGGCAGGAGCGCAAGCCGGGCTGGCTAGCCCAACGCCGGGCAGCACGCGCCCAGAAGCTCTCGGCCCAGAATGATCAAGCCGCGGCAGCACTCAACGCACAAGTCGACGCCATTCTCGAACGCGTTAGCCAAGTCGGCGTCGGCGGCCTCACCGAGCAAGAGAAGAAGATCCTCAAGCAGGCTTCGAAGAAGCATCGCGGCGCTGGCTAGCAGCCGCGCGAACGTGACACAAGACGCGTTCGCTATAGTGACACGCCAAGATCACCGCGCGTCAACTGGAAGCGCACGTTGCCGGAACTAGTAAGCTTAGGTTGGTAGCGCCGCGACAGCGTCTCTGTGATGCAGTGCAACAATGCCTGCACCGCCTGATCGGCATCCGCCGCCAGGATCACATCCAAGTCGTGTTCGTAGCGCCGAGCCATGTCGAGATCCGCGCTAACTTGTAGCATCGGAATCATCGGATGTCCTTGCAGCACTGAGCAGCCGACACCGGCGATCATCAACTCGACACCGGTGCCACCGAGACCAGTCACGGTCTCACTGGCATCCTCGGTTGGCGTGCGCATGATATGCAGTCCAGCAGTCTTGGCCGCCTGGCCGTAGGCAAGCGACGGCTGCCAGGCATCTGGATGCGCTAGCAACGCGCTCCGGAATCCGTCACAAGCCAGTAGGCCGTCGTTGTCAGGCAGCACCACGGTGCCACCCGCGGCCAAGATGCCGGCGCACACAGATGCCAACGCACGCTGCGCCACATCATCGATAGAACCCGAGGACATCACCGCGAGCCGCACGTGCTCGCCTGACGCCACGACAGGTTTGGCTTCAGGCATCTCGGACAAGGACTTGGTGAACCAGGCGACGACGCGTTCGCGCACCTTCTCAATGCCACCATCTAACTGCACGCTGGCGAAGCCAAAGTCGTCGGCCTCCTCGCCATGTTCGCCAAACCAATGCCGAACGGCATCGTTGTGGGTCTTCTCGCAACCATGCTCCAACAGCAGCGCCCGCTGGGTGAACGGATGTCGTAGGTGCCCCACCATCGTTTGCAGGTAGAGCTCTTCGGAGTTGGCGGCGCCGCAGCCTTCTGTGTGCGCCAATGCCACGAAGCGAGACAAGCCACCGCGTGGGCCCCCGCGCGAATTGAGGTCGGCCGCGATCAACTCAGCGACCTGGCCAGAACACAGACTGGTCGGCATGACCAATGCAATGCGTTCACTGGTGATGCCGCGCTCGGTCGCAAACGCGTCGAAGGTGATCTGTGCTGGCTGCGCGGCAACCGCGGGCAATGGCACGCCCGTTGGCGTCGGCTGGCTCTGTAGTTGCTGCAACTGCGAGGCATCCTGCTGCCGCCATTCGCGCCAAATCGACACCTGCGAGTGGCCCGCCGCTTCGCCTTTGCTGCGCTCGCCCGAGGCGACGCGACGCACCAGATCGAACGTTTCGGCGCCGAGATCGGGCATCGACATGCCGTCGTTGTAGCGACCGGCGTTGACGTCCATCTCATTCGACATCAACTCGAAGCGACCGGTCGTAGTGACGAACTTCAGGGTCGGAACGAACGGGAAGTTCGTGATCGATCCATTGCCGGTAATGAACAGGATCAGATTGCAGCCCGACGCGACCTGCCCGGCGATCGACTCTAGATCGTTACCCGGACTGTCCATGAAGTAGTAGCCGCCTTCATGCATCGGTGCGCCGTAGTCGAGCACATGGTCGAGGCGCACGTCGGGATCCTTTTTGCGGGCAGCTCCTAGCGACTTCAACGCGATGTTGTAGAGGCCGCGATAGTTATTACCGCCGGATGGATTGCCTTCGGCGCTGGCCCCATGACGCTCGGCGCGCTCCTTAAACGTCGCCACCTTATCGAGGAAACGCACCGCGACGTCACGGTCGCGCACGTTCGCAAGCACATACGACTCCGCGCCAATCAGCTCATCGGTCTCAGCGAGATTAGCGCCGCCGCCATGGCGAATCAGTTCTTTGGCAACCCAACCCGCGAGCGAGTTGCCGGATACTCCCGAGAACGCATCGGAGCCACCACACTGCAGCGCCAACCGCAGACCCGATAGCGGCTGCTGCGAACGCTTGGCCCGCACGGCCACCGGCAGCAGTTCGGCCACTGCGGCCATCGACTGCGCCAGTGCATCCTGAAACGATCCCAACACCGTCAGCATTTGGTGAGGCACTGAGTCGAGCGCGTAGCCCTCAGCGCGCAAAAACGTCTCCAGGTCACGATTCGTAAACGAACCGTTACCGTGGTCGATCACCAGCACCGCACCGGTGTTCGCATGCACGACGAACCCAGACAATGTGCGCAACACGAAGTCCAGGTTGTGCGGCCGCTTCTTGCCGCCGCCTTCGGTGTGCGTCACGGCAACGACCTCACAAGTCACCGCAGCGCCGCTGCCGGGATGCGAACCACGAGTCTGCCGGGCCCGCTCAGCAACCGCCGTCGCCAACGCGGCATCCGCCGACGTCAGAGCGAGCACAACCAGAAAGTTCCGCGTGCCGACGCCACGATTGCCATCGCGCAGGTAGCCGTCGAACGTGCCTGGCAGCTCGACCGGCGCCACTTGCTGGCCGGGCACGATGCTCGCTAGATCTAATTCGCACGGTTCGAAGCGATCCACGAAGTTGGGCTGGCCAGGCAGCTCAAAGTCGATATCACGCTCGGAGAGAGCCCTGAGGATGCGTTCGTTGCAGAGGTAGTCGCCGGGCACGAGTTCACGGGTCGCATCACCAAACGGCAACCCCCACGACAACAACGGCTGTCCATTCGCAATCGACTCAAACACGAATCGATGGCCTTCCAACACTGTATGCGCCATCTCAAAGCGAAGCGCTGCGTGTTCGATGACCGTCCCGGCATCAATTCGGCGAACGGCGATCGCGACGTTGTCTCCGTTCGCGGGCAATCGGCTGCAGTCTTCGAGGCGCATCATCTGCACGCGAGCTTAGAGCGGACCAGAACAGTCGCCAGCTATTTGACGCTGGCCCACCAGGCGCGTATGCGCTCGATGCCGGCCGGCCGTGCCTGGCCGCCAGAATCGCCCTGCGGATCGTAGCCAGCCTTGCGGAAGTCGAAACTTCGATACGGGAACAGGCTTCGCATCGTTTCCTGCACACCGCGCCACGCTGCGTTTCGCACCTGCACATCCGTATCGTCGAGCATGCCGAGCAACAACGGAATCGACTTGCGGGACCGAAACCGCCCCAGCACGCGCAGCGCTTCGACCTTGTGCTTCCCCGCCGTCGGCACGGCCTGCAGCACGACCTCGAGCCCGGACGGGTCATCTCGGCGCCGCATCGTGTCCGCAGCAATCAAGCGTGCCACCACGGCATCACTGCGCAGCAGCTTCAACAAGTCCTTGGCCCGCAGGCCACCAGTCAAAGTTGACAATTGTCTCAACGCCGCGGCTCGGATGTCTTCTTTTTCGTGGCCGATGAGCTCGCGCAGGGCGCTACCCAACTGCGCCTGCGAGTGCTTCTTCAGCAGTTGTGCCAACTGGTTCACGTCACGATCCGAACGTGGTGCAAGTAACGCCGAGACGATGACCGCAACAATGGCATCAGAATACCTGCCATCGCTTGGCAGCAGGTCGCGCACAACCCAGAACACGGCCGGCTCTTTCTTGCTCAGATCCGCGAGTTGCTTCTCGTGCTTGGCATCTTCACGCAGCAAGTAGGTGTGCGCCGCAGCTAGCACGCGCGTGTCTTTCGAAGCCAACAACAACCTGACGGCGTGGCTCGTCGCGACCGACGCGCCGCGCTCACGGCGTAGTAGGTCGCGCAGAACCCCGGTCACGATGTGTGACGATTGCTTGGGTTGCAGCCAGCGGCGCATCGTGACGAACACCGTTTCGTCAAGCACATCGCGGCAAGCGTTGACCGCCGACATCTTGCGACCATCGGGACACTCCGCCAACGCGGTGACCAACACTTGCATTGACCGCCTACGGGACGCGTCCTTCGCGGCCTCTTTTAGCAAGCGTCCGGCACCAACCACCCGCAAGTAAGGATCCTTCGCGCCCAACAGCTGCTTGTAGATCTCGCGCGAATCGCCAAACGGAAAATTACGCAGCAGATTGCAGGCTGTGTCTTGGCTACGCGGAACAAACGACTCGATATGAGCACCAAGCAAGCCAAGGATGCGCGGCGACCGATCCTTCAGCAGCGCGCGGTAAGCCTCCTGACGTGGACCGTGAAGGTCAGAACCAAGTTGCGCCACCCACTCAGCCAGCGACTTCTCAACTGGCTTCTGTGCGGTCACGGACACGCCACACAAGCAGGCAGCAACCAGCGCCGTAGCGAGCAACGGCCTACCCAGGATCATTCGCCACCACCCGTCGTCGGCCCGCCAGCCGATCCAGAGCCACCGCCACGACGCGTCGGTCGCCGCGGCGTGATTGGCCCCTTCGGTCCCGCCGCACTCTTCGGGCGCTTGCGAACCGGCCCCTTACTGATGCCGAAAAACACCGGATGGAACTGGGCAATGCCGTTGCGACGCAGCGCGTAGCCAAACTGACTCTTGCCATAGCGACGTTGGAAGCCGTTGAACATCGCATCGAGCTTCATCAACTCCTTGCGGAACTGCTCGCCACCGGGCAGCTCCACGCCATAGAACGGCCGCACGCCGTGGCACAGGCTCAAGTTGACATAGGCGATGCCATCCGGGCGTTCGTTGCGGTCAAACCGCGGCACTTCGGGCAGCAGTGGATCGTCGCCGTGCTCATCAAACCACTTCGGCGCCCACTCTCGACAGAAGCCAACAAACGTCAACAGATTGACACGCGTCAACTGCATCATCACCAGCGTGTATTCGGCCGACGCGCGGGCGCGATGCGAGACGCCCTCAGCCGGCAAGTTCTTGATTGCCTCGGCCAACTGATCGCGCACGCGCAACGCCTTCTTGGCTGCCTGCTCGGCGCGCTTAGCATTGCGTGCGAAGTTGCCGGGCAGCATCAAGCGCAAATCGCGCCCAGCCCGGACACGGTCGGGCGACGCCGAAGTGGCCTGCACACGAACAGCCGGTGCACTTTGGATTAGCCCTTCCTTCGACGCAGCAAGCCACGTCTTCATAACGAGGCGAAAGCATGGATCAGATCCCATCTCTTTCAGCGCCTGTTTGCGTGCGCCCGTCAACGGTGCCATTTGCGTGACCAACGCCGAGTTCCAACCGGCATCCGGTAGTTCGTGGTCGCCCTCGCAAAATGGACACTTGCCAGTAAACGCACAGGTGTGCTTCAGCTGCTTGCTGGTCGCATGCAGAAACACGCGGCCGCCGGTTGCGGCGGCCAAGTGATTAAGGCCCCACATCGCATAGCCGGACGGAGTCACCTCGTTCGCGGCTTCGTATTGGAACAAGAACCCAAAGGGCACATCGACGACCGCACCATCGCCACCGAACAACGTCGTGCCCGTTGGCTTGTTTTGATTCGGGCGGCGTTGCCAGTAGCTGTCGGCGAGCGTCGTCTCCGACGATAGCACCTCGACCCGAATCTTCGCCTTGCGCAACTGCTGCGCGGTCTTCTCAACCTCGTCTTCGAGATCGCCATTCTCAAGCGTCACCAACAACAGCGTTCGCTCGCCCTTGCTGCGATACATCGCCGCCCCTGCCTGCCGCATGCTCTTGTAGACATTGCGCAACGCGGAAGCACCACGCGTCGTGTGCTGTCGCACAGCCGCCACAACCTTGTCGTGCTCGAACGTCGGCGGAACAACCACGCAACCATTGGTGCCGACCAAGCCGAAGCCAATCTGGGTGCGCGCCAACACCGCCTTATTGGCCGCCACAGCCTTGGCAAACGCATTGGCGAATCCGGCTTGGCTGAGCCCCTGCGACGCATCGACGACGACCATTAACGTACGCTCGATAGACTTGTTGCTACGCCCGGCCAGCACGAGGTCGAGCGGCCGTTCCATCGAGCGGCCTGGCTCGGTTATCCGCGCCGCGGTGGCACCGGCCTGAGCGCGCAGAGAAGGGCCAGCCAGAAAGGCTGCAATGGCGACAATGGCCTGTGCTGCGAATCGCATACGCGTCACAGGGTAGCACAGGTTGGCGGCCCGATCGTGCAAACCCAGGAGCAGCAGCCGCTGTTGCCGCCACCAGATCCGCAGGACAACACAGCATGGCGTTGACGTAGCAGGCATTTACGCCGAGCATTTGTGGCCCGATCCGATGCCACGTAGCAGCTGCTCTTTCGACAGCAACTGAAACTGCCGCGTCGCAGCCTGAACGGCGACCCCCAACCCTCTCCGTTCGTGATTCCGCAAGCGACTCTATGACCCAACCGCTCGCATTGATGCCCGTGTGGCAACGTGTCCTCGCCGCATGCTGCTGGCTTTCGTGTTGCTGGTTGCCAGCACAGGGCAAGACCCACCCAGAAGAGCTGCAGCTCCGCGGCGAAATCGACAGCGCCATCGAAC
>JBNMND010000321.1:0-6588 GCA_051274975.1 Planctomycetota bacterium | reverse complement strand
CCGGCTATCCGACGGCAACACGTCGGATAGCCGGCGACCGCGCGACCTGCGCCATGCACACTGTTGCCACCGGAGTCACCTAGCGACTCAAAGCGGCGCGCCGTTCGAGCTTAGAAAAGTGCTCGCGCTGTGAATCGGCGATGCCGATGAAGAGAGTAGTAATCATGCTACGGCCAGCAGCCTGACTCTTCTGGAAGGAACATGTACACGGCTCACCCGAAGTATCAGACAGACGCTACTTCGCGCTTGGCGCTGCCTCCACCGCACGTTGCAAGTGCTCCCGTCGCCCCGCTCCAAGTCCTTACACGGCCCGCTGCCACACCGGCCGTGGCCACACGCCGTGCAACCACCGCGCAACCGCCAAAGCCAAGCCACACTCACCGCGTTCGAATGATGCACACCACTACATGGCGCAGCCAGTCAGGAACGCCACGTTGAGCAAAGACACGTTGGATGACGGCAACAAGCTGTGCGTGTCGTGCGCACTGTGTTGCGACGGCTCCATCTTCCACAACGCTCGAGTCGACTCGCAAGAACGTGAGCGCATGGGCGACCTCGTCAACTACCTCCCGGCGAGGAAGAGCGACGACGACGACACGCATCGCATCGCGTTCCCCTGCCCACAACTCGGTAAGGATGGCGCATGCCAGTGCTACACCGTTCGTCCGTCAATCTGCCACACATATCAATGCAAGCTGCTGCGCGCAGTGAAGAGTGAGTCGGTCTCGCTGACCGACGCTCAGCAAACGGTCAAGACGGCGCAGGCCCTTCGCAATCACTCGCGCACACTCTGCAACGAAGCCGCCGCGCAGGTTCCCGAGGCCAATGAAGAAGGTCGGCTTGAGCGCGCGATGCGACTGCTACAGCGAGCGAAGGAGACGAACGACGAACGGGTCGATGGGGCCTTGCTGGCGCGGGCCAAGCTGCACTTTGACCACTACGCAAAGTTCATCCGCGAGCACTTCTACAGCAAGTACACGCGCACTGGCGCCCACAGACGCCAACCCAGCAGTTCACAGCAACCGTAGGTGATTGGGTCACACGCTGCACCACCTGCGAGTGCCTGCGGGGCATATGCAGCGGTATCCTTCGGTGTACCAACTGCAGTGAACCTTATCGCCGACGATGAAGGGCAGATCACGTCGAGCTTCGACATGTCGACACTCGTCATGCGATCACGCAGCTCTTTGCAGCGCGATGCCATACGAAGGCCGGTAGCATCCTTCGGCAGCGCCCGGAAAGCATGGCTGCTGCCCACAGGATGGCTTTGGTGCGCGCGCGGGACAGGGCCACATTCAGGCGGTTCAACGACAAGTGGAATGCGGTACCGCGCTTGGCTTCGGCTGGATCGCCAGCCGCCAGCGACAAGACGACGACTTCGCGTTCCTGACCTTGGATGCGTTCGACGGCGTCGATGGTCAGCTCCTCAAAACCAGTCAGCAACTTGCGCTCGATCGCCGAGCGCATCAATCGCACTTGGCACGGAACGGCGCAATGATCGCAATCTCCTTGGCCGGCACGCCATGACGGCGCACGAGGTCTTCGACGACGTCGGCGACCGCATTGGCCTCCTCCGTCGAGCGCTGCCCCGGCTGGCGATGGTCGAGTCGCAACCAGACGACGGGCTCATCTGGATTCAGCACGTCATCAAGCCGGCCAACTGCTGTGAATGGCGTCCGTCGTGATGCTGCAATCTCCGCCGAGTGCAGTTTGTTGCCGTAGAACGTTTCGATGATCAGCCGGCACACGCCTTCGTTCATGCGATAGGTCGTATCCAACAACGATGAGCCATAGTGCTCGTGCAGCAACTCGAAGATCGAAATCGCCGCGCCGCGGTCGGCGTCCGCAGTGGTCACAACCGGCGGCAACTGCTGATGGTCACCAAAGAACAACCAACGCTGCGACCGCAACATGCCGGGCAGTGAATGTGGGATCGGCAACTGCGCCGCCTCATCAAACACCGCGTAGTCAAACAGTTCGCGCTCGTGCAGTTTGGCCAACTAGAAGCACGTGCCAGCGACAACGCATCCCTTCTCCGGGGCAGCGAGAAAACGTGGCCTTCGACGGCAAGCGCTTTCACTTTGACCCCGATGTGTTGCCATTGACCGACGCTGAAATCGTCGCCGCAGAACAGCAATACCGAGCCCTCATGGCGGCGACCAAGAGGTGATGGTGAGGTCCGGTGGCCGGGTGCAGGTGATTCAAGCTGCGGTTCGGACCACCCGAACCCCACTGGTCCATAATCCCGGGCGAATAGGAAGTGCGGTATTTCTTCCACCGCTACTCCTCCGGGCCCCACACCTCGTCGGCTTTCCGCGCGAGGATCGCGAGCGCGTTGGCGATGGCTACGCGCTTGGGCTTTTGGGCTTGGCCTACCTTGAAGGATTCGCACGCGCGGCGGAGCAAGTCGGTGCGGCCCGAGACGAAGGCTTTGCCAGCGTAGGGCAAGAGGGACTCCATGCCGTAGGGCGGCGTCTCGTCCGCACCCGCGGGCCACTCCGTGCCCTCAGCGATCATCTGGACAGCCTCGTGGATCCATGCCTTGCGCTGCCCGCTGAGGACCTCGGCCACGCGCTCGAGCTCAGCGTGGTCGCCGACCACGGCAGCGAGGTAGCCCTCTTGCACGAGGACAAACAACGGCGTCGTGCTCTTGCCATCCGAGGTCTTCTTGGGTGCGGGCTTACTCAACGTATGGGGGCTCTGCGTTGGTGTGCTCTGGGTGGGACGGGACAAGGCAGCCGATTCTGACGAACTTGCCGCAGCCGAAGGAATGCTGCCTGCGGCCACTTCCTTCGGTTCCTCACCCTTGCCGGCCCACGTCGGCGGGCCCTCGAGGCGACCGAGCGCGAACGTGATCTGACGCTCGGGGTCTTTGGGTGAAGCCCCGCGCTTGAGCACCACGTTGAGCCCGGGCGAAACGCTGAAGCGCCCGCGCGCGTCGGGATAGGCCCCGCGCTTCTGGCCGGCTTCCAAGAGCTTGATCATGGGCGCCGCGTCGTCAACGGGCAGCGTCTGGGTAGCCAATACGACCCATACCACGCCCTGCTTGTGCACCAGCGGCACGCCTTGCGTGGGGCCTTCCCAGAGCTTTGGGAGCGCGCCCTCGGCGATGCGCTCCCAGGCCGTGGCTTCATCCACGTCGGTCGGCGCAAGCTCTTCCCCGTCGCGCGGCGCCTGGTCGGTGAGGCTCCAGTCCCACCAGTGGTTACGCTCGGCGCCGGGGGCATAGGAGAAACAAGCTGCGGCTCGGAAACCGTCAACGAGAAACCGTCAACGACTCACTGGTCATCGACGTGATTCGAGTGGCCAATTCGACGCCAAACAGGGGCTCGGCCGCATTTCCGGATAGGACGACCTCATAACCCGTTGCGCGAGGCACGAACGCGCATCCCGAGCAGGGCCGCGCAACCACCGCCGCATGTAACCACACGTGCCAGCCTTAGAAGCGCACCGTACATGACAACGCCCTCAAGCGTTTCGGCCTGAGGGCGTTGATCATGTTGGCGAACCAACAAGTGGTAGAGCAAACGGGACGCTGGTCGTCACTGTTCTCTGTTCGAAGAGCGTTCCGGACGGGGGCGTCTTGCCCCCCAACGTGACTACTGGACGGGGTGCAGCAGGTGGCCTTCGAGGACGCGAAGACGCGGGTAGTGCAGCATGCGTTCATGCGGATGATGCCCGCGGCGCATTCGGCGCGCCGATTGCGCACGCTTGTTAAAGGTGCGCTTCCGCATGGTCCTAGCTAGGCTCATAGATGTCCCCCCCACGCCTACGGAGTTCCCATGCGCCTGTTGCCCGTCGCCGTCCTGCTGACGATCGCCCTTCCCGCTCAGGATCAAGAACCTAGTTCACTGAGGCCCAGCAACCAGCTCGCCCTCGACAAGCTGCTCGACTGGGAGAACGTCTCGAATCCGCGGTTCTCACCCGATGGGAAACAGATCGTCTACACCCGTTCGTGGACCGACAAGATCAACGACCGCATGCAGAGCGAGCTGTGGATCATGACCAGCCACGGCACCCTTCAGCGCAAGCTGACCGACGGCGGCTCGGCGCGATGGTCGCCCGACGGCAGCCGGATCGCCTTCACCAGGAAGGGGGAACCGAGTGGTTCCCAGATCCACGTGTTGCACCTGGCCGACCGTTCGATCACGCAGATCACCCACGTCAGTGAAGGGCCTTCCAACCTGCGCTGGGCCCCGGACGGCAAGTCGATCGCGTGCAACATGCAAGTGCCCGAGAAAGACGGCTTCCCAATCAAGATGCCGAAGAAGCCGAAAGGCGCCAAGTGGGCCGAAGAACCGACGGTGATCACGCGCCTGAACTACCGCAGTGATCGGCGCGGCTATCGGCCCAGCGGCCACCGTCATATCTTCGTCGTCGATGCGACTGGTGGCACCCCGCGGCAAATCACCTCCGGCGACTTCGATCATGGCGGCCCAGAATGGACCGCGAACGGCGCCGAGATCGTGTTCAGCGGCCTGCGCGCCGACGACGCCGATTGGCAGGTACGCGAATCCGAGGTCTACGCCGTCGCGGTCGACACCGGTGTCGTGCGTCAGCTGACCAGTCGCGTCGGCCCCGACAGCGGACCGGTGGTCTCGCCAAACGGGCGGTATGTCGCCTACACCGGCTACGACAAGAACGACGACACCTACAACGTCGCCAGCATCTACCTCATGGCCATCGACGGCACCGGCCACCGCGTGCTGACGGCCGCTCAGGACCGCCCGCCCACCAGCCTTACGTGGGACCCGCAGTCAGAGTCGATCTACTACACGATCCGCGACCGCGGCATGGCCCACATCTGCCGCGTCGATCGCAGCGGCAAGTTCGAGCAGGTCACACAAGGCCAGCTACAGTGGCGACTCAGCGACATCGATCGCAAGGGAACTCTGCTCGGCACGCAGACCTCCCCACATCGCCCTACCGACATCGCCGCGCACGCATCCGGCAACACCAAACAGCTGACCAGGGTCAACGACGACGTGCTCGCCAGGCTCGAACTCGGGACGGTCGAGGAATTCTGGACCGCGTCAAGCGACGGCCTCAAGGTGCAAGGCTGGATCGTCAAGCCGCCCAACTTCGATCCGGCCAAGAAGTATCCACTGATCCTGCAGATCCACGGCGGCCCGCACGGCATGTATGGAGTCAACTTCGACTTCGAACGCCAGAACCATGCGGCCAACGGCTACGTCGTCGTCTACACCAACCCGCGCGGCTCGGTCGGCTACGGCAAACAGTTCGGCAACGAGATCAACAACGCCTACCCGAGTAAGGACTACGACGATCTGATGGCTTGCGTCGATCACGTCATCGGTCAGGGCTATATCGACGACAAAAACCTGTTTGTCTACGGTGGCAGCGGTGGCGGCGTGCTGACCTGCTGGATCGTCGGCCACACCAACCGCTTCAAGGCGGCCGTCTCGATGTTCCCGGTGACCAACTGGATCAGCTTCGTCGGCACCACCGACGGCCCTTACTGGTACACGAACTTCAAGCAGCTGCCGTGGGAAGGCATCGAGGAGCATTGGAACCGTTCGCCACTCAAGTATGTCGGCAACGTGACGACGCCGACGATGCTGATCACAGGCGAACTCGACCTGCGCACGCCGATGGCGCAAACGGAGGAATACTACCAGGCACTCAAGCTGCGCAAGATCGACACCGTGATGGTGCGCGTGCCCGACGAGTACCACGGTGCAGCCGGTCGCCACGTCAGCAACCGGCTACGGCGCATTCTCTATGTGCGTGGTTGGTTCGAGAAATACCGCCATGGAGGCAAGACCACCGCCGAGGCGACCACCGAGCGCGACAACCAGAACAAGGGCGGGCACTAATCGCGCGCACTTCGACCCCGTGGTGTCCGCAAACGATCGCGCTGATGGCGTCACATTCGAGAGGTCAGCGGCGGCGCAGGAGGCGTGGTTCACGTCACATCAATCAAACGTCGCATTCACTGTAGCATGTGACGTCGCCGAACTAGCGCGGCGAGTCGCCCGAGCAACCGACGAACACTGCCGCAGCGCGGACACGTCAGTAAGTCCCCGCCAAACACGCGCCGCAGCAACTCCGCCCACGTGTAGTAGCGAAAGCGACCTCGGCGCCGCTTGCCAGGACGATGCGGCACAAGCTGCCGCTGCACACGTGGCCCAACGGACTCGCGGTGACTTCCTCGGCGTGCGCTTCCTCAGTATCCGTGCAGCCATCGTCGGCCTCTTCCCCTGCGTCATCCGCCGCAGCCCGCGGCACGATCCGAGATCGCATACTCGCACCAAATGCTCACGCGGTCGCGGCACCAAGGCTAGCAACCGCTCAATCAACACCTGTGGCTTCATGACTACATGTGTCGTGCCGTCGCGCCTGTGGTGTCCGGAAACTCGGCCGAGCCGGTTTGACATCGAATTGGTCACTCAGGACTCGTCGATGACCAAATAGCGTCGCCGCCTGGCCAGCATTCAAGCGGTCGGCGTAACTCTTGCTGCCGAAGCGCGATCGAGTTTCCGGATACCACGAGGTTCAAGCTGCGGTGCGGACCACCCGAACCCACTCGTGCCGCCATGCCTAATCGCTCATTACCCGTGTCCGAAG
>JBNMND010000320.1:0-6623 GCA_051274975.1 Planctomycetota bacterium | reverse complement strand
CGCTCCCACCCACAAGGCCGCCTTGCCATCGGCGGAACGCACGACGTGGTCGCCCGCGACAACCGACGGATTCAGGCCACTCATGACCAACAAGCCGCGATACGAACAGAAGTCGTGCACGAAGAGCTCGTGCGAGGCGATCGGCCGGAGCTTGCGAAAGCCACCAGCGTTCTCCGAAGGCAGCTCATAGAACGTCCCGTCTGCGTGCAGCAAGTCGCGCTCGGTAGCGACCTCTCGCACGACCCGGTAGTCGCCCAGGACATTGCTAGAATAGGCCGCGCGCCGACGCGGCAGCCGCCAACGGTTGCCGCCATCGTCAACAATCAATATCGACGCATCATCCTTGGTGAGCACCCCAGGTGGGATGGGTGTGTGCTGCAACGTGTGCTTGTGCAAGCCAGGCTCGGTGGTCTTCTTCAGCCGCAAACGCAGGCTGCTCGGATCGACATCCAGTTCATAGCATCCGACGTCGACCACGGAATCGGCTGAGCCCAATTGTGCTGCGAACGCCAACGACGTCTTCTTGCCGCCTCGCGCGCGAATCGCACCGCCGAGCACCTGCTCAGCTCCTGCCGGTGCTAGCCCATCGAACACCCCATTCGGCAATCTCCATCCGAGCCCGTGATTCAAGTGCGCAAACGCGACCGCACCGATCAGGTCATGCTTCGCATGCACTCGCAACCAATAAGCATTCTTCGGCAACTGCAGCCACGTGTGTCCACCAGCGTCGATGCCCGGCAACGTAACCGTTCGCCACTCGCGAAACACCCCGGCGCCGTCGTCATCGATCTCGAGCACAACTTCCACCTCGTTCTTGCCCCGGTGCGCCAAGTGCAAGCCGCGATGCTCGAAGTCGCTCAGCAAGAACGGATCCGAGGTCGTGCCCGCCACAACGTTCTCGTGCGTCCACACACCTCCCACGCCGCGCACCGGCGCAAATTCGAGTCGCTTCACAAACCACAAGTTGCTCTGCGATCGTGGCGCCGCAATCCAGCCTTTCGCGCGCCGCTTGTTCAAGAACTCAGATCTCGCAGTGTCATCACAGCCACACACAAGCTGGCCCTGCCACATGCAGAAGTCGCCGACCACCTTCAGGTAGGCAGTGGCGGCCCGAAGCCCACCTGTATTGCCAGGGCGGAACTCTGGCGGGAACTGCCAGAACACGCCATGCATCGTCATCACCCAAATCCCATCGCCTAGTTCACGAATGCGTGGCCACTCGGTGTTCCAACCGTGCGCCCCGTCGTAGCTGTGCGAGCCCTTCGGCAAGCGATAACGATGCCACTCGCCAGCATCGAACACCTGCAATATCAGCGAACGGTGATCCCAACCGACCGCCCAGATCGGATCCGTGGCCGGATGTTCGTTGCCATAGATGCCGCCGGGCCCCGTCACTTCCGTGAACTGGTTGCGGCGCACCACGGTCCACGCATCCGCCTTGCCATTCCACTCGGCCAACACCCCGGACTCGGTCGTCGGATCGCGCATCGCGCGCGCGCCATGTTCGCCGTTGTTGGCGTAGACCAACCGGCCTTGCCCTGAGTATAGCCCCTTGCCGTGATAGCCCGGCAGGTCACTGTGCCGCCCAGTCTTCTTCTGTTCGTCGGCCCACAGTTCGGTCACGGCCAAAGTCTTGACGTCGATCTCGTAGAGGCCTTCCTCCATCGTCGCGCAGTAGATCAAGCCAGCCGGATCAAACAAGTGACGCGCGTTCGCCGTTAGCCGACCAAACATCTGCGCGTACGGAATCACGCGCACATTGCGATCCTTGTCGATCACATAGGGGCCGATGAACAACTGCTGCGACTCGCGATGAATCATGCGGTTCGCTGGCGTGCCGCCGATGCTCTCGGGCCGGATCGTCTGCGTTAAGAGCGCATCGATTTCGTAGAGCTTGTCGCTCGAACCGCGCGGCTTGTGCGGCGCGTAGGTAATCACCCACAAACGATCCGCAAACGGCACAACCGCTCCAGTGCCGCATTCGTTCTCGTCGTTGAACATCGCGAGGTGCGGGTAGATGCCGGAGATCGCACGAGGCTGCGGCAGAGCCTTCTTAGGTGTTGGATTCTGCGCGACGGCAGCGGCGCAAGTCCACAGCGCGACGAATGCAATCGCGCCCTCAAGCCCTCGACAGAGACCCCATAACTTGAGGCAACTAGAACAGATGGAATCGGAATGGCGGTTGCTCACCAACGCCAGCATACCGTCGCACCTAACGCGACTCGCCAACCACCAAAGAACCCCCGCCCACTCAGCCACCCCAATCGCTATTCTGCAGTCGATGCTGAACGAGCCCCCACCGCTACCCAAACCCAAACCGAAGCGGAACGCCGAACGCGTCACCACACGAATGCAGGCAGCGAGCCAACGAATCCACGCCCGCCGCCGCAAGAGCGCACGCATGTTGTGGGGAGTCGCCACCGCGTTTTGCATAGCCGGATTCGGCACCGCCTACGCCGTCTACGTCGACGCGCAGCCAAAAGCCATTCCGACGTATGAAGAAGAGAACGAGGCAAAAGAAGGCACCGACCTTCCGAGCGTCCTCGAAATCAGTCACGAGTGGGACACGCGCGAACAGCGTTGGAAAGACCGGCAGCGCATCTTGCGACAGAAGGGTGAGAAGGGCTACGACCCGGAAATGCGTGTGCTCGCGTTCCAGATCTTCGACAACGTACGCGAGCACCTACGCGGCTTGGCAACGTGGCGACTGCACGTCCGCACCAGCAAGACGTATCGCAGGAAGCTCAACAGCGACCTGATGGAGTGGCAGGCGTTGATGAAGAGCCTGCCCGCGAGAAGGTCATTCCCCAAGTAGTCGCTCGAGCTTGCGAGTCAGGCCCGCAACTACAGCATTCCGCCGAGTAGCGTGCTGCGGTCGACATGTGGCGCAAACCAGCCCAACTGGCCCGCAAGCAACACAGCATGAAGTTGTGGGCCGCGACACTGATACTTGCCAACATCTCGATATGGCATGAAAGCACGCAGCTAAACCCACCGTGGATCGGGTTCAGCTTGAGCGCCTTAGCAGGCCTCTATGCCTGCTGGCGACTCGTGCCCGGCCGGGACTGGGCGATCACACCACTGTGGTCGACGGGGTGCGTGATCGTGCACCTCGCCGGCCCGTTCGAATACGAGTGGCTGCTGTGGGTGATCGGTGGCGTGCTGTTCGTGCGACTGTGGTCACGCCGAGCCGTGCTGCAAGGCGAAGCCGAGAAGCGCGCTCAAGACGAGTATCGCGCGGCGACCAACGACTAGCGATCCGGGCCCAACCCAGATTCACGCTAGCGAATCGGCGACCAAGGATCCTTAGGCTGCGTGCGCTCCGGAATCTGCACCGACTTCGGTGCCAAGCGTCGCAGCAATCGCTCACCTAGGATCGCTTCGCCTTCTTGATCCTGGCCGTTAGCACTCCAATCCTCTTCGCGAGGCTGCGAATGGCGACGCAAGTCCTTGCACTTCTCTTGCTCAATCACGTAGCGCACCCACCACCCTTCTTCGCGCGATCCTTCATCGAGCAGGATCTCCATCCGGAGGCGGTTGCGGATCGGGAAATTGCGCTCCATCTCGCGCTTGCGCCAGCGCGACTCCCATTTGCCATTGCCGCTATCGGTCTTGCTTTCGTCGACACGCCAACCATCACGCGCCGTCGCGATCGCTACAAAGCCGTTGTAGGCCTCGCCAATCGACATCGGATCAGTTTGCAGTTCGCGCCAATTGCGGATCGAACTGCAGGAGGCGAACAGCGAGAACAGCAACAACAAGGGTGCGAGCTTCATGAGGGGACGGCGAGTATATCGATAGCCGTGACTTCCAAGCCCGCATTCCTGTTCGATCTCGATGGCACCCTGGCGGACACGTTGCCGGATCTAAGCGCCAGCACCAATTACGTTCGCGAGCAGAACGGCTTGGCCGCGGTTGATGAGGCGACCGTGCGCACCTACATCGGCGACGGGGCACGGACGTTGCTACAGCGGGCGCTTGCCGAGCGCGAGCCGGATGCGCAAGCCATCGAAGCTGCGTTCGCGACCTACATCGAACACCACAGGGCGCAGTGTACGGTGCATTCCAGGCTATTTCCGGGTGCCCTGCAGTATCTGGAACAACTGCGCGAAGCCGGCCATGCGATTGCGGTCGTAACCAACAAGCCAGAACAGTTCGCCGTGCCGGTGGCGAAGTTTCTCGGTCTGGATTCGTTCACCTCGGTCATCGTCGGCGGCGACACCTTACCTACAAAAAAGCCCGACCCGGCGATGCTGCGCTATGCGCTCGAACAGCTGGGCAGCTCGATCGACGGAGCCACGATGGTCGGAGATGGTTTGCAAGACGTGCGTTCCGGCAAACGGCTGGGCGTGCGCACGATTGCGTGCTTGTTCGGCTACGGCAATCCCGCCGCGCTGCGAGCGGAGGGCGCCGATGTGTTCTGGCAAGCATTCGCGAAACCCTGTATCGACTAGGTTCTAGAGTGGAGCAATGAAGGTTTGCCCCGCCTTGACGTCGCTTGGCCTCGCCTTCGCGATCGCAGCTCCGACTGCGACTGGCCAAAGCAGACTCGACCGCCTGATCACCCAGTCTGTCGAGAACCTCGACACCAAAGAACTGCGGCTCAACTGCCTGCAACGACTCGAAAACCTCGGCAAGCTAGTGCTGCCCGAGTTGCGTAAGCGGCTGCATTGGCAGAAGCGCGGCGACCTGACTCGGCAGCAACAAATTGATCTGCTCTATGTGATCGGCACATTGGGCAAGGACGGCACGCCGGCCATGCCCGAGCTGCTGGCGTGGATCAACGAAACAGACAGCGAAACGATCGATCAGTTGCTGGTGACGTTGACGTATCTGGCGCCGCACTTCGATCAGAAGCAGCTCGCCAATCTCGACAAGGCCGTGCGTGAATACCGCTCGGTGCAACGCCGCAGCGCCTACCGGCTAATCTTCGCGCAAGTGCAACTCGGCGCCGAGCCGACCACGAAGCACCTGACTGCCTACCTTCGCGACTACGAAACCAACGCGACGGCGGCGTGCCGAAAGATCTGTGCGAACCCGGTGATGGCCGCCGAAGACGCGCAACAACTGACAGAGGTTCTGCACGAGCGTCTTCAGAAGGTCACCAAGCGCTCATTCATCAGCCAGCGACGTGGCGCGGCCTCGCTATCGGGCGAGTTGGCCGAGGCATGGCTGGCAATCAGTGGCAAGGCACCTGACGACGTTGTCGCACGCGGACTGCTCACCCACCGACGCCCGATGCAACGCGTGCGCGCCATTCTTTGGCTCGAAGAAAACGGTGAAGAGCTGCCGGCCGAAGAGCGATGCGATGTCGTGATTCGCCTGTGGGACGGTGACGACCGGGTGGTCCGTTCGGCGGCAAGTACTTTGAGCAAGTGGCGTCTCAACGGCGCGCTGGCGCTGCCAGCACTGCTGCGACTGGCCGAACAACACGAGTCGCCGTCGACACGGTCTGCGTTGCTCAGCGCGGCCGAGAAGGTTGCCGAGAACTTTGAGTCTTACCCGAAACAAGACCAACCGTGGCTCATGGGTGCGCACGCCATCCTGACCGGGCAACCCGCGACGGTGCCGACGAACGCACCGAGCCAACTCGGCAAGCGCACCCTCGCCGAGTTGATGATGATGGCGCAGTGGAGCCCACCAGAGCGGCTCGCAAAGCTCCTGACGTTCGTTCACGAGTCGAAGCCGGACCGAGAACTCGTCGGCACGATCTACGGCTGGCTTGCCAGCACAGATCCGCCGGTCATCGATACGACCTTGGCGTTCCTGGCGCGCAATGCTGGTCACGCCATCGATATCGCCAACAGCGTGCGCAACGACGATCCAGCCATGCGTTGGGAGGTCTTCACGCTGTACAACGTGCCACGCGCTTGCCGCGGAACGGCGATTGAAGCCACCGCCTGGTTCCAATCGGTGGAGGCGACAACCGGAGATTTCATCGATATGCTGGACAGCTTCAATACGCGTCTGCAGGTTCGCGGCCTTGCCGAACTCGTGCTGAGCCCCACGGAGCGACTGCAACCGATCACGGCTCGCCTACGCGGCTTGGCTGACCTTCATAGTGATCAGCAGCTCGACTTGCGGTTCTCGGGCCTCAAGCGAAGCCTGATACAACCCTACAAGCTGGCTGAACCGGTGCGCATGCTGGCCGTCATGGCCTTGGCGCGCATGGGCAAGACTGCCAAGGATCAGAACGGGTTGCGCCAACTCGTCAAAAAGCACTTCGCGTGTTCGCTGGATGATCTTCCCGCGACCATTGCCGAACGCGAGAAGGCCGGCGGCATGGCACGACAAGTCGAAGTGTTCGAAGCGATGTGCCGCCGCCTACTGTATGTGCCCGCGCAATTGGCGTGGCCGAAGGCGAAGCCGAAGCTGTAGCCGCTAGCGGAACAGCTTGACGAAGCCCTGCGCCATGCGCTCGTCAAACGAGCCTCGGTAAGCCTGCGCCATGATGCGCAGGGCGTCAAAGACGCCGACGCGAGGCTCTTGATCGTTGTAGACCTTGTCGAACAAGTTGACGAGCCCAACAATGCGCGCGAGCTCCGGGATCTCCTTGCCGCGCAAGCCCTTCGGGTAGCCAGTGCCATCGAAGCACTCGTGGTGCGACTGCGCCGCCTCGATGA
>JBNMND010000319.1:0-6624 GCA_051274975.1 Planctomycetota bacterium | reverse complement strand
GTCGATCGGCCGCACGCCGTGGGCGACTCCATTGGCCTGCCCGCTGTGGTGGCGAGCAAAGCGACGCAGCCCCAGCTGCCCTGATGTGCGCGGCACCCAAAGTTTTGCCTCGACGCTCGCTGCAGGCACGCGCACGCCCATGCCTTTGCAGTGCTCGCTGATCCTCGCCAGGCTGCCACTAATCTGAGCAATCCCACCGGGCCAGTAGTCCTGCTTGGGAACGAACTCGAGATAGAAATCGCCTAGCTGACGAGCCTCCGTGTCCGCCTCGATACGCACGGTGACCTCGAGCCCATCGATCCTGATGTCCTGCTGCTGGTCCGCACCCGTGAGCAACTCGACATCCATACGCGCAAACATCACGCCAGACTCGATATCGATCACTGCAAGGATGCGCTTACCCGGCAACGCCTGGAGGTCGTAGGTGCCGTCGATCGCCAGCGCACACAACGGACCTCGATATTGCAGGTAGCCGTAGTGCATGTTGCGCTGGGGCAGCGGTGCGCACAAGACGGCCAGTCGCTGGAACGGGACGGGCCCAGTCACCTTGCCACGTATGCGTAGCGGGACCGCAGCACTCGCATCGAGCGTGATCTCCGTGGTGTCATGGTTGAGGCTCAGCTCGCCAACGATGACCTTGTCCGGGCGCCCTTGACGCGGCGAGCGCTGCACCAACGCTTCGAAATGTCGTGCTCCTACGGACTGTTGCGGCAACCGGAACCCACCCGTCGCAGCCACCGGCACCGCGCCGCTCAGATCTGCAAAGTCCTCGCTGCTGCCACCAGGAAGGTTGCGAAGGGTACGCACAGCAACAAGATGGCGCAGTAGTCGCGAGCATTCCATCTGGCCTGGCAACGGCACCAACGGCTCGAACGCAATCTGCAGCGGCTCATCATTGCCGCCAACCTCGAAAGGTCGCCACGTCGGTTCATAGCCATCCGCCGTGAAGAAAACGCGGCCCGGACCAATCGGTGCATCGTCGAGCACAAACGCGCCCTCGACATTGGTGCGCACGCTGAAGGCATCACCCTTCAATTCGTCGAACTTGCGGTGATGACTATTCTTGCCATCGAGGTCCAACAAGAACCAAGCTCGCACCCCGACAACCGGCTTACCGGTGCGCGCATCCACCACGGTGCCACGCACAGGTGCGGCCTTAGCAAACTCGAGTTGGAGCTCTTCGGCCCCTGCATCGATCTGCAAACGCACACTGGCGCACCCCTTCGCGGTCGCCAGCACGAGCCACGCGTTCTCACCATAGCCTTTGTAGACTGGCGCTACCGCGATCCCATCTTCACTAGCAACCGCCGAACCTTCGAACCACTCAAGCTGACGCCGGTCTGTTCGGTATTTGTGTTGACCGGCATCAATCTGGTAGACCGCGACACGAAACGCCGGACACGGCTTGCCGCCCGCGGTCTTGGCGGTGACACGAAGCTGCTTCTTCGGCTTCAACAAGTCCGCCGACGGGAACTCACGGGCTCGCGACACCTGCTCGTTGTGCGGCGCCAAGCGGAGTTCACACGTCCCTGGCTCGGTGACGTCATGGCGCCCATAGGTGCGCGCGCCAGCGATCATTGCAGAGACATACAGACGTGTTGGGCCGCCGTAATAATTGCTCCTAAAGCGCCCTTCGTCATTGGTCATCACCGTCGAAGAAGTTCGCAAGCCTTGCTGCAAATACGAACGCACCTTGACGCGAACAGCCGGTGCACCACTCGGATCCAGCACGACTCCCGTGATCGTCCCCGGCACCTTGGTCAGATTCAGTGACAGCGGCTCCAACTTCGAAACGGGCCCGACTTCCAGGTCGTGATAACCAATCGCCGACACCGACAAGCGCACGGCCGTGTCGTAAACACCGCGCAACAAGAAGCGACCACGTGAATCGGTCACCGCCACGCTTTGCAGCCACGCTTGCGTGTTGCCTCTGGCCTTGTCCTCGATGAATGGCAAGCCGCGTAGGTGGTCCTCGGCAAGAATGCGCGCTCCAGCCACCGGCTGACCATCCTGCCCGCGAACCTGTCCAGCCAACGCACCGGCCTTCGCCATCTGCACCGGCCACATCGCCAACAGCTCAAGTGACTGCAGCAAGCGAACTCTACCTCGCGCAACGAACAGTGCCTTGGACACCTGATCTCCATCGACCTCTAGCACGAACCGCCCAAACGCATCAGTGCGCACCTTGGATGCCGCCACCAACGTATCTGGCAGCCAATCGGGTTCGTCAGGGACCGAGCACACGGCGACGCCTGCAAGCGGGTCGCCAGACTCGTCCAAGACAAGTCCGCGGTAAGCCTTCTTGGCAACAAGCTGCTCGGCTGGTATCGACTGACTGGACGCAACCCCGACCATTGTCAGCAACACGAACATCACTAGAAGGCCCGGCAAACGTGTCATCATGTGCAAGTTTCAACGCTTTCGAAACGGTGCGACAGCCGTTCCCTAGATGAATCCGAATCGCAGAGTCCTGCCATTCTCGCGCAGGACAGAGTCTACCAGGATGCGCTGCCCCGACGTGCTCGTGCCGATCCGTCTTTCAACCGAATTGACGGTTGCGATCAACTCAGGACGGCAGACGAACGGTTTCACCATCGCGTTCGCATTGCCCGGATTCCTGCAGGCGCTCGAGAGCCCGCCCCATCACCTGACGCACGACGCTGCCCAGCCGTTGGATGCCGAAGCATCGCGCAGCCTCCCGCGCCAGATCGTCACTTGCCAGCGCATGGTGCTGCCGCAGCAACCACGCCATCGCCGACACGACCTCGACAATCGGTAGCTCATCGATCGCGCGCTCTTCTTGTTCGTTGCGCGGCACTCGGAAGCCGCGGAAGCCGCCTCGTTGTTCCGCGGCGTTCCACAGCACACCGTCGTCTTCCACGGCCGCTGCTGGCAGAGCCGAACGCACTCGCTCGCGGACGCGGTCGGTGACGCGGTTCACGTCCCACTTGCCGGCAAGCGTGCGGACTAAACGATCGAACGCGATCGGAGCTTCCACCGCCAAAATGCTGGTCGCCATTTGTTGATCATTGCTCGAACGGCCCACATCCGCCGGCACATAGGGACGCGGCCCATCGGGGTCATGTGGCGCTTCGATCACCTGCTCTGGCGCGGCGTCATCTTCCGGCAGTGATTCTGGCGCAGGCTCATCGCCGGCGGCTTGTGGCTCCGACGCCGGTGACGATTGCTCGATCGTGGCTTCAGCCGATACCGGTGCCTCGACTTCCGATTCATCGATCACCGACTCATCGATCACCGCCTCGCCCGCATCCGCCACCGCAACGTCTGGCGGCGCGACCGACGACTCAATGCGCGCAGCATCGACTTCACGAAGGGCCGTGCGCGCGAGTTCGATCTCTCCTTCGATGCGGTCCAGTTCGCGCCCAGGGTCGTGCCAGTAGTCCGTCGACCAGATGCGCGACAGCTGCCAACCAAGGCTACGCAATACCGACGCACGCAAGCGGTCGCGGTCGCGCGCCGTCGCGGCGGAGTGATAGGTCGCGCCGTCACACTCGAGCCCGATCAAGTAGCGACCAGGCGCTTCGGGATCGACGATCGCCAGATCAATGCGGTAACCGGAGCAACCAACCTGACAGTGCACTTCGTGGCCGCGACTGCGCAATTCGTCGCGCACCGAGGCTTCGAAGGGAGAATCGACTTCGCGCGACGGGTCGTGCTCGACCGCACCGATCAACGCCGCTTCGCCACGCATCGCGTAGTCGAGGAAGTAGCGCAGATGCCGAGCACCGGTCGCCTGCGTACGGTTCGCGATCTGTTCTGGGCCAACCGAGGAGAACACAATCAACTCGCGGCGCGCGCGGGTCACGGCAACATTGAGGCGGCGCTCGCCACCTTGCTGGTTGAGCGGCCCGTAGTTCTCGTAGATCTTGCCGGCGGCATCCGGGCCGTAGCAAATCGAGAACAGGATCACATCTCGCTCGTCTCCCTGCACGTTCTCGAGGTTCTTGACGAACAGTTCTTCTTCGGCCGTCAGCAGCGCTTCTTCCAGTGACGGGTCAGCACGGCGTTCGGCATCGAGCAAGTCTTCGATCAACGTCTGCTGGGCACGACTGAACGTCACGATACCCATGCTCAATCTCGCTTGCGACGGATTGCGCAAGCGCTTGACGACGGTCGCCACCAACGCATCCGCCTCGATGCGGTTCTGCTGCGAGCCGGCGCGATCGTAGACACCATCAACACGAACGCAACGAACACCTGCGCCATCCGACGCAGCACGCGGCGCCGGGAACGTCAACAGGCGGTTCTGGTAGTAGTAGTGATTGCTGAACGCGATCAACGACTCGTGGCGACTGCGGTAGTGCCAGTCGAGATGCATGCGCGGCAAGCCGGCCGCGCCACACTCATCGAGCACGCTCTCGAGATCTTCGGGGATCTGGTCGTGCTCACCGTCGTCGCCTTCGGCCGCGCGCTGGAAGAAGTTCGTCGGCGGCAACTGCTTGCTGTCGCCAACCACAATCAATGAATCGCCGCGACCGATCGCACCGACCGCGTCCCACATCGGAATCTGCGACGCTTCATCGAACACCACCAGGTCGAAGCGTTGCGCATCGCGCGACAAGAACTGTGCGACCGACAGCGGACTCATCAATACGCACGGCGACAGCTTTGGCCACAGCCCGCGAATCTCCGACAACAACTTGCGCACCGGCTTGTGCCGCCGCTGCTTCTTGAGTTCGCGCTCCAGCACACCGAGTTCGCTGCTCGCAACTTGCGTATCGCGCAACTGTGGCAGTTTGGCGGCGAGGCGCGCGACGACCACCTTGGCACCGAGTTCGATGCTCTGACGATCGAGCTCGGCGAACCGCGCAATCGCCGCTTCGTGGTCCTGGCCGCGGAACATCGCTAGCGACGGTTCGCGCTTGTGCACGAGATCCAACCAACCTTCGTAGAGCGACCGTTCGTAGGCTGGACGCAGCTCGTGCACGGACAACTCGCCACAGGCATGTTGGTCAACAAGCACCGACAACGACGCCTGGGTGGCGGTTTCGGCGGCACGTCGGTAGGCACAGTGGTCGCGCAACGAGGTGCGATGCTGAAGCCAACCGGCAGCACGCTGTTCGACTTGGCCCACATAGTCGGGCACCTCGTCGGCGCCAAACGCGTCGGGCAAGGACAGTTCGAGGAACCCCTGCACCTGGGAGCTGGCCGCTTGCAATTCGTCGTGCGCCGCGAACAGTGCCCCGCAAACTTGCGGCAACGCACTAGCACCATCGGCCAACGCCAATAGATTCTGCGCGACGGCATCGAGCACCGAACGATCGGGCTGCAACGATCCCGGTAGCAAGCGCACGATCAACTGGCGGATCTCGCGTGCCTGCTGCAACGAGCGGTCGATCTTCTGCCAATCTGCGAGACCATCGCGCCAATCGCCGGCCAGGCCCTGCATCGCGATACTGCACGCTTGCAGCTGCTGCTCTTCGTCGCGCACGCGCAACGCCAGATCGAGATCGTCACGAATCGACACCGCCGGCGGCAGAGCCGCCGTAGCGACGCCAGCTAGCACCGGTTTGTGCGCCCGCAACCGCCACCAGCGGAACAACACGAACGACTCAGCGTGCAATCGGTAACTCGCAGCCAATGTGCCGAGATCCAATGCCAGCAAATCGCGACGCCAACGTTTTTCGAGTTGCTCCCAGAGATCATCGCGCCGCTTGCCGTAAGCAATCGCGCGCTCGAGGTCCTCGTCGAACTCGCGCCAATTGCTCAACTGCAGCCATGCTGCGGGCGGCAATGACGGTGCCTGCATGGCGCGCAACAGTTCGAGCAACGTCGCCAGCTGAAGAGCCGACGGACCAACCGTTGCGACACCCGGCTGTTCGCCGAACACTGGCGACAAGCCGAGCGTGGCGATGACCGGCATGAGCGCTTCCTGCATCGCCAACGCCGCGACGTGCAATCGTTCGGACATCGGCACGGCATCGCGCTCGACCGCCGGCGTCCAATCGCCGCGCTGCACGCCCCACCACGGTGCTCTGTTGGGCACACCGAAGCTGCCAGAGGCAACGATCAAGGCTTCTAGCGCCTGCTGCGCGTGCGTCACATCGTCTGCCGCACCAGCGAGCAGTTCCGGTAACGGCAAGCGCTTGGCTTCGCGCAAGTGCACCAACTGCGACATTGCCTGATGCACCGACCAACCGTGTTCGCGGCGCTTGTGCAGTGCCAAGACGAAGTCGTTCAGCGCGGTGCGCTCCGTCTGCAAGTCGGTCGCAACTTGGTGCCAGTCCGCCGGCGCCCGGCGATGGCCAAGCTCGAGTGTGGCGCGAAGCTGCTCAAGCACCGCCTTGGGACCGCTCTTGCTGGAGTGCAGCTCCAAACAGAACGGACCGAGGCCGACGTCCGCCAAGCGTTGGTAGACGACTTCGAGTGCGGCGCGCTTCTCGGCGACGAACAGCACGCGCTTGCCGTTGGCGAGACTCTGCGCAATCAGATTGGTAATCGTCTGCGACTTGCCAGTGCCCGGTGGACCTTCGAGCACGAACGATCGCCCAAGGGACCCCGCCATCACCGCGGATAACTGCGAACTGTCGGCGTCCTTCGGGCAGAACACTTCTTCTGGATCCAGATCGTCGAGTTCGTCGCGCGCGTATTCGGGCACGTCCT
>JBNMND010000318.1:0-6683 GCA_051274975.1 Planctomycetota bacterium | reverse complement strand
TGGTTAGCCCGGCGGCGCCGATATTCCGGTTCCACACGCCAACCGGTAGCAACTCACCGCTGCCGACCATCTGTGACTCCAACTGCTTTTTCGACGTCAGCGGAGGCACCTTCGCCACGCACGGCCCAACCGCTTCGCTGACCGCTAACACGTTCGCCAATTGGCAACTGGTCGGCCGCGACACGCTGTCGCTCGACATCGATCCGCAGCTGCGCGATGTCGCCAACAACGACTTCCACCTGAACCCCGGTTCGCCGTGCATCAGCGCTTCGACGCTCGCCACCGGCGTAGCAACCGACTTCGATGGCCAGCTCCGCGGCGCGGTCAACGAGATCGGCGCCGACGAACTCAGCAACGCGAACTACACATTGGTCGGCACGGGCTGCGCCGGCACCGGCGGCATCACCCCGAAGCTCGACCTCTGGTCGTGGCCCTTCCTCGGCAACCAGAACTTCGCCGTTGGCTTTGAAGACACGCCACCGAGCTCGATCGTCGGCCTGTTCGGCAGCCTCGGCCTGTCGCCGGCGCCACTGCCAATCGGCGCGGGCTGTAACGCCTACCTCGACGGCGGCAGCTTCGTCGCCCTGACCGCCGCCGCCACCACCGCGTCCGGAACGGCCTCGATCCTGCTGCCACTGCCCAACAACCCGGCCTTCATCGGCTTCAACATCGGCTACCAAGGCTTGGTGCTCGATGCCGGTGCACCGCTCGGCTTCACCGTCACCAACGGCGTCGACACGACCTTCGACTTTTAGCCGATCCCGTTCCGCCTGTAGTGGCTGGGCAAGTTGCCGCCCGCCCGCTACCGTGCTCCGCCGGTTGTTGACGCCCCCCAGCTGCCAACCGATGGAATCGACTGTAATGAACGGAGACAGCAACAACTCGGGGAGCACCGAAGCGGTGCTCAAAGTGAGGATTAACGGCCAGAACAGACGCTTTGTGCTGGTCGCGGACGAACTCGTGACGATCGGCCGAGCGTCGACCTGCGGCATCCACTTGGATGACAAGAGTGTCTCGCGCGAACACTGCGTCGCGGTATTCACCAAGGGCAAGATCGTCATCAACGATTTGCGCTCGACGCATGGGGTCACGAAAGATGGCGAGAAGGTCGGGCACTGTGAGCTACAGCCAGGGGACACGTGCCATTTAGGCAACGCCTTCGCGATGTTCGAGCCAGGTGGTGCCCAGTCGCAAGCCAAGGTTGTCAGCGCAACGACCAGGACACCTGCCGCAAAGGCGTCCGCGACGCCAGCAGCCTCGAAGCCCGCCGCACCGGTTGACGCCATTGAGGCGACCGCAACCAACCTCGCACCAGTTGCGAGCGGCACGACAGCGAGTCAAGCGGGCAGTAGTGCGCCTGCTTCGGACAGCAATGAGGAGGCTTCAGGCAGCACCGAACCGGCTCGCGCCATCGCCGGCTACCGCATCATCGACACCCTTGGCCAAGGTGGCTATGGCACGGTGTATCGCGCCGAGCAAGTGCAACTGCATCGTGAAGTCGCCCTCAAAGTGCTCAAGCACGGCGATGACAGCAGCGACCACAAGGCGCAGATCGAAGCGTTCCTTCGTGAGGCACGACTAGCCGCCGGGTTGCGGGATCCGCGACTCGTGCAGATTTACGACGTCGGCGAAAGCGATGGCGAACACTTCCTCTCGATGGAACTCATCGAGGGCGGCAGCCTCGCCCGCAAGATCCGCCGCGACGGACCGGTCCCGTGGCAGGATGTGATTCGACAGGTGCGCGACATCGCGCTCGCACTCAAAGTCGCGCACGCAGCGCAGCTGGTGCACCGCGACGTCAAGCCTGGCAACATCCTGCTGGCGGCCAACGGCCAAGCCAAGTTGACCGACCTTGGTCTCGCCGCCAGTGGCGAACACGCCGGCACAATTGCATTCATGTCGCCCGAGCAACTGCGCCGCGAGAACATCGATGCGCGCGCCGACATCTACGCGCTCGGCTGCACCGCGTATGCAGCACTGACTGGCAGCCCGCCATTCGCTGGCGACCGCCAGGAGATGGCGCGCGGCCACCTCAAGCAGAAGCCAACGCCGCTGCTCGATCGCGATGTACAGGTGCCCTACCACCTCGGTCAGCTGATCGTCGAATCGATGATGGCCAAGGATCCGAACGACCGCCCGCAATCGGCGGCAGCCGTCATCGAGCGACTGGATCGCATGATCCTGCCGAGCAACAGCGAGCCGATTGGATTGGACGAAGACGAATTCGACTACCCGAGTGTCGCGCCGACTCGTCTCGGTAGGCCCGCTCGCGGTGGCGGTTCGAGCAAAACCCAGAAGGCGTTCATGGCTCGGCTTTCCGCCGACGCCATCATCTTCACCATCGTTGGCGCGACCGTGATCGCGCTACTGCTCGGGCTCAAGGTCGTCTGTGATCTCGACATCTACCGCATCATAGGCAGGTAGAAACGCGGCAGGTAGAAACGCGGCAGGCGGAAGCAGAGCGCCAGATGCCTCGCGCTAATCGGGGGTCTCGCTATTGAATGCATGCACCCGATTGCCGCGCGGCTTCGGCAACTCGCTCTGCCACCGACACGGCGACCGATCGATCGAAGGCCGTCGGCAAGATCCGCTTCGGCGATGGTTCGCCCGCCGCAGCTGCAATGGCTTCCACCGCCGCGAACTTCATCGCCGCCGTAAACCTCACAGCCCGCGCCGCCAGCGCACCGCGGAACAGGCCGGGGAACGCGAGCACGTTGTTGACCTGGTTGGGGAAGTCACTGCGCCCCGTGCCAATGATGCGCGCACCGGCGGCCTCGGCTTCGGCTGGCATAATCTCCGGAGTCGGGTTGGCCATCGCCAGTACGATCGGATCCTTCGCCATGCTGCGAATGTCATCACCGTTGAGCAAGTTGCCCTTGCTGACGCCGATGAACGCATGCGCGCCGCGCATTGCATCGCGCAAGTTGCCTTGTTCGTCGTCGGGGTTGGTCCAGTTTGCCAGGTCTCGTTTGTACTCGTCGAGGTCCGAACGCGACGGGGCGATGATGCCCTTCGAATCACAGATGCGAACCTTGCCGACCGGAATGCACCGGCCGTCTTCCTCCTGGCAACATAACAGCCGCGCAATCGCGCGTCCGGCCGCTCCGGCACCGTTGATGACAACCGACAGGTTCGGCAGCGAGACGCCGGTGATACGCGTTGCGTTCATCAATGCGGCCAGCAACACGATCGCAGTGCCATGCTGGTCATCGTGAAGCACCGGAATCCCGAGGTCCTGCAACGCCGCTTCGATACGGAAGCAACGCGGCGCGGAAATGTCTTCGAGGTTGATGCCACCAAACGTCGGCGCAATCGCGCGAACGGTTTGGATGATCTCGTCTTCGTCCTGCGTCGCCAGCACCACCGGCACGGCATCGACGCCACCAAACTCCCGGAACAACGCCGCCTTGCCTTCCATCACCGGAAGCGACGCCATGCCGCCGAGGTTGCCGAGACCAAGCACGGCCGAGCCATCGGACACAACGGCAACGGTGCGTCCCTTCCAGGTCAAGTCCCAAGCCGAAGCAGGATTCTTCGCGATCTCTTCGCATGGTCGCGCAACACCCGGCGTGTAGGCGAGGCTGAGATCATCCACCGACTCGAGTCGCATGCGCGATCGCACCTCGATCTTGCCCTTCGTCTCACGGTGGAGTTTGAGAGAAGCTTCGAAGTAATCCATGCACGCAGGCTACTGCGGATGGTCGCGGAGATTCACGGTGCACACGTGCGTTCTTGGTCCCAACAGGCGCCATTCCCGGTGCAAAATCTCGGGGACGCCCCGTTCCAGTTAGGATCCCCACGCGCAGGCGTCACGATGTCCACCAATCAAGCAGAGTTCTACCGCGGCCTTGAAGCCGCCGGTGACGCACTACGTCGCAGCCAGAATCCGGCACCAGCGGAACAGGCGGCTCGCGTCCACGCAGCGATCGAGCCACTGCTCGCGCAAACAGAACGTCACGCGCAGCTCGCCTGCCGCCTCGGCTGCAGTCACTGCTGCCACTACCCGGTTGGCATCACCTACCCCGAAGCGATGCGGCTGGTAGCAGCCGTTCGATCGCGACCGGAACTCGTTGCATGCATCGACAAGGCCAACGCGTCGGTGCGAGAACAGGCGTGGGAAGAGTTGGTCGGCGTGCCGTGTCCGTTGCTCATCGATGATGCGTGCTCGGTGCATGAGTCGCGACCGATGCCGTGCCGTGCCCTCGGTAGTCTCGACGCCAGCGCTTGCGCGGATGCGTTGGTGACGGATCGCGCGCCGCCACGAGACGAAGAGGCGTGGTGGCGGGGCCTCGGTGCCGCCCACGCGCTCGCCACAACGGAGCCGAGTGGCAGTCGCGAACTACGGTCGGCGGTCAGCGCCATGCTGTCGGCGGAAGAGAGCGATACGGAACGTGCGTTCTTGGCCGCCCAAACCGTACCCGGTTCGTGATGACCGTTCGTGATTGGCGACCTAGATTGCGACCTGCAGCGAAGCCACGACAAACGTTACGATGACCCTACCCCCTATGGTCATGCGCCGCGCACTCACGCTCCATTCTGTTCGCGCAAGCACGCTTGCGCTCGTTGCCTTGCTCGCTTCGGTAGCGCTGCCGTGCCAACAGAGGTCCCCGCAAAGGCCCACAGACCCCGCGAAGAATTTTTTCAAGAGCGCGCCGGTGCTGCGCGTCGCGATCTCGCTGAGTCCAGAGAACCGCCAAACGCTGCGCGACAGACCGCGCGAGTATGTAGAGGCAAAGCTCGCGATCGATGGCAACAAGAAGGCATGGCCGAAGGTTGGCGTCAAACTCAAGGGCGCCGCGGGCAGTTTCCGCAAGATCGACGAGCGGCCTGGCTTCACGATCAACCTCGGCAAGTTTGGCGGCACCGATCGACTACATGGGTTGAAGCGCTTCCACCTCAACAATGGTGCCCAGGATCGTTCGTGCCTCAGCGAATGGATCGGCGGCGAAGTATTCACGGCAGCCGGCTACCCGGCACCACGCGTTGGCCACGCAATCGTGACCCTCGATGGCGACCTGCTCGGGCTCTACGTGCTGCGCGAATCGTTCGACAAGCGGTTCTTGTTGCGCACGGTCGGCAAGACCAACGGCAGCCTATACGACGGAGGGTTCTGTCAGGACGTCGATCGTAGTCTCGACAAGGACAGCGGTGACGGGCCAGACGACCACAGCGACTTACACCGACTGCTCGATGCCTGCTCGGATCTAAGTCCAAAGTCGACGGCCAAACTCGCTAGCGCGATCGACATCGATGCCTTCATCGACTTCATGGCACTAGAAGCGATGCTCGCGCACTGGGATGGCTACAGCCAGAACCGCAACAACTTCCGCCTGTGGTGCTCGAAGGACCTCGGCAAATCACAGTTTTTCCCACACGGCATGGACCAACTGTTCGACCGCACCGACGCTTCGATTCTGAAGCATCCGTCGGCGATCGTGGCCAACGCCGTGCAGAAACACCCGCAGTGGCGCAAGCGCTATCGCGCGCGCCTCAAGGCACTGCTGCCACTGTTCAAGAGCAGGACCCTCAACAAGAAGATCAAGACGCGCGCGGCCAAGGTGCAGAGGGTGTTGAAGCGCATCGATAACGACCTAGCGCGCAAGCACGACGACGCGGCTCGCAGCTTGATGAGCAAAGTCAGCAATCGCTACCGCAACTTGCAGAAGCAGGTGCGCGAGCCGGAGCCCAAGCCACTCGCCTTCAAGGTGGGTCGGCCAATCAAACTCGACGATTGGAATACAGCCGGCGAAACCAGTGGCATCGAGCTGAAGAAGCGCAGCTTCACTGGAACCGCGAGCCTCTACATCGGCTGCAAGTCGCGCGGCCAGGAGGAACGGCGCGGGGCCTACCGAGGCAGCGTATTGCTGGCGACTGGCAAGTACCGGGTAACCGCGATGGCACGCTGCCAGGACGTCGAAGCGCTCGCCGGCAACAAGGGCGGCGTGCGCTTGATGGCCGGCAAGACCAAAGGCACCCCGCTACTCGGCGACCGCAAGTGGACCGAGGTTTCGTGCGAGTTCGAAGTCACCACGTTCCGCAGCAATGTCGAACTGCGCCTCGAACTGCGCGCGCTCGATGGTAAGGCGTGGTTCAAGACCAGTTCGCTGCTGCTACACCGCCTGTAACCGGGCGGCCACCCAGACTTGCCGTCACGATCGTTTCTGTGCGCCACCGACTCGGGTTAGATTGACGCCGTCCGATGAATCCAGACTTCACCAAACTGTCCTACGGTTTCGACGAGTTCGCGAAGCCATCTGCCAATGCGCGCACCTCGATCAACGACTCCATGCCGCCATGGACGAGTCCTGAGGGCATCGACCACCAGGTGCTCTACGGCGACGAACCGAGGGCTCATGTCGGCGGCGTGCCGGGCACGGCCCCATTCTTGGGCGGCCCGTATGCGAGCATGTATGCGAAGCGGCCTTGGACGATTCGGCAGTACGCCGGATTCTCCACCGCAGAGAAGACCAACGCGTTCTATCGCCAAGCACTGCAGAACGGGCAGCAAGGACTCAGCGTCGCGTTCGACCTCGCCACCCACCGCGGCTACGACAGCGACCACCCGCGAGTCACCGGGGACGTCGGCATGGCGGGCGTTGCGATCGACTCGATCGCCGACATGCGCATCCTGTTCGACGGCATCCCACTCGACAAAGTATCGGTGTTGATGACGATGAACGGCG
>JBNMND010000317.1:0-6684 GCA_051274975.1 Planctomycetota bacterium | reverse complement strand
TCTACTCGGCCCAAGGCTTCGACATCGATGGCACGCCGATCACGGTTCCGACCGAGGCGCCTTACCAAGATCCGGCGATCGGCACTAAGCCGACCGTGGAGAATGCGCCGCTGTATGTCGGCGGTGTTGCCCAGTCGAACGACGGTTAGTCGGCCGACGGCCGGTCCGAGCGACTGGCTAGCGCGATCGTCCAGTGGCTGCGTGCAGCCCCGGACCGCGCCTGCTGCGTGAGCCGGGTGGCGACTGAGTCGGCACCCAGGCGCTCCGCAACCTCCAAGCGTCTAGCGCTTGATCTCGCGCAGCAGACGCTTCGCGTTGTAGACCTTACGCAACGCTTCGACGATGCCTTGCGGATGCACGCAGACGCTGCGCTCGACGCTCTCGCCATAGAGAAACTCGTTGGCCATCGATTCGATGTTGCCGTCGAACAGCAAGCCAACCAGTTCTAGTCGCGAGTTAACCAACGGGCTGCCTGAGTTGCCGCCGGTGGAATCCACCGTGCAGACAAAGTCGACCGGCGCTTGCATGTCGATGCGATCACGCGCCATCAACCACTGCTCGGGCAAGTCGAACGGATGCACGCCATCGAATTCCGTCTGGCGCGCGAACAGGCCGTGGTAGACCGTGCGCCACGGTGCCAAGGTGCCGTTGTAGGGGTAGCCAGCGACGCGACCGTCACTGAACCGCAGCGTGAACGTCGCGTCAGGCGAAACATCGTCGCCGTAAACAGAGAACAACAAGTTGGCCAGGCGTGCTTGCAGCCGCGACTCGGCGGCATCGATCTCGCCATAACGCTTCTGGTTGGCAAGCGCCAACGGCCGGATCGCACGTGCTGCCCGGATCGCCGGGTCCTTTGATTCCTTGATCACGTCGGCACCGCCAGCAATTAACTCTTCGAGGTAGCGCTCGTCACGCAACTGACTCTTCTCGATCAAGTGCACGACCGCTGCCTGCGGATCGCGATCACCGAGCATCACGGCCAGGTAAGGATCGTTTTTGGGCAAGTGGTTGCGAGCCCGCGCCAGGTGATCGGCAAACAACGCTTCCTGCACAGCATCGCGACGACAGTCTACATCGCGCGCCAACTGCGCATCGGCAGGATCGCGAGTCGCCGCGAACTTGACCAACGCCTGAGCCCGCAACACAAGCGGCATGCCGCCGGCGGACTGGAAGCTGCGCGGCGCCTCGAGCCCGATCTTCCTTTCCATCAACGCTTCGAGCTCGGTCCAGATGGCCAAGTCCTCCTTGTGGCCACGCTTCACAGCGCGCTTCTTGAACGTCGACTCTGCCTGGCCCTTGCGCGCCATGAACGCATCCGACGTCAACGCGCCGTGTTCGCCGCGATAGAGCTTCTGGCCGTTCTCCAGCCCCAGGATCGTCGTGCGCAGCGCCTTCTCCATACGAGCATCACGCCTGCTGAACTCGCGCAGGATATCGATACGGTTGTCGATCAGTTCGCGAACGCGCGGGTAGCGGGCATCGCGCTGGTATTCGAGCTGTGACTTGGTCAACAAGCGCGACGTACCGCCGGGGTTGCCGGTCAAAATCACGAGCTCGCCGACTTCAGGGCCATCACCCCATGAGAAGTAGTAGTCAGTGGTGTTCGCAGGCTTGCCGTCGACATAGGCGCGGCAAAACGCGAAGTCGACCGCGTAGCGCGGGTAAACGAAGTTGTCTGGATCACCGCCAAAGTGCGCCGCTTGCAGATGCGGCGCCATAACCAAGCGAATGTCGTCGAACACCTGGTATTGGTAGAGCTGCCAAATACCACCTTGGAACAGCTTGACGACTTGCGGTTCAAGCTTCGGGTTGCGACCGCGCGCCGACGCAATCACCATGTCGCGGTTCTTCTCGCGCAGCGCCTCGGCGGCCGCATCGGACATGTCCTTGGTCACGCCACGATTCACCACGTCCGTGACATCGCGCATCGACACGAGTTGCTGCACCGTCAGGCCCTTGAGCTTGACCTCATCCTCCATCTGGTCGGCAACGTAGCCATCCTTGACCCAATCGTTGCTGCCTTGCGCTTTGCCAATCGCACCTCGCGCGCAGTGGTGGTTGGTCAGGATCAGTCCGTTCGGCGACACAAACGACGCCGAGCAACCGCTCCCAAATCGAAGCGACGCAAGGCGCATGCGGTTCCACCAAGCCTGGTCCGTCTTGAGGCCATACTCACGCTCGAGGTATTGCAGTGGCGGACGTTCGAAGGTCCACATCTTGCCGAGACCGAGTTCGTCCTGTGCAACCACGCGGGTCGCAGCAGTGATCGATAGAAGTAAACCCAGGCTGAGCAGGCTCAGCTGTCGCATCGTACTTTGCACGTCAATCGCCTTTGTGTTGGTCGGTAGCCGTTTGAATTACTTGTCTTGCTGCTCATGCCATTTGGCGAGCAATTGTGTCTCGTGTTCGGGCCGCAGACCGGTGCGGTAGGCCTTGTCGCCACGCTCGGTTTTCGCCCACTCCAAGGTGTCGCGAATCGTGTCGGCAATGGCACGGAACGACAGCCCCTTAGACATCGCCTTCGCATTGAGGACCATGCGCCGTCCGCCGCGCGGAATCCAGAGCGGCATCTGCGAGTAAGGCCGCACCCGGTTCTCTTGCAGGAACTCTTCGGATGCCCACGTCAACTTCACGTCCTTGTTGGTCGCACACTTGCACGCCCCGAGCACGTCGCTCATCGACGTACGCCCCGCGAAGCCAACAGCATTATGGACGCCAGTAACGTTCTCTTCGAGGCACAGCAGCATCCAGTTCGCGAGATCACGCGCGTCAATAAACTGCGAATGCCCATCGCGGTCACCAGGCGCCATGACCTCACCACCGCGATCGATGCGCACCGGCCACCACGTGAAGCGATCGCTCGTATCGAGCGGACCGACAATCAAACCGGGCCGAATGTTGGACACGCGCCCCGGCATCGCCGTCTCAGCCGCCGCTTCGCAGCGCGCCTTCATTGCGCCGTAGTGCTTGAACGATTCACGGATCGTCTTGATGCCCGCGTTGACCTCATCGGTGACCGTCGTCACAGGGGCTTCTTCGTTAACCACCTCGGGCCGCTTATCAAATGATCCATAGACCGAGATCGTGCTGATGAACTGATAATGCGCGACCTTGTCCGCCAGCAGCTTGGCAACCGCGTCGACATGACCGGGCACGTATCCCGACGTATCGACGACCGCATCCCACTGCCGCCCCTTCAATGGCTCGAGTTCGCCCTTGTTGCGATCACCGCGGAGCTGCTCCAAGTCGGCGAACAACTTCGGGTTCGTCTTGCCGCGATTGAACAACGTCAACTCGTGGCCCTTGGCCATCGCAGCCTTGACGAAGTGCGGCCCAAGAAACGCCGTGCCGCCGAGAATGAGAATCTTCAGCGGCTTACGCGCGGGCCTCGGCGCCGCCCCCATTGTCGCTGCAGACAGCGAGACCGCTGCCCCGGCAACAGCCACGGAGGAGAGAAACGAGCGACGCGTAGTTGGCATACGACACATTCTACGGGTAGCCCAGCGCGGACGTTGGCGACAAGATCGTCACCATGACAGAACGTGAATACGTGCTCGGCACCGGCGACGACGAGCTAGCCCGCTTGGCACTGCAGAACCGATTGTGGGGCGACGTTTCGGCGCAGGCATTTCGGCGGGCACAACTACAGATGGGCCACCGCGTTCTCGACGTCGGCTGTGGGCCCGGTTACGTCGCGTGCGATATCGCGAACCTGGTGACGCGCTATGGCAGCGTCTTCGGCGTCGACGAGTCAAAGGCGTTTGTCGATCAGGCAAACAACATGGCCAAGGCGCGTGGTATCGAGCACGTAACAGCCAAAGTCGGTGACGTCCAAGAACTCGACCGGGTACTCGAGGGCCAGGAGCGATTCGACTTCGCGTATGCCCGCTGGGTGCTGTGCTTCGTACCCAATCCAGATGCCGTAGTGAAAGGCATCGCCAACGCGCTCAAGCCCGGTGGCCGCGTCGCCGTGCAGGACTACTTCAATTACGGCTCGATGACGCTCGCGCCGCGCCGCCGCAGCCACGATCTCGCCGTCGCAGCGACGATGCGTTCTTGGCGCAGCCACGGCGGCGATCCAGACATCGGCGAACGCTTGCCCGCGATGTTCGCAGCGCACGGTTTGCGACTCGATGACGTCCGCGCCCACCTACGCATCGCGCGCGGCACCGACAGTATGTTTTCGTGGCCCAACACCTGGTGGCACACGTTCGCGCCAAAGCTCGTCGCGATGGGCGAACTGAAGCAAAGCGATTGCGACGAACTAATTGGCGACCTCAAGAAGGTCGAAAACGGCGAAGGCTTCATACAGTGCCCGCCGGTCTACGAGTTCCTGGCCACCAAGATCTAGCTCACCTTCCGTAATGCACGGCGGTGCACTGAGCCTGGAGCTGCTAGCGGAGGCGGAGCGAGTCGTTGCTGTCGGCGAATTGATCGGCGCGGCAACCCATTGCCTTCATCACCGACAGGTAGAGGTTGGCCATCGGCGTCTTATTAGCATGCGTGACGTGGCCCTGCGCCTTTGCCGCGCCGGCACCTTCGCCGCACAGCAGCATCGGTAGATCGTGATGATTGTGGCGATTGCCGTCGCTGATGCCGGAGCCATACAGAACCAAGCTATTGCTCAGCAGATCCGCATCGCCGTCCTGCTGCTCGGTCAGGCGCTGCAAGAAGCCGGCGAACTGGTCGGCGTAGAAGCGATCGATCTTGGCAATCGCCTTGCGCTTCTTCTCGACCTTGCCGTGGTGACTCAAGGTGTGGTGACCTTCGGGAACGCCAAGAAAGCGGAAACTTCGATTGCTGCCGCCGTTGCCGAGCATGAACGTCACAACGCGCGTGCGCTCGGTCGTCAACGCAAGCACCACCAGCTCATACATCAACTGCAGCTTCTTAGGGAAGTCGCGGCTGCCGCTTAGCAGGCCATCCGGAACCGGCATCGACTCTTCAGTCTCCGGCTCCTGCTGCAGGCGCTTCTCCAACTCGCGAACGGATTCGAGATACTGCTCCAACTTGCGCCGGTCGGCAGGGCCTAGCTTGTTGCGCAGCGACTTCGCATCGGCGTTGACCAGATCGAGCACCGAGCGATCCCACTCGCGCTGCTTCGCCTGCTGCTCACGACTGAGTGCAGACTCGGGATCGCCAAACAATCGTGCGAACACGGCCCGCGGATCCGCCTCTTTGGCAACGGGCTGATCGGGCGCGCCCCATGACATGTTGTTGCTGTAGGCGCACGAGTAGCCCGAGTCGCAAACACCGGCCGACTTGCCCCGGTCCATGCCAACTTCGAGGGACGCGAACGGCGACTGACCGCCAATCTGTTTGGCAATCGCCTGATCCACCGACACGCCAACGTGGATATCCGCGCCACCCGTCTTGCGAGGGTGCGCACAGGTCAAGAACGTCGACACCGCGCGCGCATGATCACCGGGACCGTCACCGTGCGAGCGGCCAGCGTCGATGCCGAGACCGGAAAACACCGTGAGTCGTTCGCGCAGCGGTTCGAGCGATGTCAGCGTCGAGCCGAACTTGGCCCCGTGGCCTTGCTCCGTCGGCCGCCACTCTTCCATGTTCATGCCGTTGGGCGCGTAGACGAACACGGCCCGCGGCTTGGCTGTGGGCGGCGCGGACAACGCCGGCGCCATCGCATCGAGCCATGGCAACGCCAGGCATGCGGCACCGCCACGCAAGAACGTTCGGCGGTCTAAGGCTTGGCGGCGCAAGAACGGCATGCCAGCATCATCACCGCAATTGGCTGCCAGAGCAAAGGGGCGCGCACCGCCCCCGCCCAACATTGTGTCGCGCGTTACAGATTGATTGTAAACACCGCCGTCTCACCGGACGGCAGGTCATCAAGCTTGAAGTCGCGGATCTCGACCGAGTAGGAGCCCTTTGGCAAGGCTTGCCCCGGCTCAAAGATCCAGCGTTGCTCGACCCGTCCGCGCCCGCCAACGATGATCGGCGCCGGGCGGCGCGGTGGGCGGATCGCGCACTCGCGGTCATCGCCCCAAATCAGGCGAACGGTGCCATGGTCGAATGAAATCTGTTCGTCATGGTCGTTCCAAATGACCAACCGACAGTCGATTCCACCACGCTTCTGCCGGCACGACGTGACATCAATCCGCATTCCAGCGGACTCGCATTGAGGCGGCTGCGCGACCCGGCAGGAGGTCATCGGCGCTAGCGTCAACAGAACAAGGGGAAGCCCCCAACGGGCAGGGTTTCTCATAGGCATGATAAATGGAAGTGTGCGGGATCCGCGACGGCATGCAACAACGAGTCTGTCCTCAAGGCGTTGCTTGACGTTTGCCCTTGTTGCCAAGTATTCCCGCATGCCATGAGCACCCCCGCAACCGAACGTCGCGCACTCGTAACCGGTGGCAGCCGCGGCATCGGTGCCGCCGTATGCCGTCATTTGGCCAAAATGGGCCACCCGGTCATCGTCAACTACCACAGCAACGCAGATGCGGCCGCATCCGTGGTGAACTCGATTCAGGAAGCTGGCGGCGAAGCCGTGGCGCTGCAATTTGACGTGGCCGACTTGGCAGCGACGCAAGCTGCGATCGACCACATGCTGACTGACGAGCGCCCCATCTCGGTCATCGTCAACAACGCCGGCATCGTCAAGGACGCGCCGCTGCCCGCGATGTCACCCGAGGCGTGGAACGATGTTATCCAGACGACTCT
>JBNMND010000316.1:0-6715 GCA_051274975.1 Planctomycetota bacterium | reverse complement strand
GTTCCAACATCCGGGCATGGGCAAGAAGGCCGTTGAGCGCGAACGGGTCATGGCTGCTGTGCACGCGGTGCAAGCGGCTGGCGTTGTTGTCAATGCGTGTTTCATTATCGGTGCCGATGGCGAGACCGCTGCGTCTCTAGATCAGCTAGCTGAGTTTGTCATGAGTGCTGATCTGGCCGAGGTCCAGATTACCTTGCAGACGCCGTTCCCCGGCTCTGCATTGCACACCAGGATGATCCGCGAGAACCGCATGCTGCCGAATCGCAGCTGGCGCGACCACACCTTGTTCGACTTGACCTACCAGCCGGATCGCATGACCGTCGAGGACTTGGAACAGGGCTTCCACGACTTGTTGTCGCGCGTGTTCGGATCTGAGCCATCGCAGCGCCGCGAAACCGCGCGACGAAATATCTGGAAGCGTCGTCGGGAGCTGACCCGATGAAACTGCTCGACTGCTTGCTGGTGTTGATCGGCAACCGCGGTGCGATTCAGCGCATTGCGACGTGTCGTTCTGCGGTTTGGGTCGGCTTGTTGTTCGTGTTCGTTGCTGCGTTCGCGCGCGAATACGACCAAGAGTACCTGGTCGCCAGACCGCTGTTCCTGCTGATTCCAGCCGGGGCGTCCCTGGTTGTTGCGACGGCGGTGTTCGTCGCGCTCGCCATGGTCGGTCGGTTCTCGTTGAGCGAACTGGTGCGTCGTGGCCACTACCGGCAATTCGTCGCACTGTTCTGGATGACCGCGCCACTCGCATGGTGGTATGCGATGCCGTACGAACGCTACTTCGACGAGAGGGACGCCGTCATCGCCAACATGCTTACGTTGGGGGTCGTGTCGGTGTGGCGCGTGGTGCTGATCATTCGCATCACCAGCGTGTTGTTTGGAACCAGCAGTGATCAGGCCGCAAGACCGATTCTGTTGGTGAGTGATACGATTCTGATCATCGGATTGAATGCGCTGCCGTTCCCGCTGATCCAGCTCATGGGGGGCACGAGTCATTCGGCTGCAACCGCGCAGGAGGCGGTCAGGAGTGTCGGCTGTTGCACGTTGGCGCTGGCCATCATCACGTGGCCAGTTTGGGCTGCCATGAACTATGCGGCGACCCGGTTGTCGATCAAAAATCCATGGGCCAAGCCGCCATCGTTTCGCGAAGATGCGATTGCGCAGCGAGGCACGTGGTTGCTCGGAATCGTGGCATTGCTCGCTGGCGCCGCGCCGATCTACTACGCGCAGTTGGAGCAACGCGCGCATTACCTACAAGAACTGCGCAGCGATGCGCAGCCTGCTGCGGAAACTGAGGCCGGGTTGGAGTTGCTGGGCAACATGCGTGGTCATTACTGGGATGCTGATGCTCCGAGGACGATTGGCTTGAGTGTGCAGTTCGGAGTCTGGCTGCAAGCGAACGGCGAAAACTGGGTCACCAACCAAACAGACGTGCGGGTGAACTTGATGCTTGAGCAAGTCGTCGCGTATCCGCATGTTCGCGCGTCGGCCCCCAAGTTCGTCGCGTTCCTGCGCCGCAATCAGGCGACCTTGCGGCCGGGCATCGACAGCCAGTTGGTCGTCAAGATCCTGAACTGATACGTGTCTGACTCAGTTCGCGGAAGTCCATTCGTCGCGCTCAAGCCAACCCATCCCGCCATAGCCAGCAATCCATCGGATGCGTTGGCACTCGAGTAGCCACAACTCGAAGCCGTGCGCCGATCTCATGCGTTCGGCATCGGGAAAGCGGGCAAAGTACTGCGCCTCTGCTTGCGAGGCTGCTTCGCCTTGCGGGCGGTGGGCTTTGACCATCATTGCGTGGCGCGCACCGCTCTGCGGCAGGTCGCGGACGGCTGGGTCGGCGACAAACAACGTTGCGCGTTCGTCTGCCTGCAGGTTCTTGGAGTGCTCGGAAATGTCCGACAAGAACACGAGGGCATCGCCCTGTGGCCTCAGAAGGTAGGGCACGATTGAACCGAACGGCCAGCCGTCCATTTCTGCGTGTGCGGTGCAAAGCGTGGCATTGTGCTCGCTGGAGAACAGGGCGCGAACAGTCGCTAAGGCCGAGTCGGTCATCGGCGCATCATCGCGGCGCGTCTGCACCAGAGATGCACGGATTGCGGCGGCGATGCAAAAACCTCGTGACTGGGAAACGGGTGCAGAGAACCTGTAGCAACCATGCGATACCTCGCCACTCTCGTGCTAGCCCTTGGGGCTGCTTCCTGCGGTAGCTACAATGCGGTGCAAGCGCCATCCGTCCCGAAGCCGATGCTGTCCAGCTTGCAGCTTGGCAGCTTCTCGGTCAGCCTTGCCGTGAAGGACATCGCCGCCTCCAAGGCCTTCTACGAGAAGCTTGGGTTTGTCGTGACGAACGGGGAACAAGCCGCTGGTTGGCTGGTCCTGCGCAATGCGACTACGACGATCGGGTTGTTCCAAGGCATGTTCCCGACCAACGTCATGACCTTCAATCCGGGTTGGGATAGCAACGCGCAGCCGTTGGCGGCGTTCGTCGATGTGCGCGAAATCCAGACGAAGCTGGAAGGTGATGGCATCACTTTGACGAGGCGTGCCGCTCCTGACGGCACCGGGCCCGACAACATCACGATGACCGATCCCGACGGCAATGTGATCTACATCGATCAACACGTGCCGCGCGGCAAGTAGATCCGCTCGATTGGCCTTTACTCGATGAGGCCGTCGGTGCGCAGCCGCGCTGCCAACTCAAGCTGGTAGGCAGCGTGCGCGGCCGCGTCTTCGCGCGCCCGTTCGCTATAGAAGATCAGCCCCAGTGCGCGGCGTTGCCGGTCGGCGGACTGGTTGTTGTCGGCGCGATGAATCGTCATCGCGTGATGCACGAGCAAGTCGCCGGGGCCCGCTGGGCATGCGATTTCGCGTTCGCGGTCGGCTGCCTGCGGGTAGTCCGTGATGCCGCGGCTAAACCCTAGCGTGCCGGTTCGCGCGTGTTCGCGCATGCCGCGTTGGTGGGATCCGCGCGAGTAGCGCACGCAGCCGTTCTGTTCGTTGACTTCATCGAGCGCGAGCCACATGGTCACGGCCTCGCAAGGGTCGAGCATGAAGTAGTGGCCGTCCTGGTGTGGCGGGGTTGGCTTGCCGATACCAGGTGGCTTGTTGAAGTATTGGATGTTGCGAGGGATCGCCGGAGCACCGAGCAGTTGCGTGGCTAGTTCCGGCACGCGTCCCTGCGATGCCAATTGGGCGAACCAGGCATCATGCTCTCCGAGCTGCTGAATCTGCTTGAGCGTCGCCGGGTTGCCGCGCTCTTCGTAGAACACGTGTTCGCTCGGTAACTGCGGCAGAACGTGCTCGAGGAAACGCTCCACGTTGCGTTGCAGTTCGGTCAGTTCGGCTCCTTGGAAGAAACCGGGCAATGCGACGAAGCCGTTATCGGTGAAGTCTTGCATTGATGTCAGCGAGCAATACTAGGCGAATCGGCGCCGCGACACCGACTCTTGCGTCATCACTTATCTTCCACGCGGACGACGACCCCGTCTCGCACCGTCACGATCACGCCGTTGTCAAAGAGGAACGTGCCGGCAAGTTGGCCGTCCGCGCGGGATGCCGGGGGCCCGTAGCGTTTGATGAACTCGTTCATCGATTGACCAAGCTGCGATGTCGACATGTCGGTTGGGTTCGGCAGGAACGCGGTGTTCTTCTCGGCGACGTCCGCGACGAAGTCGCCAGTGAAGACGACGGCACTGTCGATGCGGTTGGTGTTCTCGTTGCGATAGCTCCAGCTCTCTGTAATTGGCTGAACGAGATGCTGAGCGGGGCGGCTGGCGGCTGGTCGACTCGGCGCCCGCGCCCGTGCGGGTTTGTATGGCGAAGCGCTGCGGCCGTGGTTGGCGACGACCCCTGACGCCGCGGTTGCGCAGTTACTGGCGAGTTTGCGCTAGTTGTGCCGCGAGGCGGGCTTGTCCCCGGGTGGGTGCCCAAGCCGTTGATGTTTGGTTAGACTGTTAGCCGACTCCGCGACCCCCTGAGCCTGCCTCGCGGTCAACGCCATGCAAACGCACATAGTCCGACCCGTCCTTCTCGCCTGCGCATGCGCTGTTTCCGCAGTCGCCCAGTCGCAATCAGCACAGTTACAGTCAGCAGCACAAGCCCGCGTCGTAACGCCGGCCCAGATCAAGCTTCGCGCTGGCTCGTTCGACCCGTTGCTGAGCCAGCCCGCAGCCTCGGAATTACTGCGCAGTACCAATGAGCAAGGCTCGTGGATCCTGCAGTTCCATCAGACGCCGTCGCAAGCGGATCGCGATGCGATCGCCATGCTCGGTGGTCAGGTCATCGGTTACTTGCCCGACAATGCCTACATCGTGCGCATGCAGCCGGCGACGGCGGCGAACGCTCTGAGCATTGCGACGGTGCGATGGGTGGGCAGCTACGAAGTCTCTTACCGAATCGATCCGGAGTTACTGGCGAAGCGGGTTTACGAGAACGATGCGCCGGTTCGTTACAACATCGTGGTCGCCGACAAGCACGCGGACAAGCCGGCGTTGATGGCGAAGATCGCCGCCGCTGGTGGGCGAGTTGAGGACATTCACTTCGGCAGCATCCTCATAGATGCGACGCTGACCGGACCGCAGTTGTTGCTCGTTGCCGGTTGCAACGAAGTGCTGTGGATCGATCTTTGGAGTGCGCCCGAGGTCGATATGAACAACGCCCGCATTCAGGGTGGCGGTAACTATGTCGAGACGCAGGTCGGTTACACCGGCACGGGCGTCAACTCCCACGTCTACGAAGGCATTGAAGCGTCGCACCCGGACTTCACTGGTGGTGCGATCAGCGTGCAAAGTGCGGGCGGTGCCGATCAACACGGACACGCCACGGGCGGGATCGTCTTTGGCAATGGCACCAGCAACCCATCGGTGCGCGGCATGGCGCCGGACTGCACTAAGTTCTTCACCGACTTTCAGACGGTGACCGCGTCGCGCTGGCAGGTGTTCGATGACCTCGTCAACATCCATAACGTCAGCCACACGACGGCGTCGTGGGGCAACGCGCGCACGAGGGTCTACAACGCGATCTCGGCCGAGTCAGATGACATCGTGTTTGATCACAACCTGACGTGGACGCAGAGTCAGTCCAATGCGGGTAACCAAGATTCGCGTCCGCAAGCGTGGGCGAAGAACGTGTTCTCGATTGGTGGCGTTGCCCACAACAACGACGCGAACCCGCTCAACGACTCGTGGCAAAACGGCGGCGCTAGCATTGGCCCGGCCAACGATGGTCGCATCAAGCCCGACATGACGGCTTACTACGACGATATAGGCACGTCGGATCTGACCGGCGCTGCTGGTTACTCACCTGGCAACTGGACATCGAGCTTCGGTGGCACGTCCGGCGCCACGCCGATCGTTGCCGGCCACAATGTACTCGCGATCCAGATGTTCACCGACGATACCGGCACCCCGGGTGTCGGCCCGTTTGGCAATGCGCTGCGCGTTCCTGGCGGCACGGTGCATGAGAACCGACCGCACTTCACGACGTTGAAGGCGCTGCAGATCGTCAGCGGTGAGCAATACAGCTTCACCAACGCAAGCACCGATAATCTGCGCGAACATCAGGGTTGGGGCGGGTTCCCGAACTTGCAGAACATGTGGGAGAACCGCGGCAAGACGTTCCTCATCGATGAGACGAGCGTGCTGATGCCGGGCGCGGCGGATGCCTGGCAGATCACGGTGGCACCCAACGAGCCGGAGCTGCGCGTTTGCTTGCACTGGAACGAACCGTCCGGAAACCCGGCGGCCGCTCAGCACCTGGTCAACAACCTGTCGTTGCGCGTGATGGATCCGAACGGCAACCAATACTGGGGCAACGCGGGACTAAAGGACGGTGTTTGGTCGGTGCTCGGTGGTAACGAAGACGTGCTCAACTCGGTGGAGAACGTCTTTATCCAGAACCCGATCGCCGGTGACTGGTATGTGCAAGTGCTCGCCACGTCGATCGTCATGGACAATCGTGTAGAGACGAACGCGGTGGATGCCGACTACGGTTTGGTATGCGTCGGCGGTCCTGGGCAACTTGCCCCGAGTGGCTTCTTCGCCGAAGTCGAATCGATTGGCGTCGGTTGCGATGGCTCTCGCTGCGCCGATGCGATCTACCAGTATCCGACGTTCGGCATGGCCAACTCGGGCCTGACGTTCCAGTACAGTGGCGGCGACTACACCCTGCTGCCAAGTCAAGGCACGTGGATCCCGGCGTCTGGACAGAACCTCGGCCTGGCTGACAACACGGAAGTGGTTAAGAACCTTGGCTTCACCATGCCGCACCCCGGCGGTTCGACGTCGTCGCTGCGGATCTGCAGTAATGGCTGGATCACCAACGGTTTCTTCTCCGGGACCAGCAACCTGGTGCCAACGCCGGCCGAGTTCTTGGCACACACGATGTGGGCGCCGCTTTGGCACGACCTCAACCCCGGTGCCGGTGGTTCGGTTTGGTTCGACAGCACATCGCAACGTGCGGTCATCACGTGGGTGGCGGTGCCAAACTTCTTCAACAGCGGTTCGTCGACGTTCCAGGTGCAGTTCTGGGCGAATGGAGATGTGCACTTCATCTACCAGAACATCAGCGTCGCCGGTGACTACCTGACTGGCTTCTCGCGGACTGCCGGTAACGATCCGGGCAGCATCAATATCCAAGCCGCCGCCGGTTCGGGGCTTGGCGTGTGCACCACATCCGTTCCTGAAATGGTGCTGCGCGCGACGGCTCGTCCGGT
>JBNMND010000315.1:0-6723 GCA_051274975.1 Planctomycetota bacterium | reverse complement strand
GAGCTACGTCGTCATGCCGTTCTTGCAGAAACGGTTCGGCACATGGGTCCAGCGCTAACCGCGAGCCCAGCAGGTACGGTGCCAGGCACAGAAACAACGCATTCGACCTAACGACTGGCGCTCGGGAAGTAGCGCTTTAGGGCAAGGAACCACTTCTCGAACACGTGCCAGCTGATGAACGCCAACAGCCATGTTGCGACCGCGCACGTGATCGTGAACGCAATCGTGATCGGAATCCCACCGTAGTCTTCTCGCATCGATATCCGCGTGGCCGGTTGCCACTTGAGCATGCGGCCGGCGACGAACTCGATGACCAGGAAGTGCGTCAGGTAGATGCAGTAGCTGTATTTGCCAAGCGATCGCAGCGGCAGCAGCGTGAACAGTGGTTGCAGGGTGCGCGCCGAACGGGCCAGCGTTAGCAGGCCGACGCCAAGCAACAGCGCTGGGATCAGGCCCCACATCTGCTGGCCGGCAGACTCAGGTGTAGAGTTGCCAGTTGCGTAGGCAGTGGCGATCAAGCCGGCGATACCCAGCACAGTGGTGACGGCACCAAACCACGCGCGCGGCGGCGGCAATTGGGACAGCAGCGCACCGACAGCAAGTGCATCCATACGGCACGGGGTCAGGAAGTGCGTCTTCTCGAAGCCTGAGTCGACCAGCACAAACCGTAGTGCAATCGCAATCACAATCATCGCGACACAAACGCATCGCAGCGCGCGCTGGCTAACGAACCAAACTAGTGCCGGCCACACCAAGTAGAACTGTTCTTCAATCGCGAGTGACCAGGTAATCAGGCGCGCCGGGTCGAACGTGCGTTCGCCGAACAGCGAGTAGCGGATGTTCTGATAGTAGAGCAGGTAGGACATCTGCTCGCCGCCGGTCGCCGGCGGGCGATTGGGCAGCACGTAGAGCAGCAGACAGATGACCAGGTAATAGAGCGGGAAGATGCGCAGCGATCGGCGCATGTAGAAATTGCGGAAGTACGGCCCCGCCGGCTGACCCTTCGCGCGCACCAGGATGCCGGTGATCAAGAAGCCGCTCAGCACGAAGAACACGTCGACGCCGCTCCAGCCAAGCATGGCGAGACGCGCGTAGGTGTTCTGCCCAATGTCGACGCCAAACAGCGGCGCGATGTAGAGGCAGTGCATGACGAGCACGAACAGGATCGCGAGGCCACGCACTCCATCGAGGGCGGCAATGCGTTCGGGCTGTGGCAAGGCGGTCATGCGGGAAGAGATGTTGCGATGGCGGGCCCATCTACACAACAACCCCACGGCATGTTATGCCGCGGGGTTGTTGTGGCCCGGTTTGCAGTTTGAACCGGGTACGGCACGCAAATTCCGGCGCGGGGCCGGCTCTGGCTAGGCGCCGTATTTCTTGATGGCTGCGTCGAGCTTCGGTAGCACCGAGAGGATGTAGAGCGCGACGGCGCCGGCAGCACCGGCGATGACTAAGAAGAACATCGCGGGCGACATAGAGCCTTGCAGCACTCCGAGGAAGCCGGAGAACTTGTTGCCGACGGCCGTGGCGAAGAACCAACCACCCATCGTCAGGCCAACGAAGCGCTTAGGACTCAGCTTCGTGACCAAGGACAACGCCATCGGTGACAAGAACAGCTCGCCAACGGTGATCATGGCGTAGAAGCCCATCAACCACATCCCGCTGACCTTGACGGCGCCGTTGTCCGACGAGAAGCCGGCGATCACCATGAAGAGCGCCGCGAGGCCAGTGATGACCATGCCGGCGAGAATCTTGCGCGCCGTGCTGAAGTCGACGCCCTGCTTAAGCAAGCGGGCGAAGAACAGCATGATCAAGGGCGTGAAGATCACAACAAAGAACGCGTTCCACGACTGGTAGAGCTCGGAGTTGGCGGTCTTCAGATACTTGCCGCCCTCTTCGATCTGCGGCGGATCGCCTTCGTAGAGCTTGTCGAACTTCGCCGGGGTCACCAGGTAGACCGCGTACGAATTGGCGCCATCGGTGCGCACGAAGGCGACGCGTTTGGTCATATCGCCTTCGGACTTGACGCTAACCGTCTTGACGCCGTGCGAGTCCGTGCCTTCCTCGAGCCTTACGGACGCGAAGACATCGACACTGAACTTCTTCCATTCCTTCTGCTCGTCCGTGAGCTCGCCCTTAGTCGGCACAATCACGGCGCGAACATCCGGCGGCAGCTTCAACTCGCCGAGGTCGCTCTCCCCCATCTTCTTCTGGCCGAACATCTTCTCCTGATCGTCCGTCGCGATCGGAAGCAGCGTCGACTTGTTGGGGCGCAGAATGTCCGCCGCGGCGTTGTCGTAGTAGCTCGGATAAGCGTTGCCAGCAAACACGGTGTCACCGCCAACAACGACAGAGTCCGCGATCATGACGATCGGGTCGTTCTGGCCAAGCTGACGCGCCGTGTTGTCATTCGCCCACGTCGTCATCGCGCTGCCGTTGAGGTGCAGCACCATGAAGAACGTGCCGCCTGCCAGGTAGATCGGCAACAGCGCTCTAAGCCCCGGTTTCTCGTCCTCCGCGGCCTTGTTAGACAGCCGCGCGAAGAACAACAGGATCGGGATCGAGCCAAGCAAGAAGCCAAAGTCCGTCGGCTTGACGAGCTTGGTCATCGACTCCGGCAGCATGTAGTTGGCAACAGCCCAACCGGCCACGCCAATGACCAGCGCCGGGCCGAGGATCTTTTTCATGATCTCGCCGAACGGCGTGTCCTCGGGGTTCGTACCCGGGGTCGGGTCGGCACGTTCCAGCACCTTCCAACTCGCGAGCAGAATGGTGACCGAGATCAACATGCCGATGCCGGCCGCGATGAAGATCGCCTCCCAGAAGAACGCGTTGCGCATGATCGCGGCCAAGAAGTTGGCCACAAACGCACCGATGTTGATCCCCATGTAGAAGATGTTGAACCCGGCATCTCGCTTCGGGTCGCCCTTCTCATAGAGGTTGCCGACCATTGCGGAGATCGTCGGCTTGAAGAAGCCGTTACCGCAGCAGAGGAACACCAGGCCAACCGGGAATGCCCAAGGCTGTCCGGTTGCCAACAAGAAGAACCCTGTCGCAAACAACAGCCCGCCGATCAACACCGCCTTGCGATAGCCAAGGAAGCGGTCAGCGAGCAAGCCACCGACGTAGGGCGTGAAGTAGACGAACGCGAGGTAGAGACCGTAGATCTCGTTGCCCGTGTCCTTCGACCAGCCTAGGCCGCCTGTTTCGGTGTCCGTCGCGTAGAGCAACAGGATGCCGACCATCGTGTAGAACGCGAGGCGTTCCCACATCTCGATGAAGAACAGCCGGAAGAGACCTTTGGGGTGGCCAGTGAACATGGTTTCAGAGGGGGACAGCGAGGGGGAGATTGAAAATGACTGCGGCCGTCAAATGACGGCCGCGTTGTGAGACTGCTAGCGGCGTGTCACTTCACGCCGTGCATCAGCTTGTTGATCGGCTTAGCGAGCAGCAACAGCACGATGCCGGCGCCAACCGACATGTAGAGGATCGGCGTGTAGGCGCCGGTGTAGCCGCTGAGCGGTGCACCTTCGCCTTCTGGAGCACCTTCACCGGCAAGCGCCGAGAAGATACCAGCGACGTAGTTACCCATCGAGATCGACAAGAACCACGCGCCCATCACCATGCCGGTCATGTGCGCCGGCGCGAGCTTGGTCACCATCGACAAGCCAACCGGCGAGACACAAAGCTCACCAGTGGTGTGGAACAGGTAGACCAGGAACAGCGACAGGAACATGCCGGTGCTGTTCGACTCGAACGACGAGATCGCCAACAGGCAGACCGCAAAGCCAAGACCAACTTGGATCAGGCCGAGGCCGAACTTGGCGGGGATCGACGGGTTCTTGTTGCGCTTGGCGAGGTAGACCCAAAGCCACGCGAACACCGGCGCAATCGCGATGATGTAGACCGGGTTGACCGACTGGAACCATTCAAACTTGAAGCCGCCTTGCTCGCCAACGTGGTCCTGAGCAAAGAAGTTTAGCGAGTTGCCTGCCTGTTCGAAGCACGCCCAGAAGAGCGCATTGACGAACAGTAGAATGATCAACGCGGTCAAGCGCTGCGAGACCACGCTGCCGAGCTTCATCCCGGAGTAGATCAAGAACGCGATCATCGCACCCGACAAGGTCAGCAGCAGATAACCGGCAACTTCCTTGTATGCGAGCAACCACCAGATGCATGGCGTCAACGCGATGCAGCACACCGTCGTGATGACGGTCCACTTCATACCTTCCTTGCCTTCCGGAACGCCGCCCTTGCCTTGCAGCAGAGCACCACCCGCCGCGAAGACACCGATGCCGAGCAACATGCCGGCGCCGGCGATGCCGAAGCCCCAGCGGTAGTCCGGAGTGATGACCTGAGCGCCGTCCTTCATGATGGCGGTAATGCCATCGACTTCGAACGCCGGCGTGCCCATCCAGTAGGACACGGCCACGCAAACGAGCGGTGCCATCAACGCACCGATGTTGATCCCCATGTAGAAGATCGTGAAGCCCGAGTCGCGGCGCGGATCGCCCTGCTCGTACATCTTGCCGACCAGCGTCGAAATGTTCGGCTTGAACAATCCGTTGCCGACGACGATGCCAGCGAGCCCCAACAGGAACATCGACTCCGTTGGCACCAACAGACAGAATTCACCAGCGGCCATCACCAGGCCGCCGAGAATGATCGACCGGCGATAGCCAATCACCCGGTCTGCGACGTAACCCCCAAAGATGCCAGTCGCATATACGAGCGCGGTGAAGGCACCGAATGACAGCGACGCTTCCTCCTGCGGCTTGTGGAACTGCTGAACGACATACAGCGCCAGCAGAGCGCGCATGCCGTAGTAGCAAAACCGCTCCCACAGCTCCGCGAAGAACATCATGTAAAGGCCGGGGGGATGGCCCTTCGGCACGGGTACGGCGCTGGCGTCGCTCAAGCGAGTCTCCTGACTAGAGTGGGGGTTCGATAGGGGTGGAGAAGGCTACCCACGGGGAAGCCCACGACCACTATGAAGGCGATTACGGGACACCTGTCTCGCCGGCGAGCCGCATCGGAGCCCGCGGCGCGCGACTCGCAAGCCGCGTGCCCAAGCCACTCTTCCCGGCTACGGCCTTGCCTGACCCCGGCCGCTCCCCCATCCTGTCAGACCCGCACGATAGACCGTCCCCCCCAAAGGAAGCACCGCATATGGGCCGCCAGTGGCTAGAGAAGAACAAGGCGATCACCGCCAACAAACGGGCCAAGATCACCTCCAAGCTCGGTCGTGAAATCACCGTAGCGGCCAAAATGGGCGCTGCCGACCCGAGCATGAATCCCCGCCTGCAGATGGCCGTCGACTCCGCGCGCAAGCAATCGGTGTCCAGCGACGTCATCGCGCGCGCCATCAAGAAGGGCTCGGGGGAAGGCACCGACGGCGCCGACTACGAGATGATCATCTACGAGGGCATGGCGCCCCATAACGTCGCCGTGCTGGTCGAGTGCATGTCCGAGAACCGCAACCGCACCGGGCCCGAAGTGAAGTCGTGCTTCAAGGGTGGCCAGTTCGGTAGCAAGGTCACGTTCATGTTCGATCACGTCGGCATGATCGAAGCGACCCATGAGGACGGCTCGAAAGATGCCGAGGAAGCGGCGATCGAATGTGGCGCGAACGACTGCGAAGCACTCGACAGCACGCCGGAAGATCACGCTGGTGGCCTATTCCTGACCGAGATCCCGGATCTATACACGGTCGCGGACGAACTTCGCAAGGCTGGCTGGACCGTTGCCTCGGCCGAGTTGGGCTACCACCCGAAGGACCCGGTTGTGCTCGAAGGCGAAGATCTGGAGCAAGTGCACAAGTTCTTGGAGCGACTGGATGACTTGGATGATGTGCAGAAGCTGCACGTCGCGCTCAAGTAGCTACTGGCTGCTCGCAACGGTTAGGCGCCAGAACTAAGGCGTCTCAAGCGTGCTGATTTTGCATGTGCGCGCGGCACCCGAATCCGGTCGGTTGCCGCCTAACCCACCGACTCGCGATGCAGCTACCGCGTTGGGGTGCGAGGATCCGGTTCGACTGCATGCGTGAGCACTTCCGCATCGATCCCCATGCCGGTCCCCGACGTTCGCACACAGCAGTCGAGCGGAGTAATGCCAACTTCATGCGCCTGACATGGCCGCCGACGACTCGCATGGCCACCCGCCACGACCTACCCATTCGCTTGCGCAAGTTCCCCGGAGCGCTCCAGGTCGTGCAACCCGCGCGCGTCGCGATCAAGTCACTGGCGATACCGAGCAACACCACCCATCAGCTCTTCTGCAGCAAGAAGCGGTGGTAGACCATCTCTCGTTCTTGCAGGCTCGTGAACATGCGCCCGCCACTGAGCCCGGCGAACTCACCGAAGAGATGCCTAAGTCGCGGTGTGATGATCTCCTCGATCAACTGGCGCTTGCGCACATCATCACTCGCAAGTGCCGCCACGACTCGCTCCGTAATGTCGACGGACTCGAGCACTCGAAACCCGGGCAGCGCACCGAGCTTCTCCGCGACCTCCTTCATTTCGTCCCCGGTTCGGAAGTCCGCGATGCCGAAATGGCCTCCCGGCCGCAACACGCGCGCGACTTCGCCGAAGAACTTGCCGACGTTGCCATAGCAGTGACTGCTCTCGACATTGATGACCACGTCGCACGACGCATCGTCGAGCGGCAGGTCTTCCGCGTCGCCGTGCACGAACTCTAGATTCGCGGTGCCCGAGTGGGTTTGGT